>NZID01000030.1 GCA_002691605.1 Crocinitomicaceae bacterium
TTGAATGGTAAATAGGAGAGCATCTTAGGCCAAGTTGCTAACAAATGAGGATAAATAGTTATACGAAGGTTGGATTTTAAATTGTCAGTTTCTGTAATTTCCCAAATAACATAAGATTTTTTATCTTGAAGGTTACTTATTAGAAGTTCATATCCTGAATTCTTATTCCATTTTAAAAAGACCCTTTTATACTTTTTATTATTTAAATAAATTATTTCATCAGAATAATGATCTTTCTCCCAACTTATAGTATTGTTGCTTTTACAATATGGATGAAACAGTTCTAGATTATTTGGAGCGCTTATGACTTCCCACAAGGTTTTATTGTCATAATTAAAATTTAATTTAAAAGAAATACTTCTCCTTTTTTTATAATCCAACATCTTATTTAGAATGATAATAAATTAAATAAAAACATTANATGATCTTTCGTTTTGTTTATGATTTGTTTAAATTTGTTNAACAAAAATTTAAATATGTCTTTGTCTTCCAATAATGTGTGTTTTAACTGCGAAAACCTAACAGCTTCGTTTTCGTGTAAAAAACATGATCTCAGTGTCAATTTAGATAACTATTGTAGTGATCACAATTACAAAAAATCTCTTAATAAAACCTCTAATTGTGGAAATTGTTCCAAGTTTAAAACGGATAATTGCCCCAATTCAAATTATGCTTCAGAAGGTCTTCTTTGTTTTTCTTGGTCGCTTTAAGNTAGGTTATTTTAGGTTAGAATATTGAGCAGCATAATACATCATTTGCTCTTCAAAATTTTGTGTGTTTTCGATTTTTATATCTATTACNTCTCCCTGATCATTNAATAATGGAACAAAAATAGGGTTNACAAAACCACCATATGGTGCTATGTCTAGGGNTTTTACTCTCATTAAAACTTGTTCATGTGTTTTATAATCTACATTAACCCCATAGTTTTCGACTAGCTCCATACCGGCTTGGTAGTCTCCCTCCGATTTGATTCTTTGTATTTCTTTAAGAAGTTCCCCAAAAATAGATCTTAGTTTTTCATAATTAGTTATTTCGTAATATANTTTTTCATTTCTTACT
The DNA here is from genome assembly GCA_002691605.1 of Crocinitomicaceae bacterium. Taxonomy (GTDB): domain Bacteria; phylum Bacteroidota; class Bacteroidia; order Flavobacteriales_D; family Parvicellaceae; genus MED-G20. The sequence continues at coordinate 1,063 of NZID01000030.1, forward strand.
ATTTTTTCAATTACATTTTCTGTGGCTCCTTTTTCTATAGCCCAGGAAGCGACTAGTTGTCTATTTTGCATATGCTCTTCTTCAATTTTTTTACCTAAATCNATTCTTATGAGTTGAGTTAACATGCCGTTTCTAATGTAATTATCATAAGATGCTTTTCCAACATCCAAAGTCTCTATTAGTCCTAACTCAATTAATTTTTTATCCATTATATAATACAACCCAACTAAGTCTGCTCTAGCTTCTTCTAGAGTACTTGCATAATTTTTTAATGTTTCTGAAGGTTGTCCTACACCTGGATTAATTTGCCCAGAAGCATGTCCAACAACTTCGTGAAGAGCAGTATGAAGTTTCCCAGCTAAATAACCGTGTTGATTGGCTAATTCCATTTCTAAACTATCATGGGCAAACTCTTCTAGCATTCCTGGTCCCGAAGCTTTATCATAGGCAGCAATAATATTCCCAAGACTAACAGACTTAGAGCCATGTTTCTGCCTTATCCAATTATTATTAGGCAAATTAACCCCTATAGGAGTGGAAGGAGAAGCATCCCCTGACTCACTGGCTACTTGAACTACTTTGTAGCTCACTCCTTTCACATCTTTTTTCTTATGACTTTCAATTAAAGGTGAATTATCTTCAAACCATTGCGCATTTTGGGTCACTACCTGCATTTGTTTTGATGCTTCAAAATCGGTAATTTGAACGATACTTTCATANGACGCTCTTTTCCCAATAGCATCTCCATAAACTTCTATAAATCCATTAATCCAATCTATATCACCTTCAGTAGATTTTGCCCAAAGAATGCAATATTCATCCCATGTTCTCAAATCGCCAGTTTGATAATATTCTATAAGTTTATCAATAGCCGCTTTTTGATCCTGATTTTCTGCAAAATTGGAAGCCATTTTTAAATTATAAATTATCTTATCAATTGCTTTACCATACTTGCCTCCAGACTTCCATACATCTTCTTTTAGAGAGTCATTTATTAACACCATTGTTGAATTCAGACCATACTCTATGGGGTAAGGATCTAGGGTGTCTATTTTTGCTNTATAAAAATTTTCTACCATAGAAAGAGTAACACCTTCGCCATAAAAATTATTGGCTGAAGCTACAATCATATCTACACTGGGATCTTTTACTTTTCTTTTGCTGTCAATATCCTTATTAAAAATAGTAGCTATCGCATCTAAACTGATACTCTCTCCAGTAGCTTCCAAAAGATGAGCGAAATATTCTTGNGTAAATTTTGGAGAGAATTTCTCCATTCCGTAGTGGTGGTGAATTCCGTTAGCAAACCAGACTTGCTTTGCATAAGTCATAAATAAATACCACTGGTCACTTTCTTTATCTCCTTTNTAGCCCTTAATAATTTCTTCTAAGCATTTTCTAATTTCTAAATTATAAGCGTTATTTTGATCATAAATGATATCTCTTCCACTTAATCCTGCTTGAGAAAGGAAATAGACCAACTGCTTTTGTGACAATGAAAGTGAATCAAAATCTTTGATTTCGTATCTTAATATTTGAATATCTGCAAAGCGATCTACTTGCCTTTCGTTAGGGGATTTTCTTTGAAGAGTATTTTTTTTTTTGATTTATATTTTCCTCTTTTATCTCATTACAAGAAGGAAAAGACAAGATATATAGTAGAGTGATTAGTGGGGTTATTTTTTTGATCATTTATTTTTTTTTAAGTTATTAAATTTTATTCCAATTCCTAAAGANTAATACCATCCATCAAATTTTATTTTAGATTTTTTTTTTTTGGATTAATTACTCCACTAGGGGTGATAATGTCAAAAGTTAAATTTTCGACATTTATATTTTCTACGGCAGAGGTTTGCTCACCATTTATATCCCTACCGCTAAAACCAATATTTGCTAAAGAGGTATTAAGTGAGTAACCAATATTACCTAAAATATTAATGGCTTNTGTAGGTTGGAATATAGCAAAAAATGTAGGTCTTAGACCTAGCCAAATATTTTGAAAAGAGACTTTAACATTACTATAAAAGCTTGTATTATTAACTTGTATATAGCCCGTATTCCTTANAATGGTATTAATTTCTTTATTAGCTAATCCAAAAAGAGTAAAATCTAATTTTGGGCCAAATTGAAATTGTGAGTTAGGTTTTATAGAGTATCCGCCTATAAAGTCTAAATTAAAACCGAAAAAATCNTTCAAAAACATATCTACTTTTATTCCAATTATATACTTTTCTTTAAAATCATCTTTCAAGAACCCTATTGAAAAATAATTTACAGATTGGGACGGATTTAAAGTAAATATAGTGGATATAGAATCTGGGGAAGGAGATTCATCTCGATATTTAAATTCTATTTCTAATGCGTTGATTTTTAATGGTCTATTTCCATATTCTAAAGTAGTAATTATAGATGGTTCTTGCCCAAAAAAAATCGCAGGATATAGGATGAATATCAGTATTTTATTCATAAGGAGCTTCAATTTATAAAAATAGTTTTAAAAGCTAAACTTTATTTTTCTTAGTTGAATGCGCTCCAAACATCATATATTTTTATAGATTTTANTACTTCATTAAGCTTTTCATCTTTTTGAATTTCAAGAGAAACAGTTTTTTGCTCNAGGGGTCCAAGATCAAAAAAGTTTTTATTTAAATTGGATTTGCTTGATGTGGAGATAAAAATACTTTTGGCAAAGGTCTTGCTTTTTACTGTAATGNTAATTTTTTTNTCAGCTTCACTTNTCTTCCATTCATAATCTATTTCAGGGTTGGAAATATTTAAATCTTTGAATGGNAGAAAAAATATATTTTTTGATGAAATTATTTCTCCATTGCTTTTTAATTCAAGTTTTAGNTAAGAATTTTTTTTAGAATACTGGAATTGTTCTNTAGGAATAATCATAGCTTCTTTAGACTCCAGAGGGCTCAAATGGGTTTTTTGACTCCATTTTTTAATTGGGATAGCGCTTTTAAAATCTAGCAAACTTAATTCTATTATTCCCCTAAAGTCTTTATTTANNTCAGAAACAGTATATATATANAGGTTGCTATCAATTAACTCATGGGAAATAATCACAGGGTTAAATGCTTTTTTTACTTGGTAGTGAAGTGCTTTCCATTTCCCATAATAATCTATACTTGACCAAGAGGCACCTGGCCAGCAGTCATTTAATTGCCAATATAGGGAGCCCATACATTTATCTTTATTTCTTCTGTGAGCCTCTATAGCTGTTTTAATTCCGTCAGCTTGGAGNATTTGGCTCATATATAATAGCGACTCGAAATCTTTTGGTTTCTCGTATTCTCTTCTTAAATATTCTTCAATAGTTGCATTTCCAATGCTCGATCTTTGGTGGTACTTCATTACTTGAGAGTATATATCTTCATCTTTTTTATTTGCAAACTGNTTAAAGGTTTGGTGTTCTGNAAAAGATTGAAATCCATACTCACTCATAAATGAAGAAATCTTAGAATTATAGTTATCAAAAGGTTCTTTTCCCCACCAAACTCCCCAATAATGAGTGTCTCCAATTTTGTACGATTCAGGAATTCCTTGTTTAGAGCTTGGTGAGGAGCTCCAATAGTCTGTCCAATTATTATTTCTACTAAAACCATGTTCTGGATGATTTTCATATACTACATTTGGTAGAATAGAGTGAAACAGAGTATCNTAATGATGCCATATTTTTTCGGCAATTTCTGTAGATTGATTCTTTTTAGTNGATTCTTCCCAACCCCATCTTTTCCAAGCAGCTAAATTTTCATTATTTCCACACCAAAGGACTAAACAAGTATGTTTTTTCAGTCGGTTATAATTATCTATAGCCTCTAATCGGATATTNTCTAAAAATGATGAATCACCAGGGTACATCGCGCAAGCAAACATAAAATCTTGCCAAACCATTAATCCCAAAGAATCACACAACTCATAGAATCGATCGTCTTCATAAATACCTCCGCCCCATACACGAATCATATTCATATTGGCATTTACAGCAGCAACTAATAAAGTTTTATAATCAGAACTTTTAACTCTATTTAAAAATAGATCTTGAGGAATGTAATTCACTCCTTTAGCAAACGTAGGATATCCATTAACATTAAAAAAGAAATTAGGAGAATGTAAAGTATCTTTTGTCTCTAAATAAATTGCTTTAAACCCCAGTTTTTGGTTAAAAAAAATGGTCTTTTTATTAAACTCAACTTCTGCCTTAAAATCATATAGGTTTTGTTTCCCCATTCCATTAGGCCACCAAAGTTTAGGGTTTTCTAGAGCAAAATGATGAACTAAATTTTGTTCTCCTTTTTTTAGTATCATGTTTGCTGAAACAACTGTAGAATCATTTATAGTAATTTTAAGCGTTGCTCTTTGGTTTTNANTTGATGATTCTACTAATACATCCGTTTTAATAAAGGTGGGTCCGTCAAANCTGTAACTTATGTTAAAATCTTTAATTCTAACTTCATCCCATGATTGTAGTTTGATAGGTCTCCAAATACCAGAAGTAACTAACCTAGGTCCCCANTCCCATCCGTAGTGATAGCCCGCTTTTCGAGTAAAAACACTCACTCTTTTACCATCTTCTACATTTCCGACCTCTGCTTGATCATTTGCAGAAACAGGGATTTCATAATCTAATGAATTATAAAGTTTCAATCCTTTTCTTATAGGAGATTCTAAAATTATTTTTAAATAATTTTCTCCTAGACGAAGGTGTTTTCTAACATCAATAATATACGTTCTGTGCATATTATTAGATTTTAATATTAAAGAATTATTCAGAAAAACAGTAGCATAGGTATCTAGTCCTTCAAATTGAAGTTCATGATGTTCTTTTTGAAACTCTTTTTTATTGACAGTAAAAGTATTCTGATAAATCCAATCTTCTTTATCAATCCATTGAACTGNCGATTCATTTAGTCCATAATAGGGATCTTTTATTATTCCATTAGCCATTAAGTCTGTATGTATACACCCTGGAACAGTTGCTTTATACCATTTTTCAGTCCCTTTTTTTTTGACCTCCCAGTTACTATGAATTAGTCTCTCTAAAATGGCATTTTGAGAAACATTATTTAAAATTAAAATGAACGAAAAAATGATGGTAAAAAGTGCACTTTTCATTTTCATAAATATACGATAAGAATAGAAATTTGCTTTTTATTGAACTTTAAAATTCAGTAATAATATCAAGTCTTTCTAGAAGTCTCTAAAGTCTTGTTCATNTCTAAAAGTTCCTTTTTNGTAAANTGTCTCCATTNTCCAACTTTAACATCAAGATTTATATTCATTATTCTTACCCTTTTTAGTTCTTTTACATGGTAACCTAAATGTTCNCACATTCTTCTTATTTGCCTGTTAAGNCCTTGAGTTAATATAATTTTAAACTTTCTACTCGATAATTTTTTTACACGACATTTATTGGTAACNGTTCCTAAAATAGGAACTCCGCTGCTCATTTTAGAAATGAAATCATTGCTAATAGCATTATCTACGACTACAATATATTCCTTCTCGTGATGGTTATTTGCTCTTAATATTTTGTTGACAATATCACCATCAGAAGTTAAAAAAATAAGTCCTTCGCTGGGCTTATCAAGCCTTCCAATAGGAAAAATCCTTTTAGGATAATTTATAAAATCTATAATATTATTTTTTTCTCNNNTNGNANNAGTNGTNCAAACTATTCCTTTTGGCTTGTTAAAAGCGATATATACAAACTTTTCTTTTTTTAGACTAATTAATTGGTTATTTACTGAAACCTTATCCCCAGGCATTACTTTTGTTCCTATTAAGGGAACTTTTCCATTAATTTTTATTCTGTTTTTTTCAATTAATTTATCTGCCTCCCTTCTTGAGCAAAATCCGGCTTCGCTTAAAAACTTATTAATTCTGGTTCCTGTACTTTCTGACACTAGATTTAATTTATTACTACTTTTTTCACCGTCCTCTGAGTATTATTAGAAAATACTATTATATAAATACCTTTTGCCCAATTTTTGGTATTTATTGTCAATAATTCTTCTTCCATTTCCTTTTCAAAGATTAATTTTCCTTTGGAGGAAAATATAGTTACTAAAGCTTTTTGGAAAGGTTCCCCTTCTAAAAAAATAGTAAAACTGTTAGATGTTGGATTGGGAGAAATGATAATTTCATTTTCTAGTAGCGTATTAGTAATAGAATCTTGAGAAAGTAAAATAATACTTGACTCTAGACCTCCTAACCCATTAGGAAATAAATCATAACTTTCAAAACCTCCTTCACTATTAATTGCTAAAGTTCCTAAATCATTATTGTTATATAAGTCAGATAAATAATAGTTACCTTTGGGGATAGAAGATTTAGATAAACTTATCGTTGGATTAAGTAAATTAAGGGACAAATTACAATTAAATAAAACCGCTTTATTTCTAAAGGTTCTAATAAAACTTAATAGTTCCTCACTTTCATTTTCAATGATTAATATATTTCCTCTTCTTAAAGCAGATTGTTCGTTTCTAATTTTAATTAATTTTTTATAATGATTCATTAATGAGTGGTTATTATTGCTCATTATTTCTACATTATTAGTCAAATAATTATTTCCAATACTTTTCCATGGAATAGAGTTAGTAAATCCTGCATTAGTTGAGCTAGACCATTGCATAGGTCTTCTTATGTTTTCATGTGATCCAGTACCAACCATACCTAGTTCTTCTCCATAATAAATAAATGGAATTCCAGGCATAGTTAAATAAATACTTGCTGCTAACTTCATTTTTTCATTGTTATAACCAAGCTTGTTATAGACCCGATCCATATCATGATTAGTTAGAAATGTACCATATTGTAAGGCAGGATAAGATTCTCGAATAGTTAGAATTTGTTGTTGTAGTCCAGCTGATGAACCTGAGTTTAGTGAGTTTACAATATTGCTAGCTAAATCAAAATCAAAACAAGCATCCAATCGACCATTTTGAACATAGGGAATCACAGAGTTGGTATTAGACCAAACTTCACCTATAGTAAATGATTTAGATGAGGAATATTTATAAGCACTATTAAAATCTTCTATTAACGAATAGGTAGCTGGAGTGTTCTCCAAACTGGATGCATCTTCAATTAAATATTTAATAGCATCTAGTCTAAAACCGTCTACTCCTTTATTTAGCCAAAAATTGGCAACATTTATCATTTCTTGCTTTACTGACTGGTGCTCATAATTTAAATCTGGCATTCCACTCCAAAAAAGCCCATAAAAATAATTACCTTGATTATAGTGCCAAATATTTTGGCCCCAAGGGCCAGTAAACCCAGGATTACTTTCAGACCAAATGTACCAATCTCTGTAATTATTTTGATTATTTGCAGATTGAATAAACCAAGGGTGTTGACTGGAAGTATGGTTTAAAACTAAGTCTATTATGACCTTAATTCCTCTTAAATGAGCTTGTTCTAGAAACTCTTCAAAATCCTCCATCGTCCCATAGTCTACTTCTATTTCATAATAATCTGAGACATCGTATCCATGATAGGAAGGAGATTCCATCATAGGCATTAACCAAATTCCAGTAATACCTAAATCATTTGAGGTGTTTGGGTCACCATCATTTAAATAATCCAATTTTTCAGTAATCCCTTTAAAATCTCCAATTCCATCTCCATTACTGTCGTAAAAACTCCGTATAAATAATTCATAGAAAACAGTATTATTCCACCAATGAGTTTTAAAATTATTAGTTAAATAAGGATCGCATTCATCACAGGAATTAAAACAATGAGTTTCGGGGGAATTATTACCAGGATTAATAGTAATTTTTCTATTGTTTGAATTAAAGCAATTTGAAGGTAATGATTCTGCATTTGAATTGTCCATTCCGTTGAGAAACAGGTATTCGTAATCTCCTTCTGGAATCTGCAGACTAATTTCATAACTTTTATCTGAATTTAAGTCTTCTAGTCTTGTAACATCTGGAGCCCAGTCTTGAGAAAATCCAGCAGCTTTTTGAAAATCACCCATAATATAAACTCCATCTGGCGAAATTTCTTGGTTTTTCATATTAATTGAAAAGTTAACAGTTGGTAGGCATTCATCAAATCTAACTGCTGGTAATGTTAAGTCTAAGCCACTTACTACAATGTAACGATTGTAATTTGATCCAACTGTACATTCTGCGGGGGGCCTTTCGTCCATACCCCATGCATTTCCGTTAATAAATTTATATTCATAAGTATTATCAGGAAGATATAGGGTAATTGAATAAATTCCGTCACCATTATTATCAAAAACTTCGGTACTAGAAGGATCCCAATTTGCTCCTAAGCCGGCTATTGATTGAAAATCACCAGCGATATGCACTCCTAGAGGAGAAATGATTTCATTATTCATGTCTATCTGAATAGTAATTTGGTTAAGTTGTGAGAAAGAAATTAGTGTTTTAATAGTCACAATTATTATTAAGAATAGTTTATTAAACATATTTATTGATCTTTAATAATAAGAAAAGACATGTACCCAAATATAGAAAATTTAAAAAACGTTTTAAAAGGTATAAATAGTTCCATTTAAATCATTTAATTTATCATATGTTAATTTTCATTTGAATATATTGATTTAAATTGTTATAATTTATGAAAATTCTTTACACAGCTACTCTACTATTTGTTACCCATTTCTCGTATTCTCAAAATGTTCCTATTGATTTTGAAGCTGGAGGAAATGGACTCAATTGGACTTGGACTACTTTTGAAAACGACACCAATCCACAACTAGAAATAGTAGTAAATCCGGATCCTTCTGGAATTAATACTTCAGCAACTGTTGCTAAATTTACTGCTTTGCAATCTGGAGCAGCTTGGGCAGGATGTGAATCAATGCATGGTTCAGATATAGGTTCCTTTACTTTAAATAATAGTAATTGTACGGTTACTATTATGGTTTGGAAATCTGTCATAAGTGATGTAGGAATTAAGTTTGTTGACGCAACAAACGCTGCTCAACCTGAAATCAAAGTAGCAAATACCTTAATTAATCAGTGGGAAGAATTAACGTTTGATTTTTCTTCAAGAATCGGTGTTTACCCCATTACAAAAGACCAAATAGTAATATTTCCAGATTTTGATCTTGGAGGAAGAACCCAAGATAATATTATCTATTTTGACAATGTTTACAATACGAATACTAATACTGCAATTATTAATTATGGCCTTAAAGATTTAACGATTCATCCAAACCCTGCAAAAGGGTTAGTGAATATTGATATACAAAATTATAAGGGACCAATTGAAGTTAAAATTTATGATTTAATGGGGTCTTTAATTGCTAAAACTAACCATCATTTAATTGATATAAAATTACTTCCAAAAGGATTGTACTTTTTTTCAGTTTCTTACAATAATATTTCTGAGGTCGTTAAAATTATTAAGGATTAAGTCCATCGAGCCCATTTGTTGTTAATACAAATTTTTTATACTTTTGTTTTATGAGATTATTCCTTTTATATTTCATTGTTTTAGCAATCCCCTTTAGCTGTAGTAAGCAGGACAAAGAATTAGGTTATAAATATGATTGCGATAAGCTTAATGGTGTTCACAAATTCATATACGAGCCTATTGTAATTTCTGAAGAATGCAATTGTATAGTTGCTGGAAAAGTTAAATATTTAAAGGATTGTAAAACTGTTGCATTAATATATTATGGAAATGGAGAATGCAACAACTTAGCCACCAAAATCATCTGTGAAAATGGCAATTGTTTTGACAAAAATGAAAATCCAATAAATTCACTTATATATTCCATTGATTGTAATGGAAATAATATCACTGAAGGATTAGTCAGTTACGAAGAATTGGAAGATTTAAGTAATTCTAATTCTGGCCCACAACCCTAATTTTAACTAAGATTATTTCTTATCAATTCTAAATCTTCTTAGATTTTAACTACTTTTCAGAATCGTTTAGTAGAATAAAAATTAAATTGAAATAATGTGCGGAATTGCAGGGTTTATTGATTTTAACAAAAAATCTACGGAGTTGAATGTAAAATCCATGATAGAGCCCCTGACTCACAGAGGCCCTGATGGTGAGGGAACTTTATTACTAAATAATGATCATTCCATAATAGGGCTCGGTCATAAACGGCTTTCCATTATTGATCTTTCTAGCAATGGCAAACAACCAATGTCTTTTGGGCATTTGCACCTTACTTATAATGGTGAAATATATAATTTTCAAGAAATAAAAAATGAATTAGTTGCCCTAGGGCACTCTTTCTCAGGAGAATCCGACACAGAGATGATATTACATGCCTATCTAGAATGGGGAATAAAAGCAATTGAAAAGTTTATAGGAATGTTTGCTATTGTTATTTTTGATGAAAAACAAAACGAGTTATTTCTTATTAGAGATCGAGCAGGAGTTAAGCCACTATTTTATTATTGTAAAAATAATTTGATATTATTTACCTCCGAGCTTAAAGCATTTCATAAACACCCTCACTTTGAAAAAGAATTGGACTTAAATGCAGTGGCTGCATATATGCAATATGGTAATGTCCCAACGCCACATTGTATTTTTAAAAACTGTCAAAAAGTTTACCCTGGACATTACCTTAAAATTGAATTGAACTTAAAAAATCAAGAACAAATTCAATATTGGAATGTTTATGACTATTACAATAAGCCTAAGTCAAAAATCTCTTACAAAGAAGCAAAAATTAAAACTGAACAAATTCTTTTATCCGCATGTAAATATAGAATGGTAGCTGACGTCCCAGTAGGTATTTTTTTAAGTGGGGGATATGATAGTTCAACGGTTTCAGCTTTATTACAATCAAACTCTGCAGCCAAATTAAAAACATTTACTATTGGAGTCCCTGATATTGGGCTCAATGAAGCTCCTTATGCAAAAGATATCGCCAGTCATTTAGGAACAGATCATTATGAAATTAATTGTTCAGAACAAGAAGCTATTGAAATGGTTAAAGATTTACCTTTTTACTATGATGAGCCTTTTGCAGATTCAAGTGCTATTCCTACCACTTTGGTCTCTAAAATGGCAAGAAAAGAGGTTACGGTTGCTTTAAGTGCTGATGGTGGGGATGAGATATTTGGTGGGTATAACAGATACGATTTTATGCTTCGTTATGGAAAGAAGCTAAATACAGTGCCCTATTTTCTCCGGCAATTCATAGTGACTATTATGAATAGTATTTCATCAGACAAACTTCCCATATTGAAAAACAAGTACAATTTCCATAACAGATACGAAAAGTTAAAAACAGTACTAAAGGATCCTTCTGAAAAAGAAATAATGCTAAGTTTAAGTCAGCAGTTTACAGATGAGCAAATGAAAAATATCATGTTTAAAGATACTGCCATTTTAAATAATATGTTTCAAAGTGATGAGTTACAAAAACATAGAAAGTCTCCTTTATCCTATATGATGGCTATAGATTTTCAAACTTATTTGTTAGATGATATATTACAAAAGGTAGATAGAGCTACTATGACTCATAGTTTAGAAGGTCGTGAACCTATGTTAGATCATAGGATTTTGGAATTTGCAGCTCAATTACCGGATAGTTTTAAGTATTATAAAGGAATTAAAAAACGTATATTAAAAGATATTACACATCAATATATTCCTAAAGAATTACTAGATAGGCCTAAAATGGGCTTTGCGATACCCATTGCTAGCTGGTTAAATAATCACCTTAAAGAATATGTTCAGCATTATATAAATAAAGAAAAGATCATTAGGCAAGGTATTTTTCAATGGGATTTTGTTGTAAAATTAAAATCTGATTTTTACCGTGGCAGAAAAGAATACGATACAAAATTATGGTATTTTTTAATGTTTCAAATGTGGTATGATAAATGGATGAACAATTAGAAAGTACAAATCTCTTAGCAGGATTTTCATTTACAATTTGAAATATAGTCGGTGTATTTTTGATAATTATTAAATTTTAGAAAAAATTTAGTTTGATGATTTTGGGAATTTAAAATGATTTGATTATATAATAGAACTATTATATTAATTATTTCTTGCATGTTCCAATTGAGATTTAAGTTCAATGATAGCATTCTGCCAAGTAGATGGATTTAATGCGTCGTCATGCATTTGGTGAGCATCTAGAGTTGCATTTGTAATTTGAGCTTGCCATTGGTCAATCAATGTATTTACCACAAATTCAGACATGGGCCCGTTTATTAAAGAATCTTTTATTTGCTGATATTCAACTTCATATCTTGCCAATCCACCAATTATTCTATCGCAAGCAGCTGATTTTTGAGTTAATTGCCAATCTCCATATTCAAAATTTTGACAATTATTTGTGGTATCTCCCCAACTATCAGCAATTGCTGTCACAGGGTTAGAATTACTTATTATATTTTCAAACGCATTGTCTAAATCCCATGGAATCAGGTAAACTTTATTGTTAGTTGGATTTTCATACCAGAAAAAATTATGAGGATCACATGATCCCCAATTACAATACCAATGAAAAGGACCGTCATCATTTCTAATTGCTCTATCTACCACTGCAAGAGCAATGGTCTTATTTAAATCCATATGATGATCAATTACTGTTTGAATTTCAGAATCGTCGGCATTTAAAATATTTTCAGCAAAACTTTTAATAATACTAATATTGGTTCCTTGAATTTTATTAGTGACCAGTCCTTGATAAAAATTTCTATCAGATTGTATAGAATTATCTGATTTTAGTGGCCAAACTTCTTTATATAAATTTCCAGAACCATCAGAAAAATGATATTCAGTAAATTGTTCATCAATTTGTTCGACTAATGAAAACAAGCCATTATATTCTCCATTTATATAAAGCTTAGTATGAATACATCTAGGAGCAGGTACTCCCATTTTTCTAAAAAGCCAATATCCCAAACGATCATGCATTTGAGAATTATCTAAATTCATTGAGTGAAGTTGCAATGTTTTAAGATTATAAAATGTAGAATGATATCCTTTCCAATCTATTTTAAACTTCATTGATAGTTTAGTTGCTGTTTTTCTTCCAGACGGATTAAGAAGGTCCTCACCACTTAATCCACCCACAAACGCACCTACTGAACCTTTATATCTTATTCCAATTGGGCTTATTTTTTCTCCATTGTAAGTTAAACTGCCTTCAACATATATTTCTGCACTAGGATCAGAGTTTATGTAATTTAATGCACCTGTTGGCAAGTCAATTTCTAATATAGGTAGGTTATTTTCTCTAAAAAGAGAATCTGATGGTTGGTTTAAATACATTTCACTTCCATTTGGCACAATAATAGGAACTCCTGAAGAAGTAAATCCATTATTTTTTTTACATGAAATAATCAATAAACTAGTAATAAAAAATATATGAATTTTATTCATTTAAATGATTTTTAGTTTGATATTTTAACTGGTAATTATATTTAATAGCCAAAATATGAAACACTTCTGGGTTCCAAGATTTATATTGTTTTTCAAATATATATTTTAAAGAAATTTTTTGTTTTTTATAAACCTTTTTTTTGGTTCCTATAGAAATACGATACTTATTAAATTGATCTGTTGGATGATTATTTCCTCTTACAAAAAATTCAATTCCTAATTTAGGATCAAATTTCCAATCCTTTATGTTATAAGAAAGAGTAGTTTTAAATCTCCAAAATTTTCTTAGTTCTCCAATAAACTTATTAGTGTTTAAAAAATTTTCTCTTCTCCTTTGATATTGAAATCTATATTTTAAGTTAAATCGGTTATTAAAGCCAAAATCCCAGTTTTGTGAGATGAAATAATTATAACGATTATAATTTTGAAATATATTTTCAAAATCGTGATTTTTCACAATATACCTGTAACTTATTCCCCAGCTAAATGAATCATTTACTTTTTCTATAATTTGGAATTCAGTAAAATTTCGATCAAATCTCACATCATCAATACTATACCTGAATTGATTTTCTAATCTAAATTCCCAATGCTTATTTACTTTTAAAGATAAATTACCACCTAGCCAATTCTCATTGCCAACATTAGGCATATTTTGGGATAGGATTGAAACACTATTACCAATTAAGATTATGAAAATCAAAATATAATTGGATTGAATATTTTTTTTTTTGGTTGATAATTAAATAAATTTTTTNTATAAGGACAAATAATATGCCATATTAATAAAATTAGTACAAAAGAGACTGTTTTGCTTNTTAAAGTATAGTGCTGTAGATATTCTATTATTAATGTAAATTCTGCACTAGGGTCAGCCATTCAGTAATTAATGCTATGAAGTGATACATNCTATGTATGAAGAAGTGTAATTATTATTTTATTTTAATTTTATTTTGATGTATTATAGTGCTTATTTAGTTATTTACAAGCTTAATAATATAAAATGAACTATTACAAATTAGATTGGCTTTTTTCAGAAAATGACTTAATTATTTCTTTACCTATTTTACTTACTCTAGTTTTTTTCACCCTTTATTGGTTTGTTTCAAAGTCTAAAAAGATTAAAAACCTTTTTTATTCAAAGTATGATTTTGATAGAGCATCTGTTAATCATATTTTTTTTACTAAATATTTTGGTTTTTTNTCTATGGGGGTAGTTCCCACTATAATTTGTGTTTCATTTTTACCTAATATGTCTATTAAAAAGCTTGGGTTAACATTGATACACGATACTACTATATTTTCTTTACTATGGATTATGGGACTTTCTGTTTTAGTAATACCATTAGTNTACTTTTCTGCAAAAAATCCAAAAAACTTCATAAATTATCCTCAAATAAGAGCTAAAATATGGACCACTAAAATTGTTTTAATAAATGCTTTAGGGTGGTTTCTNTATTTATTTGGCTACGAATTTTTATTTAGAGGAGTATTATTAATCCCATTAATTGAGCCNTTGGGAATGTGGCCTGCTATAGCCATTAATATNGCCCTGTATTCAGCAACTCATATTCCTAAGGGACTAGATGAAACTATTGGAGCAATTCCCTTAGGTCTTGTTCTTTGTCTTCTTACCATNAGTTCTGGNACAATTTGGATTGCTTTTATAGTTCATGTAGTAATGGCTTGGACAAATACTTTTACTGCATTAAAATATAATCCAGAAATGCAATTTCTTAAAAAATGAGTGGTTTTATAGGAAAAGTTGCTATTATAACTGGTTCTAGTAGAGGAATCGGAAAAGCAATTGCCCTNGAACTGGCAAAAAAGGGAGCATTTATTGTTTTAAACGGTAGAAATTCTTCCAGACTCCAGTCTGCATTAGAAGAAGTATCTAAGATTCAAAGCAAAGTAGTAAGCTATTGCTGTGATGTTTCTAATGCTGATCAATCAGNAGAATTAATAAAAACAGCGATTTCAAATTTTGGTAAACTGGATATTTTAATCAATAATGTAGGAGTTTCTATGAGAGGCGAAGTGGCTGACTTGAACCCTTNAGTTTTCCAAAAAGTCTTTGAAAGTAATGTTTATGGATCTGTAAATCCGACCATCCCAGCATTAAAAGAAATTAGAAAAACACAAGGAAGTATCGTTTTTATATCAAGTTTAGCAGGCATAAGGGGGCTGCCATATTTATCAGCATATAGCTCTTCAAAAATGGCTCTTAGAGCTATTGCNGAATCTATNAGAATTGAAGAAAAAGTAAATAATGTTCATGTTGGATTAATTTTAGTTGGAATTACTCAGATTGAACATAATAAAGAAACNATTTCATCAGATGGTTCAAAAAAGATTCTTAAAAAAAGAGATGCCGCAAAAGTGGATTCTACAGAAAGAGTAGCTCAAAAAGTGCTAGNAAATATTAAAAAGCAAAAATTTATAACAACCCTCACTTTGATAGGAAAATTAAATCAATTTTTNCAAGCTCGATTTCCTATGTTAGTTGAGAAAATAATATTAAAAAATCTTACGAAATTTAAAGAAAAAAGCGAGTAATTTATGTTAATTGGGAGAGACTNTGATAAAATAGAATTTTCATTTTTGGGTCTTGACTTATTGGAGCCAAATGCTTTTATTGGTGATACCATTATTTTAATAACAGCTNTTATTATAGCATTAAAGATTAAAAAATTCAATCATCAAAATGCATTTTTTAAAAATTGGATCCTATTTTTTTGGTTTTTTGGTACGGGAATGTTTTTAGGCGGAATAGGGCATTTAATGTTTAACTATCTNGGATTTAANGGTAAATACCTTCCCTGGTTAATGGGTATTGTTTCAATTTATTTTGTGGAAAAANCAATGATCAGTTTATTAAAAGATAAACAACAACCAATTTTTCAAAAGATCATTNTTTTGAAGTTGATTCTTTTTTTAGTTTTAGAGATCTTAGTTTTTATATTATTAGATATGTCTAAAGACCATTCTATAGGGCTAAGAATTCCTGCAATNAATTCAACTTTAGGATTTGTTTTTACNTTAGGNTTCTTGGGCTANAAGTTCAGNAAAAAAATAGACCATNATTTTATTTACTTCTTTTATAGTGTNCTATTGATGTTGCCTTCTGGAATTTTTATTGCNTTTAAAATAAATTTACACCCATGGTTTGATAAAAATGATTTTGGGCACTTAATATTAGTTTTGTCCCTGCTNNTTTTTTATAAGCCTATTAAATCTTATCACAGTAAAATTGTAATTAATAAGGTTGTTTAATTATCAAATACTNTAAATTATTCNNGGNTATAACTAACTCATTATTGAAATAGTATTTGTTAATTTGAACNAATGAAATTTATATTAGAAGTAATGAAAATTAAATCCTTAATTTTTTTATTATCTTTTTTCTATTACCACTTTTCATACGCTCAAAACAGGTATGAAGAAGATAGGGTTGTTTTGGATCATGACACCATGTTTCTAAAAAAAGATATGCATAAAATATCAGGAACAGTTTATAATAAGCATGGAGATATTGGCAATTTCTATCAGGGGCTAAGAGAAGGATTGCATAAAGAATGGTTTAGAAATGGAAATATAAAAGACGAAATTACTTATAAAAATGGGATGAAGAATGGAGAGTTTAGATATTGGGACGATAAAGGCCAATTGCTGAAAGAAGGACACTATTTAAATGATTCTTTAGACGGTTTTATTAAAGAATGGTATCATAATGGAAATATAAAGTTAGAAGTACATTATAAAAATGGGAAAATGCATGGACTTAGAACAGAATGGTATAAAAGTGGACATAAATGGTCTGAACAGCAGATGGAAAACGGATATGTTATTTCTGGAAGACACTTTTATAATGATGGTACAGAGATTACTCATGGCAACTTTTTAAAGCATTGAAAAAAACCAAAATTTCTCTTCAAATTTGCGGATGGTCTAGTTTACTGATGGGACTCGTTTTTTTTCTTTATCCACATTTTTATGCTCAGCTAGAAGGAGCTAATTATGAAAATATTGCATGGCTTAGAAATTTAGGTGCAGCTTTAATTTCTGTAAATGGCATTGGAGCTTTATTAGCGTCTTCCAATCCTAATAAAGAAAAAAAACTGTACGACGTCGTACTACTGTCGTCTTGCTTAGAAACAATTGCATTAGCATGGTCAACCTATCATTGGGAGTTTTCAGCAACAGTAAAAGAATATATTATTATTCCTCTTTTAGCAGCAGGTCTTGTAAGTGTAATTTTGTTAATTTTCAGACCTAAATAATCAGTTATTAGGAATGTGATTTTTTTGATACTAATTTTTTCTGCTAGTAAATTATTTTCTTGTTTATTAGTTTTGTAGATTTAAGAAAAATTAAATAAAATGAAAAGATTTATAATATTCCTATTTGCATTTCCATATATTCTATTTGCTCAAGATCAGCTCACTTTTAGTGACATTCTTAAAATTAAAAATCAAGATATATTTTTAAAAACGGTTATTGAAAAAGGATATTCTGAAGGGAATTCAACAGCAAACAAACTTTATTATGGACTAGGGCTTTCCAAAGATAAATCAGAAGCAACTGATTGGGCAGAATTTACTACCCTTAATTCAGAGTTTTATTTTGAACAAAGTAATTTAGAATATGTAAGAAAATATTCTGAAGGCAAATGCTATTATGATCAAATAGTTTCGGAAATTAAAAGCACCTGTGAATACAATAAAGTTATGAAGCATTCTTCTAATAGAAACGGATCAGTCAATTTTACAACTTATAAGTGCTCTGGTGCTAAGTATAAAGGATATTTAGGGTTTGCACAAGTAGATGGGAATGGGGTATTACAATTATTTCCAAAATAAAGAATTAAATTTTTACATATAAGCCTCCTCTTAAAAAGGCAGCTCCTATACCAACTTCTCCCATTAGACCAAAGTTTTCTGAAATTTCGTATTTACCTCCTAAACAAACTCTAAAAGAAAAATTTTTCCATTCTTCATATCTTGTCACTAGATTCCCATTCCACCAATTATAAAATTCAATTAATCCTTTGCCTCTTCCAATCCCAATGCCAAAATATATATTTTCATCTTCTGCCAAACCATATATATTGGCCCTAAAATGAATTCTTTTCCATTCATTTAAGTTGGGAGACATATCTCTTTCTGCCCTTTCAATATATGAATAATCAATCCCTAGCCCTATGGCAATATCTTCTCCATTAATTTTTATATTATTAATTTTTAATTCTGCAAGGCTACCTAAAACAAGATTATTAGATCCCCCGCTTCTACCAAATCCAGACCACCCATGAACAATCAAGGATACTGACTTTGTATTGTCTTCATTACTTTCAGTATAGCTTTCATTAAAATAACCTCCTTTTTCAATTATTTTTTTATCTGTATTTATTACCGCTACATTTTTATAAATACTAACAATTTCTGTTTTTTTAATGGTGTAATTTTGTTTATCACTAGCTAAAGAAATAATTGCATCTCCAAAGCCTTCAAATCCTGTTGTGTATTCAATTTTCTTGATAGTACCTTCTATAACCCTACCATCCCTCAAAACAATATTTATATTATCAATTCCTGTTAACAAAGACAATTGACTTTTTGAATATTTTACAACTTTTGTTTCAGTAGTTTGACTTTCAATAGTCTCTATTGGTAATCCTTTTGTTTTTTCTTTTATAGATTTATTTTGATTGCTTTTAAAGATTTGAAATTTTTTAATTTCCTCTTTGCTTAAGTAGATAGATCTAGAATATGAGGATTTAAAAAAATAACCATCTGGCTCAATTCTTTCAAGAAACCCATTATAAAGTTTGCCACTATAAGTGCTAAATTCTATGGAGTCTCCAATTTCTTGACAAAACCCAACATGGGAAAACCAAATAAATATTAATATAAAAGATTTTCTCAAATTTTAGTCTTTCTTAGCAATATTGAATCCCATAGAAAGACCAACATATCCTCCTTCTCTCCCGCTTGAGTAAAATAGGTTAACGGGAATATTAAGATAGCCAGAATGAAAGGTTTTACCA
>NZID01000031.1 GCA_002691605.1 Crocinitomicaceae bacterium
TACTTCATCCCACCAAATCTGTCTAGCAGCAAGTGTGGAACCACCAACATCTCTTTGTTCTACTTTTGAAATAAAATTTTTAGTGACTAGGTTTCCTTTACTAGCCCTTCCTTTTATAATCAAATTTCCAAAATCTAAGTTAATTTTTAACTTTTTTAACTTTGGTCTTGCTCTTAATTTTATTAATACTGTTTCTCTTCTTCCGTTTGGATTAACAGAAAAATAATGAATTTTTGGTTCTTTAGCATTTCCGACTATGTCATATTCTCTATCTCTAGTAATTGAACTAACGGCAAAACGTTTCATGTAAGATGGTGCCAATTTACCTGCTTGGTATATTAAGTGGTATATTGTTCTATTATCCCCTTTCTTCCAAACTGCTGCATGAATAATTCCCTTGCCAACAAATTTCTTATCTGCAATTCTGGTAATTATCATTTTACCATTACCAAAAAATATAATAATATCGTCTAAATCAGAACAATCTTCAATAAATTCATCTTTTCTTAAAGACCATCCAATAAAACCTTCTTCTTTATTTACATAGAGTTTCTTGTTAGATACTATCACTTTTCTTGCAGTAATATTATCGAATACTCGAATTTCAGTTTTTCTTTCTTTTCCTTGACTATACTTTTCTTTAACATCTTTATAATATGAAATAGAATATTCTATTAGGTTAGAAAGATTACTTTGAACATCTTTTATAAGATCTTCAATTTTTAAAAGATTATCAACTGCTTTGGAACTATCGAACTTAGAAATTCTTTTTATTTTTATTTCAGTTAATTTAATAATATCATCCTCACTGATTTTTTTCTTTAAATTCTTAAGAAACGGTTTTAAACCATTTTTAATAGCTGATAATACTCCTTCCCAGGTTTCTTCCTCTTCTATATCTCTATATATTTTATTTTCTATAAAAATTCTTTCAAGAGACAACCAGTGCCATTGATTCTCAAGTTCTTGAAGTTTAATTTCTAACTCTAATTTTAGTAAATCTACGGTTCTATCAACAGATTTTTTTAAAATCTCTGAAACTCCAATAAAAACAGGCTTATTTCCTTCAATTACGCAAGAATTAGGGGAAATTGACATTTCACAGTTGGTAAAAGCATATAAAGCATCTATCATTTTATCTGGGGACACACCACTAGGGAGATGAATAATAATTTCTGCTACTGCAGAAGTATTATCTTCAATTTTTTTAATTTTTATCTTATTTTTTTCAGTAGCTCTAACTATAGAATCAATTAAAGAATCTGTAGTAGTTCCAAATGGTATTTGATTGATAATTAGGGTTTTATTATTAATCTTCTGAATAGATGCTCTAACTCTTACCTTCCCTCCTCTTAGCCCATCGTTGTATTGTGTGAAATCTGCTAATCCTCCATTAGGAAAATCAGGAAGCAATTCAATTTTTTTACCTTTCAATACATTTATGGACGCATCTATAAGCTCAATAAAATTATGTGGTAATATTTTACATGCCAGTCCAACAGCAATTCCTTCAGCACCGTGATTTAGCAATATAGGAAATTTAACGGGTAAATATTGAGGTTCTTTGTTTCTACCGTCATATGAACTTAACCAGTTAGTAGTCTTTGGATTATATAGAATATGATTTGCAAACTTGGTAACTCTTGCTTCTATATATCTAGGTGCTGCAGCACCATCTCCGGTTAAAAGATTTCCCCAGTTACCTTGACAATCTATCAATAAATCTTTTTGGCCTATTTGAACCATTGCATCACCTATTGAGGCGTCTCCATGAGGATGGTACTTCATAGTATTTCCAATAATATTAGCTACTTTATTATACCTACCATCATCCAATTCTTTCATAGAATGTAAAATTCTACGTTGAACAGGTTTTAATCCATCTTCTAATGCTGGAACTGCTCTTTCAAGTATAACATAAGACGCGTAATCAAGAAACCATTCTTTATATAGACCAGATAAATAGGTGATATTATCTTTATTGTGAGAATCTTTATTTATTTCTGAATTTAGTTCATCCATTACATGTAATTTTCCTCTTCAAAATAATCTTCTTCTACCTTTAAGTTNTCTATAATAAAACCTTGTCTTTCAGGTGTNTTTTTTCCCATGTAAAAATTAAGAATATCTTCGATAGATTTATTTTTGGACATCAATACAGGTTCTAATCTAATATCTTCGCCAATAAAATGTTGAAATTCATCAGGTGAGATTTCACCTAATCCTTTAAACCTAGTAATTTCAGGATTTTTGCCTAGTGAATTTATGGCTTCCTTTCTTTCGTCCTCTGAATAACAATACCTTGTTTCTTTTTTATTTCTCACTCTGAATAAAGGAGTTTGTAATATAAATACATGATTTTTTTTAACTAGATCGGGAAAAAACCTAAGGAAAAATGTCAATAATAATAATCTTATATGCATTCCATCCACATCTGCATCTGTAGCAATAATGATTTTATTATATCTCAAAGAGTCCATATCTTCTTCAATGTTTAATGCAGCTTGAATTAGATTAAACTCTTCATTCTCATATACTATTTTTTTAGATNAACCAAATGAATTAAGCGGCTTTCCCCTTAGACTAAATACTGCTTGGGTTTTAACATCTCTACATTTAGTAATTGATCCACTAGCAGAATCTCCTTCTGTAATAAATATAGAGGTCTCTTCCCTACGTTCATTTTTAAAATCATTAAAATGAATCTTACAATCTCTTAATTTTTTATTATGTAAACTTACTTTTTTGGCTCTTTCTCGTGCCAGTTTTCTAATTCCTGTNAGCTCNTTACGTTCCTTTTCGGATTGTTTTATTTTGAACTCCATTTGCTGGACAACTTCAGGGTTTTTATGAAGAAAGTTATCTAGTTTNTCTTTTAAAAAATCCATCACAAACCCTCTTACAGACTTTCCATTGGGTTCAATTTCAGTAGAACCCAGCTTGGTTTTAGTTTGTGATTCAAATACTGGTTCAATTACTTTTATACTAACTGCGGCTACAATTCCTTGACGTATATCAACTGGTTCATATTTATTAAAAAAATCTTTAATTACTTTTGCTATAGCTTCTCTGAAAGCNCTTTGGTGGGTTCCTCCCTGAGTAGTGTGTTGCCCATTAACAAAAGAAGAATAGTCTTCACCATAACCTCTTGAATGGGTAAAAGAAACTTCTATGTCTTCACCTTCCAAATGTATAATTGGATATAGTGGCGAACCGTCCATATTGGCTTCTAAGAGGTCTTTTAAGCCATTTTTAGAAANAAACTTAGCNCCATTATAGTTAATTGTTAAATCCCTGTTTAAATAACAGTAATTCCAAAACATTTTTTCNAAATAGACATCTCTAAACTTAAATTTTTTGAAAATATCATTATCTGGTTTAAAAAGTATTCTTGTTCCATTTTCTAAGTTGGTTTTCTCCAAGGGATAATCGTCAGTAACTACTCCTCTATTAAAAGTTACTTTTTTAAGATCGCCATCTCTAATAGATTCTACAGAAAAATCAACAGAAAGGGCATTTACTGCTTTTGTTCCTACGCCATTTAATCCTACCGATTTTTTAAATGCTCTTGAATCATACTTGCCACCTGTATTCATTTTAGATACTACATCTTTTACTTTTCCTAGTGGAATTCCTCTGCCAAAATCTCTTACCTCAACNAAGTCATCACTTATATTNACAAGGATTTTTTTGCCATTTCCCATNACAAATTCATCAATAGAATTATCGACTATTTCTTTTACAAGAACATATATACCNTCGTCAGAGGATGATCCATCACCTAATTTTCCAATATACATNCCAGGGCGCATTCTAATNTGCTCCTTCCAATCTAAAGATCGAATATTATCTTCAGTATATTGAACTTTAACTTCAGCCATAATTATATTAATATGACTAAAATTAGTTTATTAAGGAAAAAAAAATATTTTTAACAGAGTTACTTATTAACACTTTTTGTTGAATATCCAATATATTCTAAACTAGTGCATATTTTATTACATCTTCCATTCTTTTAACATATTTAAAAGATAGTCCTTTCAAATAATCGGTCTTAATCTCATTTACATCTTTTTTATTTGTATCTGGAAGAAGAATAAATTTGATTCCTGCTCTTTTCGCAGCTAATATTTTTTCTTTAACTCCGCCTATTGCTAAAACTTCTCCTCTAAGAGTTATTTCTCCGGTCATTGCCAAATATTTTTTCACATTTTTACCGGTTAAAGAAGATGCTAATGCTGTGATCATAGAAACTCCAGCCGAAGGACCATCCTTTGGGGTCGCTCCTTCAGGAACATGGATATGGAAATTACTCTGCTCAATCTCACTTTGTTTAATTCCAAAATTAGAACCATTTGCTTTTAAATATTCTAATGCAATAACTGCAGATTCTTTCATGACATCACCCAAATTACCTGTCAAAGTTAATTTTCCTTTTCCATTCGTCTTAGAACTTTCTATAAATAATATATCTCCACCTGTTCTAGTCCAAGCAAGNCCGGTAACTACACCAGGGATTACATGTTCTGAATATTTTCTTGGATCCATTCCAGGACCTAATGATTTTATTACATCGTCTTTAGAAATTGTCACTTGAAAAGCCTCATCAAATGCAATTTGTTTAGCTCTATTCCTGATAAGCTTTGCCAACTTTTTATCCAACCCTCTTACCCCACTTTCATTGGTNTATGACGTGATTACATTTTCAATAATATTTTGATTAATTTTAATTTGATTTTTTCCAATACCATGATCCTTGATTAACTTGGGCATTAAATGTTTTTTAGCAATTTGAATCTTTTCTTCAATAGTATATCCATTTATTGGGATAATTTCCATTCTGTCTCTTAAGGCAGGCTGAATAGTTGATAAATCATTTGCAGTTGCAATAAATAATACCTTAGAAAGGTCATATTCAATTTCCACAAAATTATCTTGGAACGTATCATTTTGCTCTGGATCTAAAACTTCTAATAAGGCGGAAGATGGATCTCCGTGACCGGATCTGCCGACCTTATCTATTTCATCTAGAACAAAAACAGGATTTGAAGTGCCCACTTTTTTTAAATTGTTTATTAATTTTCCTGGCATTGCACCAATATATGTTTTTCTATGACCTCTTATTTCTGACTCGTCATGTAAACCACCTAAAGACATTCTTACATATTTTCTTCCAATAGCTTCAGCNATAGATTTACCTAAAGATGTTTTTCCAACTCCTGGAGGTCCATATAAACATAAAATTGGCGACTTCATATCGCCCTTAAGTTTTAATACAGATAAATATTCAATAATTCTTTCTTTAACTTTTTCTAGTCCGAAGTGATCTCTGTCAAGAACCTTTTGAACCTTTTTTAAGTTAAATAAATCACTTGTATACTCTTCCCAAGGTAAATCTATTAGTAGTTGACAATAATTTATTTGAACACCGTATTCTGCACCAGATGGATTCATTCTTTCTAACTTATCCAATTCCTTGTTAAAAGTTTTTTCAACTGATTTAGACCACTTTTTTTCCAAAGATTTTTCTCTTAGCTCATTAATCTCCTGTTGAACTGGGTTTTCACCAAGTTGATTTTGGATTTCCTTCATCTGTTGGTGTAGTAAATATTCTTTCTGTTGCTGATCTAAATCTGTTTTAACTCTTGATTGTATATCATTTTTCAATTCCAACATTTGTAATTCTTTATTCAAGTGCTTTAAAAGTAATTGAGCTCTATCATTAATATTGGGAACTTCTAACATTTTCTGTTTTTCAGAAACTTCAGCATTCATGTGAGAACTAATAAAATTCACTAAAAAATTAGGACTTTCAATATTCTTAACTGCAAATGATGCTTCAGAAGGAATATTAGGTGAATTTTTAATAATGTTTAGAGCCATATCTTTCAAAGTGTCAAATAATGCAACGGACTCTTTCGATATNTTCTTTAGTCTTTTTTCATCAAATTCTTTAATTCTGGCTATTAAATATGGATTACTAGAAATTTCTTCTTCTAGCTGAAGTCTTTTTTTACCTTGAATAATAATCGTGCTACTGCCATCGGGCATTTTTAACATTTTAACAATTTGTGCAACGGTACCTATAGCATATAAATCCTTGTAGGAAGGTTCTTCAACTTTAGCATCTTTTTGAGAGACAACACCTATAATTTTATTGCCTTTGTACGCCTCTTGAATTAGTTTAATACTTTTATCTCTTCCAAGAGTAATCGGTATAACTACACCTGGAAATAAAACATTGTTTTTTAAAGGTAGTATAGGTAATTTTTCAGGAACATCTTCTAAATTCATTCTGTCTTCGTCTTCAGATGAAATAAGAGGAATAAACTCTGTTTCACTATCAACTAAGCTATTAAAATCGATAAATTGATTTCCTGTAAAAAAGTCACTCATAATTTTAAATTTTATTTTTTAATGACATAATGTCTTTATAAGTTACTTTCAAAAAGATTTTCTAGTAAGTAAACTAGTTTATAATATTTGAAATAGAAACTTAAATAATTAATCTCAATTGGTATGCCAAACTTAGTTTATACTATTTTTAAAAATAGATTTATAGATATTGACGGATTCTTCGTCTAATTCAACTCCTCTTCTGGACATTACAGATTTAGCAACTTCGATTGCTTTATCAAATTCATAGGTTTCAAAACCTCCCTTACTTCCCCAGGAAAATGACTTTATAAATTTTGGTGGGAAACCCGAATCAAATATATTAACAAATACACCTAAAACTGATCCCGTATTAAACATGGTATTTATTCCAGATTTAGAATGATCACCAGCAATTAATCCGCAAAACTGTGTTTCAGTACTTTCAAATTTTTTTGATTCATAACACCAGGATTTTACTAAACCATAATTATTTTTAAGGTTTGATGTATTGGTATCAGCTCCAAAATTGCACCAGTAACCTATTACACTATTTCCCATAAAGCCGTCATGAGCTTTATTAGAAAATCCTTGAAATACAACATTACTTATTTCTCCTCCAATCTTGCAGTGAGGACCAATAGTTGTAGGGCCATAAATCTTAGAGCCCATTTTAACTACTGAATTTTCCATAATAGCTAAAGGCCCTCTTAAATTAGAACCTTCCATTACTTCTGCTCCCTTAAAAATATAGATAGGCCCATCTGTGCTATTTAATGTAGATCCTGTAACCACTGCTCCCTTTTCAATAAATATTTGATCTCCAATTAACAAATTGGCATTTCCATCATTTTTTAAATCTGAACTATCTTTTAATAACCATTTTAAATCATTTTCTATTTCAGATCCATTAAGCTTAAATATATCCATAGGTTTTTCAATAATATCTATATTAGATATATACTGGACGACCTTATATGTTTTTAATTGATTATCTATATCAACTCCTTCATTAGGTAATGGTTTAATTGCTAAAACTTTACCATCTTTCATCATAATGGTTTTATCTTTTAGATCGTTAATCGCTTCACATAAATTTATATTTGGCAATAATGCACCACATATTCCAATATCGACCTGATCTGAAATACTATGATATTTTTTTCCTAAATAATTTTTACAACGAAAATTAATTTTAGAAGATAAAAAAAGCTCCCATTTTTCCCTAATTTTTAAAATTCCTACTCTTAAGTCTGCAACTGGTCTAGTAAAAGTAAGGGGTTTTAATTTTTGGTGATAAGCACCATCGAATAAGACAATATTAGAAAAGTTAGGCATAGATTTAATATATTAACTACAATATAAGTTAAATTATAAATAAAATGTAAAATTAAAAACTAGAAAAAACTTATTTCTTTTGCTTAGAATACCTGTTTTTAAACTTATCAATTCTTCCTGCAGTATCCACCAATTGCATTTTTCCAGTGAAAAAAGGATGAGATTTGTGAGAAATTTCTAATTTAATAATCGGATATTCATTTCCATCTTCCCATACTATTGTTTCATTAGATGGGGCACAACTTTTACTTATAAAAGAATAGTCATTTGACATGTCTTTAAATACTACTAGTCTGTAATTTTCAGGATGGATGTCTTTTTTCATAGAAATTATTCAGGTTGCAAATTTAACTTTAAAATTATATTAACAAAAAAAATATGATTAAAAATAAATTAAAGTTTTAAGAGTTGTATATATATTGCGTTGCCAATGTTATTGAATAAAAAATATTTTTTAATTGTTATATCAATTATTTCCTTTTTCGGATGTAAAAAAAATAATTTATTAACCAATGGTATTTATAATATTGAAACATCAGTCGATACGGTACTATTTGACACATTATTTACTACTATTGGCTCTACTACTAAAAGAATAAAAATTTATAACGATAATGAGGGTATGATTAACATTAGTAAAATTAGTTTAATTGGTGGTGAAAATTCTCCTTTTAGAATTAATGTAGACGGTGAATCTGGTATACAATTCCATGATTTAACCATTAATACATCCGATAGTATTTTTATTTTTATAGAAGTAACTATTGACCCTAATGGTTCAAATCTTCCATTAGTAGTGGAAGATGAAATCCAATTTGAAACTAATGGAAATATTAAAAAGGTTGTTTTAAATGCTTGGGGACAAGATGCCTATTTTCATGTAAATGAAATAGTTCAGGGGGTCTGGACGAATGACAAGCCTCATGTGATTTATGGCATTGTAGCAGTGGGTTATCCAAATCTAGATTCCAATCTAACTCTTAATATAGACCCAGGTACTAAAATTCATGGCCATGCTAATTCGATCTTATATGTTTATAAAAGCAGTATTAATGTTAATGGTAATTTGAATGATCCAGTTATTTTTCAACAAGATAGAATGGAAGATTATTTATTGTACCCTTCTGATTCAGTTCCTGGACAATGGAGAGGTATTTTATTATCTAGCCCATTAAATTCTATATTTAATCATACTTTAATAAAAAATGCAATAATAGGTGTTCAAATTGATACCTTCGCAACAAATAATATGGTATCTTTAAATAAAGTAAAGATTCATAACTCTTTATATTCCAACTTATTAACTCAAGGTGCAAACATTAATGCAACTAATTGCTTATTTGGAAATAGCAATAATTATTCTGCAATAGTTAGTATTGGAGGAAATGTAAATTTTGAGCATTGCACATTTGGAAATTACAATTCCGGATATAGAAATACACCCGCTTTTTTATTTAAAGACTATTATAAAAGCGTTAACGATCAAATTTATTTTAGACCATTTGATTTTGCATTATTTACTAATTGCATTTTTGATGGCAATGGAACTAATGAATTTATTTGCGATACCTTAGGAGAAGATATTTCTAATGTGATTACCAATGTTTTGTTTGACCATTGCTCAGTAAGGTCAGAAGACACTCTAGAAAATTATATTTTTAATAGTTGTTTTTTTAATACCGAGAACCGTTTTATTAATCCTGAAGAATGGGTTTTTGAGCTTACAAATTTATCTGAAGTTATAAACTTAGGCAAAATATCTAATGTTTCAGACGACATATTGGATTTACCTAGAACTGCTCCAAATGATCTGGGTTGTTACGAATATCAATAATTACATATTTCTTCTGTACTGACCACCTACTTCAAAAAGAGATTGAGTAATTTGACCTAGAGAACAATGTTTTGTAGCTTCCATTAATACTTCAAAAATATTTTTTTGATTTAACGCAGATTCTTTTATTTGATCTAGAACCTTAAGAGAACTTAACTTTTTAAAATCATGGAAATCCTTAAGCATATTAATTTGATAATTTTTTTCTCTTGTATTTGCCCTTATAACTTCATTAGGGATGATAGTCGGTGATCCTTTGGAATTCAAAAACGTATTAACACCAATAATAGGATAATCTCCCTTATGCTTCAAGGTTTCGTAATGAAGAGATTCTTCTTGAATTTTACTTCTTTGGTACATAGTTTCCATTGCACCTAGAACTCCTCCTCTTTCATTAATTCTATCAAATTCAATTAATACAGCTTCTTCTACCAAATCGGTTAATTCTTCTATTATGTAGGAACCTTGTAAAGGATTTTCATTTTTTGCTAAACCCAACTCTTTATTAATAATTAATTGAATAGCCATAGCTCTTCTTACCGAATCTTCTGTGGGAGTTGTTATCGCTTCATCGTAAGCGTTAGTATGTAATGAATTACAATTATCATAAATAGCATATAAAGCTTGTAGTGTCGTGCGAATATCATTAAAATCAATTTCTTGAGCGTGAAGAGATCTACCAGATGTTTGGATATGGTATTTCAATTTTTGTGCTCTGTCTCCAGCTCCGTATTTTAATTTCATTGCTTTTGCCCATATTCTTCTAGCTACTCTACCAATTACAGCATATTCAGGATCTATTCCATTAGAAAAGAAAAATGATAAATTTGGACCAAAATCATCTATAGACATTCCTCTGGATAAATAATACTCTACATAAGTAAAACCATTTGACAATGTAAATGCTAATTGGGTAATTGGATTTGCTCCTGCTTCTGCTATGTGATATCCAGAAATAGAAACTGAATAGAAATTTCTTACTTTATTATGAATAAAATATTCTTGAACATCTCCCATTAATCTTAAAGCAAATTCAGTAGAAAAAATACAAGTGTTTTGAGCTTGATCTTCTTTCAATATATCTGCCTGAACTGTTCCTCTAACTTGAGATAGAGTTTTTAACTTAATTTCATCGTATACAGATTTAGGTAGAACTTGATCTCCTGTAACTCCTAATAACATCAATCCTAATCCATTATTTCCTTTCGGCAGATCTCCCTGATATTTGGGTGGATTTAGAGATCCATATAATTTATTTATAGTTTTTTGAACTTCTGTTTCTAATCCATTCTCAATTATGTACTTTTCGCAATTCTGATCAATTGCAGCATTCATGAAAAAACCTAAAAGCATAGGAGCTGGTCCATTAATGGTCATACTTACAGAAGTACTAGCAGATGATAAGTCAAAACCAGAATATAATTTTTTAGCATCATCTAAACAACATATTGATACTCCTGCGTTACCGATTTTTCCATATATATCGGGCCTTAATCCTGGATCATTTCCATAAAGAGTTACCGAATCAAATGCTGTAGAAAGTCTTTTAGCTGGCATTTGATAACTTAAATAATGAAATCTTTTATTTGTTCTTTCGGGCCCTCCTTCGCCAGCAAACATTCTTGTAGGATCTTCTCCTTCTCTTTTAAAAGGAAATAAACCTGCAGTAAAGGGGAATTTGCCAGGTACATTTTCTTTATTGGTCCATCTTATAATATCTCCCCAGGAACTGAATTTAGGTAGAACTACCTTGGGTATTTTAGAATTTGATAAAGATTTTGAGGTAGTTGCTATTTTAATATTCTTACCTCTAACATTAAAAGAGAAAAAATCCTTTTTATAAGATTCACAAAATTCCTCCCAATTATCGATTATTTTTTGATTTCTTGGATTAAAATCTAAACTAATTGTCTTTATCTTAGATTCAATATCTTTATATGCAATAGAATTATTTTCTAGCTCTTTAAGGGCTAAAGTTAACCCATAGAGACGATCTGCTATTACTATTTGAGCCTTCAAATTTTTATCGAAAATTCTATTATTCTCCGATATTTCAGATAAATACCTGACTCTTTTTGGTGGAATTATAAATATTTTTTCAGAAATATCATTTTCTAAAGTAAACGAAGATGAAAAGTCATTACTAGAAAACTCATTAACTAAATCCATTAAATGTTTATATAAAGTATTCATACCAGGGTCGTTAAACTGAGAAGCAATAGTTCCATAAACAGGTATGTCTTTATCATCAGTATCCCAAAGATTATGATTTCTTCTATATTGTTTCTTTACATCTCTTATAGCATCTAAAGAGCCGCGTTTATCAAACTTATTGAGAGCTACCACATTAGCAAAATCGAGCATATCTATTTTTTCTAACTGAGTTGCAGCTCCAAATTCAGGAGTCATAACGTATAATGAAACATCACTATGATCTAAAATCTCAGTATCCGACTGTCCAATGCCTGAAGTTTCTAAAATAATTAAATCAAAACTAGAGTATTTTAATATATCAATAGCCTGAGCAACATGTTTGGATAGAGCTAAATTACTTTGTCTTGTAGCCAAAGACCGCATGTAAACGCGATTATTATTAATAGCATTCATTCTTATTCTATCACCCAATAGCGCACCTCCGGTTTTTCTTTTAGAAGGATCAACAGAAATTATTGCTAGGTTTTTATTTTTAAAATCTAATAAGAATCTTCTTACTAATTCATCAACTAAAGACGATTTTCCAGCACCACCTGTTCCTGTAATTCCCAAAACTGGGATATTTTTATTTTTTACAGTGGATTTTATTTTATTTAAAATGGATAAATTTTTATCGCCATAATTTTCTGCAGATGATATAATATTACCAATCAAAGAAGGATTATCGAATTTTAATTTTTCGTAATTCTTTATCTGATCTTTTCCTGTTGGAAAATCACATTTTTTTACTAAATCATTGATCATTCCTTGAAGACCCATTTTTCGACCATCGTCAGGGTGGTATATTTTAGTAATACCATAAGCTTCTAGAGATTTTATTTCTTTCGGAAGAATTGTCCCCCCCCCGCCGCAGAATATTTTAATTTTATTTGCTCCTTTCTCATTTAGCAAATCATACATATATCGAAAGTATTCGTTATGTCCACCCTGGTAAGATGTCATAGCAATAGCTTGAACATCTTCTTGAATTGCACAGTTTACTACCTCTTCAACACTTCTATCATGACCCAAGTGTATTACTTCACACCCAGTAGATTGAATAATACGTCTCATTATATTAATTGCTGCATCATGACCGTCAAATAGTGAGGCTGCAGTAACAATTCTAATTTTATTTTTTGGTTTGTAAGGAAGGTGATCCATTTATTTTAAATAGTTTATCCTGTTTATTAATGTATAAATTACTTATTTTGATCAAAAATTAATATTACAAATAAAATGTTTTTTTTTCTTTCAAAAGTAATATCATTTATTATTGATCCTTTTTTCTGGATTATATTATTGTTTTTCTCTGCTTTAATTCATAAGAAAATATATAAGAGAAAAACTTATTTTATATTAGGATTTCTGGTGTTATTGATATTTAGCAATTCAGTATTTTACAATAATATAAATCAGTTATGGTGTGACTTACCTAATAAAAATAAAAATAAATATGATGTTGGAATACTTCTTGGAGGTATGATAAGTTTATCATCTACAGAAAAAAATATAAAATTTGCTACTAATAACGATAGATTATTAAATACGTTAGATTTATTTTACAAAAATAAAATTGATAAAATTCTAATTAGTGGAGCTTCTGGAAGTTTAACTTCCAATTTAAAGGAAGCAGCTATTTTGAAGAAATATTTGATTCAAGTTGGTATAAAAGACTCTTGTATCCTTATTGAAAATAGTTCTAAAAACACCTTTGAAAATGCTTACTATTGCGAAAAACTACTTTTAGATACTCTAAATTTTAAAAACCCTTCATGTTTGATTATAACTTCTAGTTATCACATGAGAAGATCTCTAGCCATTTTTGAAAAAACAAGACTAGAATGCGATCCTTTTATAAAAAAAACTGATAAAAAACATTTTGATTTAGAATGGCTTATTATTCCCCAATCAAATATTTTATTTGAATGGAAAATTTTATTGCATGAAATGATAGGTTATTTAAGCTATATTCTAATGGGGTATATTTAATGCTAATTAGAATAATCATTTAATAAAGGAATATTTATTTGAAGCGCACTATTTATTTTTGGAATTAAATGATTAAAAAACAATAAAATTCTCTCTCTGTTTTCACCAGGTTGATGAACATAAAACCAAATATTATTAACTCCTAACTGAACTAACTCTCTAATTTTTTCTATCCAACTTTTTATTCTTTCAAGATCACTCTGATGACTGAAATCTCCTACATATCTAATAAATAAATGATTATTGGAAAGATGAAAGTGAACTACGTCTCTTCGACCTGGTGTATCTGTAATTACAGGGATTATATTTCTTTTATGAAAAAGTTCTTGCCATAATTTAATTGATTCTTTTTCAAACCAAGACGCATGTCTAAATTCGATTGCTAGGGGCATTTCCATAGGCCAAAAATCAATAAATGTTTTTAGTTCATTAATTTGAGATGCACTAAAATAATTGGCCATAACCGCAAAACTTATTCCTGATTTGGTTCCCATTAAAAAGATAGCTGACAAAAACTCCTCTAATTTTAATCTAGCTTGATGGTCATTTATATTTTTTCTGTGAGTGATCAACTGAGGAACTTTCATTGAAAACTTAAAATCATCATCAACACTATCGTACCATCTTTTTAGAATATGCTCTTTAGGGATCCCATACCTAGTGGCATTAACTTCAATGCTATTAAATTGTTTGGAATATTCAATCAAAAAATTTTTTGAAGAAGTCTTAGAAGGATAAATTAATCCTTTAAATTTTACGTCTGACCACCCTGGGGCACCAAAGAAAAAATTAATGTTATTATTTGTATTAACTTTTGATAATATTTTTTTCGTTTTCTGATTTAATATTGGAAGACTAAAATCAACAAGATCCAAATTATCAACATGACCAAATTTCATTAAAAATTCATTTAATTTGCTTCAAATTTAATAATGGTCTTGAAAAAAAGCTTCCAAAAATGAAAAAAGTAACCTTAAAACCTACCAAAGAAAAGTCATTATTAAGAAAACATCCATGGTTATTCTCTGGGGCTATTAAAAAAATAGACGAAAATATTGTGGATGGAGATATAGTTAAGATTTTCACCAATAAAGATAAATATCTTGCTACGGGACACTACACGGATGCAAACATTAGCGTAAGAATATTTGATTTTGAAAATGAAGAAATTGACGATTTTTTTTGGGAAAATAAAATTCAAAAGTCTATACTTCTAAGAAAAGATAGTATCACAATTGATCAATTTAATAATGTATACAGATTAATTCACGCAGAAGGAGATGGTATGCCAGGGTTTATTTGTGATATATATAATCAAGTTGCAGTATTTCAATTTCACTCTATTGGAATGTGGAAAATGAGAGAGTTATTTGCTAAAATAATTGAAAAATTACTTCCAAATATTGAAATCATTTATGATAAAAGTGAAAAAACCTTACCCAATAAATATGTGGAAGAATATGCAATCCAAAATAGTTATCTAGTTCAAAAAAATAATATAAAAACAACTATCGTTTTAGAAAATGGAAATCATTTTAAAATAGATTGGGAAAATGGACAAAAAACAGGTTTTTTTATTGATCAAAGAGAAAATAGAAAAATTCTAGGTGAAATGGCTCAAAATAAAATAGTACTAAATACTTTTTGTTACTCTGGAGGTTTCTCGATATATGCTTTAAATGGAGGTGCTAAAGAGGTTCATTCATTAGATAGTTCTCAGAAAGCTATAGATTTAGTTAATCATAATATTAAAATAATTACTCAAAAGGGCATCCGTCATCTTTCTATAATGGAAGATGCAATGGATTTTATAAAAAAAATGGAGTATCAATATGATATTATTATTTTAGACCCACCAGCATTTGCTAAACATATCAAAGTAAAACACAAAGCATTACAAGGTTATAAACGACTTAATACAAGAGCAATTCAACAAATTAAACCAAATGGTTTATTATTTACTTTTTCTTGTTCTCAAGTAATTGATCAAAACTTATTTAAACACATGGTTTTATCTTCAGCAATAATAGCCGGAAGAAACGTAAGTATTTTAAAACAATTACATCAGCCTGCGGATCATCCAATTAATATTTTTCATCCAGAAAGTGAATATCTTAAAGGATTAATTTTAAAAGTAGAGTAATATGAAGATTCTTTTTATGGGTACTCCAATTTTTGCAGTAAATGTTTTAGACAAAATTTATCAAAATAATTATGATATAGTAGGTGTAGTTACTGCTCCTGATAAACCAGCTGGAAGAGGAAAAAAAATAATGCAATCTGATGTCAAATTATATTGTTTAACTAAAAAACTTCATTTACTCCAGCCCATAAACCTAAAAGATCCAGCTTTCATTGATCAGGTTCAAAATTTAAAACCCGATGTCATTGTTGTTGTTGCATTTAGAATGCTCCCTAGAGTAATATGGGAAATTCCAAAACATGGAACATTCAATCTTCATGCATCATTACTGCCCAATTACAGAGGTGCAGCTCCTATTAACTGGGCGATTATTAACGGTGAAAAAGAATCGGGTGTAACTACCTTTTTCATTGACGAAAAAATTGATACTGGAGCTATAATTATGTCTAAAAAAGTAAATATTGAAGATGGTACTACAGCCGGAGATCTTCACAATGAGTTGATGGAATTAGGTGCAGAATTAGTTGTCAATACAATTGAGAAAATTGCTGACAATAATTACCATACTAAAAAGCAAGTCCTTTCTTCAGATCAAAAAAAAGCTCCTAAACTTAACCGAATTAACTCTGAAATTAACTGGAATAAGCACAACACCATTATTAGGCAATTTATTTTAGGGTTAAGTCCCCATCCTGGAGCTTGGACCACGGTATCCTTTAAAAATAAAACCTTTAATTTTAAAATATTCAATGCTCAACTCAGTAAAAAAAAGTTTTCTCCAAAAAAAATAGTAATTGATAATGGTAAACTTTACATTGGAACTATTAATTATTCTATAGAATTAACTGAAGTACAAATAGAAGGAAAAAAAAGAATGCCAGCTAAATTATTTTTGAAGGGTTACCAAAATTTTGAAAGTTACACTATTATATGAAAACAATTATTTCATTATTTTTTATTCATGTTAGTATAAATTTTTACTCACAGGACTTAGTAAATAAAATTAATAACCGTAAACCCTCAAATGAATATAAAAATATATATATTCAAAAATTATCATCTGATTCATTAGCATCAACTTTTGTTATTTGGATTAAAAAAAAAGTAAAACTTCACAAACATATAAATCATACTGAAAATGTGATTATTCAACAGGGTTCGGGAAAATTTCAATTAAACGACTCTATATATATGGTTTCTCGTGGAGATATGATCACTATTCCTAAAAACACTTGGCACGGTGTTGTTACTACATCAAAAGTACCTATGAAAGTTATCTCTATACAATCACCTGAATTTTTAGGTAAAGATAGGGTTTTTAAAAATTAATGTTTTTATTATATTAGATTGTGATAAAAAATAATTTTAGCTATTCTGTTTCAGTAGATTGTGTCATTTTTGGCTACGACGAAACTTCTTTGAAAGTGCTTTTAATTAAAAGAGGTGTTGATCCTTATGTTGATTTTTGGGCTTTACCGGGAGATTTAGTTCATCCCAATGAAAACACTGAAGAGGCTATTAAAAGAGTATTAAAAGATTTAACTGGCTTAAATAATATATTTATTGAACAAGTTAAAACTTTTGGTGATATTGGGAGACATCCATTAGGAAGGGTTTTTACTATTTCCCATTACAGCTTACTTAAAATTGAAGAATACGATTTATCTCCAACAAATAAAAACAATAGTTCATCTTCCTATTCTCTTGAAGCTAAATGGCATAATGTTAATAGAATTGGAGAATTGGCATTTGACCACAATAAAATATTTGCAGCTTGTAAAGAAAAATTAATTAACAACGTAAAAACCAAACCTGTGGGATTTGAATTGCTTTCAGATCAATTTACTCTTTCAGATCTTCAAAACTTATACGAAGCAATCTTAGAAAAGAAATTTGATAAAAGAAATTTTCGAAAAAAAATAAATTCTATGAAATTATTGATAGATACTGGTAAAACTCAAAAGAGTGTTTCCCATAGACCTGCTAAACTTTTTAGATTCAATAAAGAAAAATACGAAAGGTTAAAAAAAACAGGTTATAATTTTGAGATTTAATATAACTGATTAGCTGCAAAATTTGACATTTGTTGCCCATTATGTGCAACATTGGGAACTTCTACTTTTAGCCAATTAAAGGAAAAATTATAGTTATTTGCTATAGAGTCGCTTTTAGAAATAAAGTATCTTCCTCTTTCAAGTCTGTGAGCTCCTTGCAGATTTGCCTCAGGTGTTTTTCTTAATGAAGGATCGTTAGGGTTATTGTCATCTGTTCCAAGATGGATTTGTAAGTTTTTTCTAAAAGCATTTTGAATATCTAACCTACTTAAGTCTGTTTCATTTAATCCATAAGGAAATGAAATTGTAGAATCAGGCATCGTATACCAACCAGAATTTGCAGCCACTGCCCTATTTACTCTAGAATTTGGAACAAACTCTATAAATCTGTGAACAAATTGTCCACCACCAGAATGACCAAAAACATCATAAAAGTCATGATTATAATCTAAATGAGACTTAATTAGATCAAAAACTGGTTCAATTAAAGAAAACGTCCATTTATTTTTTTGATTCANATTACCATTATCGTCTAATATATAACCCTGCTGATAAGAATTTCCTCCAGGATAGTGGTAGGAATTAAATTCAAAAGAAAAAACCATAATNTTTTTAGCATCAGCTAGAGGAATCCAAAAACTTANATAATTAAAAGCNTCTCTATTCATTCCNGGAAANACAAAAATTATNGGTGCATTGGANCTGTCAATATTTTCTGGAAAGTAATAATGGACATTAAAAGGTTTATTAGAAAGTGGTTCGTAAGAACTAAATTCAAAATTTCCTAAATTACTGTTAAATATATTTCCAGTATTAGAATCACTATCATTTTCAAGTGGTTTCCTACAAGAGAAACAAAAAAGTGATAAAATTAAAATGTTATAAAATATTTTCACGAACTAAATTTAGTTAATAAATTTCAGAATAATTATCTTATATCAATGGTTACTATTTCAGCAACTTCTTGAAGTGTTTTATAAATATTTTTTTCAGTAATTATGTAATAAATTTTTTTACCATCGATATTTTTTCCTTGAAATCTTCTAGGTAAACCAACCGGTGATTTACCACTAATCATACTATAAAATACACATGCAGTTAAATAAGTGGCATTTGGAGATGGATGTTTATTGTCATCCATGAATAAATTTATGTGAGGATGGTTTTTTTCTACATACTCAAAAGCATTTCCTACTGGAACATATTTGGCATTATTTAATTTTGATAAAGAATCCAGAATTTGCATGGTGTTAGATGGCTTAAGAGAAGAAATCTTTTTTAAATAAGGATATTCCCAGGTTCCATAGACAAATGTCTGTCCATTATATTTATTTATATAATTGGTAAATAAATTTAAATATTTTGAACAAGTGTCTACATTATTTAAAGGATAAGTACTATGATCGTTTAAAACTACAAATTCATAATCTTCAATATTATAGCTCTTATGTTTATTATATTCCCAGTGTTCTTTTAATTTACTTCCCCCTATCGTTTTTTGATCTACTTTAATGTTAATATTTGACGAATCAAACATGGTTTCTAAAACCTGTGGAAGGTTCCAA
Source organism: Crocinitomicaceae bacterium (assembly GCA_002691605.1). Lineage (GTDB taxonomy): Bacteria > Bacteroidota > Bacteroidia > Flavobacteriales_D > Parvicellaceae > MED-G20. Next base: position 19,495 of record NZID01000031.1, read on the forward strand.
TAAAATGTAAAACTATTTCCTATCATTAACATTTTCTTGAAAGTGATTTTTTCTACTTCTTTTATATCTGTCCTATCAGCCTTCTTAGTATTTTGACAACTAAAAAGAAATAAGAAAATTATAGTATATAAAATTCTATTAAAACGATGTTCCATCTGTCTTGGTTCCTGGTGAAAATAATGTTCCGCTAACTCCATTGTGCTGAACAAAATCACCACTTAAGTCAGGATCTCTTGTATAGGATTCATTTGGGTTATCAGATAAGGGCTCAACATCAAACTCCAAAATCATAATTCCAGAGCTATCAGTCATTGTCATCATGTCACCAGCATTATTTAAGTTGAGTACTTGATTGGATGCTGTAAATACTAGTGCGCCTCCAAAATTACCTACTGGTGATCCACCTCCAAATACCACAACTGCTTGTCCAGGATTTAAGAATGTATTTTCAGGGAATTCATGATTAGGAGTTCCTGCTGCTAATCTAGTAGCGTCATAAATTTTATAGCCACTTAAATTAATAGTGGAATCTGAATCATTTACAAATTCAACAAATTCATCATCGTTAGGGTCTCTAACGCCGTCACCATTAGCATCACCGGCAGAACCACTTGGTGGATCATAAAGAACTTCATTTAAAACAAATCCATAATATACAGTATCTACATTATTTGTTGTAGTATCGTTAGTATCGTTAATTAACTCTACATCATTTGTTTTTGCACATTGATTATTGAATAATAGAAATGGAGTTAAAAAAATAAATAATAATATATTACTATAATTTTTCATGGTATATGTTTAAAATTTAATTTGGAAAAGAATTTCAATACTTAGTTGGTTAAACTCAGAATTTTCATAAAAGTTAAGATATCTTGCCATCAATTGAGTTTTTACAGCCCTATTTGAAAAGTATTTTGAAATTCCAAATGCCATGTTATCGTAATTTTTTAAAATGGAGTTCTCATTAAATGAAAACTCTTTAAAAGATTGTCCCCAACGTATATCAATAGATAAATCATTTTCAAATAAATACCCTAATTGAATATTGTAAGCATTTCCTAAAACTAAATATTCACTGATTTGTGTAGTATCTAGTAACGTTCCTGAACTATTAATTGCTGTTCCTTGGAGGTTATAAGCAGCCGTATTTACATATTCTAATAAAAAGTTAAACCCTTTATATTTTAATAGTACATCAATGTTATTTTTCAAATAATTAGGTAACTTCCTTTCTAAAGCAGAATCTGCATTGTAAAACATAAAAGTTCCATCGGAAATTAAATCTTGGTTGTAATGACCTTCACCAACTTTATGACTAGTACCAATATTTAAACTTGATGCTGCTCCAATCATTAGCTTTAAATTATCTTCATATAAAAGATCATGTCCCGTGTATTCATTATTAGTTTTAAAGAAACCCATAGGATAAATATTTAATCTTCCTCCATATTTGAATCCACCCTGGTCAGAATCCAAGGAGTTTTCCCCAAATGAATTAATCCCATCACCACTAGTTAAAGCCAAAAATGATTTAATTCCTAAGTTTCCAAGGCTAAATTTTGACTCAAAAAAGAAACCAAATTCTCTTCCAAAATTAGAAAAGTTTTGAGATAAATAATTTCTTGATGCAAATTGTAAATCATATTCCATTATCTGCATAGATAAATTGTTTATTGGAGAAAGTTTTTGCCCAAAAAAGAAACTGATATTATCATTTGGATGATAGCCAGCCCAAGCATCTAAAAGTGGAAAAGATTCACTAAAATTAGTTTGAATTAGAAATGTAAATAACCCATCATTTAATTTTCCGTTCATATTGAAATAAGATCTTTTAATGGAAAGGTAATTGGTCGGATTTAGAATAGAATCTAATGGATTAACATGTAAATATCTTGATTGGGCCATACCACCAATTCCAAAAACATGTTTATCATCATCGAAACTGAAATTAATTCCATTTCCAAGAACAAAATCATAATTATTATTTTTTTCATATACTGCATCATTTATAATTAATTCGTCTTGTGAGAAAGAAGCAAAAAATGAAAATATTAACATAATTAAAACAAGCTTTTTCATAATTCTTTATTTAAGTTATATCTATGAATTTTAGATATTTCGTTGGGTTGAATGATATTAAATCTTAAAAAACCCGACAACATTTCAGGTTCGAGAGTTTCTACCGCTAGGTTTGATCTTCTTTGGTTCATAGGAACTAAAAATGTTCCTTTCTCAAATACTACCTCTTTTTTTACAAGTTTAGTTTTAACAATATTTTCGTGAAAACCCTGAAATAACTTTGGGGACTTTGATTGAGAAACTATTTCATAGGATTCTACATTCAAAAGTTCATCATATTTTAAAGTATCAATATTCAAACCTAAAATATTTAATTTACTTGCTACAATATTTAAATCCTTCTCTATTATATAATAATTAGGTCTTTTTCTTGTAATTTCTTTTTTACAATTTAGTCCATTAAATAATAAGACATCTACTGGAATTATTTTATGATTATAAACATCTATCATATTTAACTTATAAGGGCTCTTTTCTTTTTTATATTTTATAGTGATGTCATTAGGAAAAATATTACAATTTTTTAATTGATTTTTTATATACTCTTTTTCTTTTAATGCGGTATTTAAAAAGGAATTAGCTAAAAGATAGGTAGTGAAAATTCTTCTTTTGAAGGATGATCTATTTAATCCCACACCTCTTATTTCCATTAACATTGATATACAGTTACTTAAAGCAAACGAAGTAGCGCTAGATCTTGGACTTACAGATCCAAGATTAAAATATACTTTGTTATTTTTATGTTTGGATGATAAGTAGTTATGATATTTCAGATCATAATAGTCAAGATTTTTAGAAGCATTGGGTAAGAATTTAGTTTCNATTGTTTCTTTTATTAACGGNCAGACATTTGGGTTTCCAGAATATAAAAACATACAATCAAACATNGATGTTGTTCCATATTCTCCAAAGTTTACAAAATCAACTCTGTAGGGTTTATACTCATGAAAATCCACCATTAAATCTGGTGAAAATTTATTAATAGCAATTTTAATAGAATTCATTTCAGGATTTGTCAATTTAGTGTGATCTCTGTTTAAATCCTGACCATTNGTAGCATATCTACTTTGCTTTTCATATCCATCTATATTTGCCATAGGAATTATAGCCATTCCAATATCTTTATTTAAATATTTGATAGAATCTTCACTTAGTAAATTATGGATTAATAGAAGCATTCCCTCAGTACTNGCGGGCTCATTACCGTGTAACCCACCCATAAAACAAACNTTTAATTTAGATTTAGATTGTTCACCTAAAAACACCATTGGAATGTCTTTACCTTTCTGAGATTTTCCAATGAATTTTATTTGAATTTCTTTAGGATATTGAACTTTNAANTCATCTAAAAAACTCATCATTTCATGGTACTTGGTAAATCCTTTTTTCTTATCAAATGCTGGTGTTGAAATATTTAGTTCAAAGTCAGGAAAGAAAATTTGAGAAATTTTTTTAGAATCTTGACATAAGCAAACTTGAGAGCAAATTAAAAAATATAATATGTATAAAATAAGCCTCATTAAAATGCNATTTGAACCATTATAAAAAGAGTATTTTCATTTCCATTAAAGGACTCTGTTCCATAGTTAGGGTGTCTCAANAGAGCATCATCTGCAAATCTATAGGAAGCTTGAATTTTAAANGANTAGTTTTTGGTAAAATATTTACTAAATCCAAATTCATAATATTTATTTCTACTGTAATAAAGNGTATTATTCATNAATGAAAGATTATCTGGGTTTAATATGGTAATTCTTCCATCAANTGAAATTAGATTTTTAAATAAATATCCTGCTTGAATATTAAGTCCTGANCCCAACATAAGTTGNGTTCTTACATAATCATGAGGAGTATANCCTCTAAAGTTAGTAATGATACTTTCAGGATTATCACCATATCTNTCATTTCTNTGNGTTATNGAATCTGAAAAGTAAACNTTTGACTGCACAAATTCAGCAAGAANTGAAAAACCTCTATACTTAAATAAGACATCCATTCCATACTTTAAATAATTTGGAAGACTGTAAGATGTGTCACTAGATTCAATCTTATAATATAAAAAATCGCCATTTCTTCTTCCTCTCCTACTACTCATTCCAANATTNTAGCTACCATTGAACCCTATTAAAAGTTTTGGAGTAAGNTCTCTNACCATATCTACCTGTCTAAACTGACCAAAATTTCTAAAAAGTCCAAATGGNAGAAAATTAATTCTTCCTCCGTATTTTAAACCTCCATAATCCTTNGAGATGGATTTAAATCCATAGCCATCTCCGCTTGTAATGCTTAAAGAAGGCTTTATAACCATNTTAGAACCNGNNATATTATTTCTACCATCCACAAAAAAACCTATTTCTCTAATATTTGAAAAAGCACTTGTTACACGACTTCTCTCTGTTAATTGTAAGGTATTAGAAGCCATAAGAAGTTCTATGTTGTCAGACGGAGAGGATTTTTGTCCAAAACTAATTCTATAATATTTGTTAATATTGTAACCTATCCAGGCATCCCAAAGTATATTTGATAGTTGCTCATTATCAGCTTCAGATTCAGCTAAATTAAGTTGTAACCTATAGCTAAAACCTGGGTAAATTTGTTTTCCAGATAATCTTAATCTTACCCGTCTAGCTCTAAATCTATTATAAGTGTTTTTATTAATAATTCCAGATGAGTCATAGTTCATTTGTCTTGACTCAAAAAGTGATTGTGTATATCCTCTTAAAACCACCTTATAATTATCATCACTACTGGCAAAAGTCAATCCATTTCCAGGNATGTAGTCNCCTAAAATTAAATTTTGTGNNTAATAAGGTGAATAAATTGCAAAAAATAAAAATAGATAAATTAAATATTTAACCATAATTATTTATTAACTAAGAACTTTTTATATGAGAATGATTTTTGATTTTTAGTGTAAACAATATACGGACCAGTTTTAAGAGTAGATAAATTGATTTTAAAATATTTTGAGTTTATATTTCTATGTAAAATAACTTTTCCACACAAATCATATATAATAAAATTTGAAATTAAATCTTCAGAATTAATAATTAAAATATCAGTTGCTGGATTAGGTGAAATACTAAAATCATAAAATTCTTCGGGATTTCCCGTAGAACATGGATTACAACTAGCCCAACAAACTTCAGTAAGAATAGTATCTGTTGAAGGAATTATTAGAACTCTATTAGTGAAATTAGGATCACCGTTTGTGCAAATCCCATTTGGGTCATTTGTTTCTTGAATAGACCAATTATCAGCAGAATATTTATACTCAATCGTATCTCCAGTTTGTAAAGAAACAGTAACGTCCCAAACATTATCACCATCAGAGTCTGACATTGCATTACAATTACCACACCAGCTATTAAATGTACCATTGAGCTCAGGAGCTATGAATGGATCCGAAACTTCAGACATATCCACCTTAAAGGTAATATTAGCTGAATCAATAATTTGATTCGTATTAGAAACTATCATTTGTTTCCAAAAAATAGTATCAAAATTAACTCCACCCCAAGGAGCCCTGAGACCAAATCGTGCAATTGGACCAGTATATGCTGTACTAGAACCACCTGTTGGTATAGAGTCTAAGGAAATTGTGTAGGTTGAAAATCCAGTCATTGCAGTATCTACTTGGAAAGCATAATAACACGCAGCAGTGTTAGTTCCTGGGGGATATAAAAACAATCTAGCCATAGCAGATCCAGTAGTAGGATTTTTAATCATAACTTGAACTTGGTTATAATCACCACCGTTAATACCAAGGTTTGATTGAAGATTACCACTTCTCATTACCGCATTAGAAGCAAATAATCTCATTGCCATTGCATCCGGTTGAGCTGTCAAATTACAATTACCTCCACTTACCCATCCTTCTGTTGAATTTTGCCAATTATAAGTTATTTGACCGTTAGTAAATGAAATATAAAATATGGAAATAAAAAATAAAATTACTTTTTTCATTTTAAAATTTTAAATTAAAATTAATAACAAAAAGAGCAAANTTTAACCTGCTCTTTAAAATTAAAATATTATCTGTTTATTATTATCTTCTTTGACTTGGAAAATTTGCCATTTGAAGTATATCTTAAAATGTAAACNTCTTTATTTAAACCATTTACGTCTATAACAAAATTCTTTCGATTAGGNCTNAAGATTAAAACTTCTCTACCAACTAAATCTAAAACCTGAATTTNATCAATATTAACAACAGATTGAATATNTATTATGTTACTAGCTGGATTAGGGTAAATTTTAATATTACCCAAGTTGTTTTCAATTCCAGTAGGAGGAGGAGAATAATCACATAACGGATATGGACAACTAGAAGAATCAGAAGTTGAAAATCCAGATGTACATCCCACACCNCCATAAATCCAATTACCAGAAGTATCTTTNTAAGCCCACGAATCTGTATATTCCCAAGGNTCTCCAGTNCCATCTACATTAGGATCTCCGAAAGTTTCNAAAACACTACCATTCTTAAATAACTCAACTGCATCATCTCCATTTTGATTTACCGTCCCATCTTCAATAACTAAACTAAACTTTGCAAAACAATCCGCACTTAAATAATTGGAGAGTTGTAAAGAGTCTCTACATATTAAAATATGGTCGCCTGAATTTACAGAAACATTTGGGAATGTATATTCTTGACCGTCTGTACCACCTCCATTGTTGGCAATACCAAGACCATATATACTTAAATCATTTATTGGTTGATCAGCATATAAATGAATAGCCTTACCGCTAGAAGAAGGCAGATCAACAGCCAAAATTCCTTTTAATAAGAATTCATTTCCAGAAAGAACAACAGAGCTACAAGTTCCATCATAATCACANGTACCAAAACAATGTTGAATGGTTGTATCTGAATAAACTGGTGCTAGATTTCTATCATCGTATGGAGGTACAGCACACGGTAAACCAGAAATATTTTCTTTGGCTCCCCACCCTGAATTTCCATTAGTAAATGTGTAGTCACTTGTAAATCCGATAGGTTTATTTACTGTAAAACTCCATACTCCGTTTCCAAGGTCTGTCATTGGGTTATCACCAGGATTACCAAAGTTTCCTCCTCCTGCTATAAANATTCCTGTAGAATCTATACTACCACCTAGTTGAATTATTGAAGAAACATTTAGANTAAATGTGATGTCTACAAAACTTGTTGGTGGTGGTGGGCATGAACCATCGGTTTCACAACTTCCAAAACAATGTTGTAGCGTAGTATCAGAAAAAATATTAGGCAATAATCTATCATTATAATTAGAAGGATCTCCACAGGGAAGACCAGCTANATTTTCTTTTGCACCCCAATCCCCTCCGTTTGAAGGACTATTTAAAAAAGTATAATAATTAGGACTAGATCCTGCNATAACTGTTGCAACTCCAGACCATTTCAATGTATCAGTTGTATTTTGAGTCAGTTGCAAGCCCATTGCATCGCCCACAAACCCACCACCTGCATACATTCCATTTGGACCAACAGAACCTCCATTTTGATAGATCGAAGNTGTATTAACTTCTAATGTTACATTATANGTTACTAATGGTGGAGCAGATCCACAAAGCGGAAATGGACAATTTGAAGTTTGTATAGTAGTCGATCCATCTGTACAATTATCACCTCCGAAAACCCAATTACCTACATTTGCAGCAGCCGTATCTTTCCAAGCCCAAGAATCTCTATACCCCCATGGAATAGATGGATAATTTGATCCATAAGTATGTGTTATATCTCCAAAAGTTTCAATAACTAATCCATTTTCGAACAACTCATAAGCATCGTTTCCATTACCTGTAGGCTCACTTGAGCTTTGGATAATTANATTTGGATAAAGAGCTCCCGCAAACTGTTCTAAGCAACCGTTAAAATAATTGGATAAAACAGTGCTGTCTCTACAAACTATTATATGTTGTCCTGCATTTATAGAAATTGCAGGAAATGTATATTCTTGTCCGTCTGAACCTCCCCCATTAGTAGCAGANCCAAATCCGTAAATACTTAAATCTGAAATAGTTTGGTTAGCAGTTAGTAATATAGCTTTTCCAGTATTTCCTGCAGATGGTGTTGTAAGATCCATTATAGCTGTGAATGTTAAATCACTTGGNGTTAAAGAAACTGNATTTACTATNACGGTACCAACCATTCCCATTGCTGTGTGAGGATCGCATTGGTAGTCATAAGTTCCCGGTATGGTAAANATATGCTGAAATGTCCAAGATGAAGAACTTACACTATTTCCAAACCCTTCTGGATTATTTGGGTAGGTAGTTTGNGTCGCATTAACATTATGGAATCCACCGCCATTGGTCCATGTTACGGTATCCCCTTGANTGATAGTAATATTTGCAGGACTAAATGTATTTCCCACTGTNGTNACGTTATGATTNGTAGCTAATAGTATGCAGCTTAATNTACNTGATATAAATAGTAAAGTAATTTTTCTCATTTTTTTATTTAATTATTACATAAATATAAAAAAAGGGAGCTAAAAAAGCTCCCTTTGTTTTTATAAATTGTTTTACTGTTTATTGTACAGTAATTGTTTTAGTGATTCTACCATCAACTGTTTTGATGTTAATCATATACATACCTCTTTCAAGTTCACTTAACTCCACATTGACTTTGTTCAAGTTAATGTTAGTGTTATTGTAAATCACTTTTCCTTGAAGGTCTGTAATAATCACTTCTGTCATTTCTTGACTATTAGTAATAGTGAACTGTCCATTGTTTGGATTTGGATAGATACTTAAATCTTTAAATGATAGTTCATTAATATTACTACAATCTTCTACAGTAACAACTGCTTCAGTTCTACTAGCCGAAGTACAAGCGTCCGCTTTTAATGCACCCCACTCAACGTTGTCAATGTAATAATCATCACCTGTGTTAGCATAAAGATTACATGAAGCAACTGGGTCAGGATTTACAAATGTACCTTGAGAGTTTCCATTTACAAATACTTCCCATACTCCGCTAGCGAAATCACAATCAAATTCAATGTTGAACCAAACTGGACCACCTGTTGGAGTGGTAGAGTAAGCACCTGTTAATACAGAAGCACCGTCCACTTGTATATCAATAACTCCTCCAGTAAAGAATACACTCATATTCCAAGCTGTTCCGATATTTACATCTTCTTGGAAGTTGAAGTAAGCACTAGTTACAATATACATGTCCATTCCGTAGTAGAATTTACCAGTACTGAATGCTTCACCAAATTCTAATACTGGATCGTGAGTACTAGCATTGTTTAACCAAAGAGAATTACTTCCACTACTAGCTTGCGCACTGGATACTGGGGCATCATAAAGACCACCTGGTGTTCCACCTGGCCATACAGCCCAGTTATCTGGATCCACAACTACAATAAAGTCTCCATCGTTATAAGAATCAAAGTCCTCAAAATAACCCTCTACCGCAACGGCTTCTGCATAGTAAGAAGTAGTAGCTGATGGACTTACATCTAATAAATCACCTTCACCTACTAAGTTACCACCCGTAGCAGCATCATACCAGTAAGTATAATCTGCATCAGAGTAAACCATGGCAGTATCTCCATTACAAATAGTATCACCATCTGTCATTGGCGCCATAGGAGTGTAATAATTTTCTCCATCTGAACTTAAAGCATTATCTGCTGGATCATTATCAGTAGCTAATATGGCAGCAAAATCTACATTATACATACCATCAGCACTCATGTCTGCTGTAGCAGCAAATATATATTTTAACGTGTCACCTGGATTCACCGTGAGTGTATTAGACTCAACTACTGGTGTTCCACCATTAACAGCATAAGAAACATCGAATTGGTTTTCAGCAACTAACCCTTGGTTAACCACCCATATTTCAATATTCTCTGCACTAGTTAAGTCACATCCTGAAGGAACCGCACCAGCAACAACAGCTATATCGTTAGCGGCAGCTTCTCTTACACCAAATTCATCAATAGCAATATCTCCAGGCCAAGCTTGACCAGCAGCATTAGTATCTAAAACAGCTGTAATAGAGAACTGAACATTAGTTGCCGTAGTAGATAACATAATTAGTTCTTCATTCCATACATCTCCTCTATCTCCAGAGTGCGTAAAGACAGTAGCTAAGTTGGTTCCTGTACTAGCATCCCATAAATCGACACTTAGTGTTCCAATAGCTGTACCGTACATGTGATTTAAGAATCTTAATTCAGGATTGGTTAATCCACTTATATCAATTACTTCAGAGTACATAGTAGCTACATCTCCGTGAGCTCTTGGTAAAGAAGCTTCTGTATACATGTAGTTACCACCACCCGTAAAGTCATCAGACGGACCGGTACCACCAGAAGGAGTTCCAAGAGCGTCAACAGACCAATCAAAATCATCATTACCGTCCTGTGACCAACAAACAGAGAACCCTGCGTCAAAGTTTTCATTAGTTGGTGCTAAGGAAGCATTACAAGATGTTCCAAATGTAAATGGCCCTGCGTAAGAACTACTATCCGAACCGCATACTGCTTGTACCCAGTAATCATAAGACGTAGCAGCAGTTAATCCCGTTAATGTGTAAGGGTTAGTTGAAACGTTGACAATAGTTCCAGTACCTGGAGCAAAACCAGCAGCACCGTATTGGATATTCCACTGTGTTTCTGTTCCACCCGCAGTCCAAGCTAAATCAGCACTGTTAGTAGTAGTGTTACTAGCTGTTAAAGCAGTAGGTGGTAAACATGCAGGACAGTTTCCTGTTACTGAAGTATCTACGTTTACAACTCCTGCAGCAATGATTGCACCACCACCATCTAAAATCTCCCAGCTAATTTCACCTGGCCATGAACC
>NZID01000032.1 GCA_002691605.1 Crocinitomicaceae bacterium
TAGAGAATAAACAGTAATTAAATTTAATACAAACAAAAAAAATGAAAAAAATTATTCCTTTACTACTATCATTTACATTGTTAAGCGGATGGATTTTAAAAGATCATAATCCTCATAACATCAAAAAACATGCTTCTTTAATAAATTCTGGAGGCGCTCCAACTGGTAAAACAGGAGCTCCGGGAGAGTCTACTTGTACTATGTGTCATTCTGGAAACGTAAATGATGGTTCAACCTTTTCATCGATTTCTTTTTCGGGATTAAACAGCGAATATGTACCTGGCACAACCTACGACCTTACTTTAACTTTAAATAATGGGTCAACCAAGAACGGATTTCAACTGGTTGTATTAGATTCAATTACTAACAGTAATTCTGGGACGCTTATACTAACGGATGCCGTTAATACCAAAATTACAAGTGGAAATAATAGAGATTATTTAAATCACACCTCTGCAGGAAACTCTCAAACAAGTTGGAATTTTCAATGGACAGCACCTTCTTCATATGTCGGTCCTATTAAAATATATTATGCATACAATATCGCGGGTTATCCATATAGTAATACTTCCGGAGATGATATATATACAAGTGTAAAAACACTAAGTGTTCCTAACACCTCATTTCTCTCAACAAATGAATTATTAGATTTTAATTGTTTTTTAGACAATAATAAAAGACTAAATATAATATCCAATTTCAATTCCAAGAAGTATTCAAAAATGAAAATTTATAACATTACAGGAAAATTAATGTACTCTAAAAATTTAAATTTGAGAGCTAATCAAGTTTCAAAAGTGAATATTCCATCTAACTTAACGTCAGGAATTTACCTTATTTCATTAGATCTAGGCACAGACAAAAAAACAAAAAAAATAGTATTATAAGTTTTGTTATCTTCAATCGAAATAGATAGAGTAATACAAATGGCATGGGAGGACAGAACACCTTTTGAAGCTATAAAATTTCAGTTTGATCTTTCGGAAAAAGAAGTAATTCAATTGATGAAAAAAGAAATGACAGAAAAAAACTGGAGAAAATGGCGAGCTAGGGTTCAAGGACGCAAAACAAAACATTTAAAATTAAGACTAGAAGGAGTCAACAGATTTAAATGTTCTAGACAAAGAAATATTAGCGGTAATAGAATTAGCAAAAGATAAATGAGATTTATTTTAATATTGTCATCTTTTTTATTTTATTCAAATTTATCTTCACAGGATGACTGGGATTTTGAAAATAAAGAAAATAAAAACAAGCTATTTCTAGATACTAGGGTAGTTAATGGGCACACAGTTAACACATTAGAAAAGAAAGTTTTAGATTTTAGAATTACCCACCGTTTTGGAGAAATTGCAACAAATCAATCTTACAGAACATTATTTGGATTCGATAATTCAACAGATATTAGAATAGCTCTTGAATATGGGATTAATGATCATTTTATGCTAGGTTTTGGAAGATGTAAAGGAGCAGGTCCTTTCTTAGAATTTTGGGATACTTTTCTTAAGTATAATTTCTTTACTTCTACAAACGAAGCTTTTAAACTTACGTTTAGCTCAAAACTTTTTTATACAGGCATGGAAAGTTCATCAGACTTATCTTCTATCACAAGATTTGAAAAATTTTCTCATAGAGTTTCCTATCATTCAGAGCTGTTAATAGCTTATCAAATTCATCCAAAATTAGCCATTCAATTTAGCCCAGGATATTTATACAGAAACTTAACAAATTATAATGATGATAATGGTCTTTTAAACATTGGAAGTATTGCTAAAATTCACTTATTTAAGAAAGTAAGTCTTATGTTAGAACATTTTTGGATAATCAATAATAATAATTACAGAGTCAACAACTATTCTCATCCTTTTGGAATAGGTGTTGAGATTAACACGTTTGCTCATGTTTTCCAATTGAACTTTATGAATTCGAAGGGGCTTGGAGAAGGGCAATTTTTACCTTACACATCCAGCAAATGGTCTAACGGAGAATTTAGATTTGGGTTTACCATTGCTAGAAAATTTAATACTTAAAACTATGAAAAAACAAATATTATCAATTTTATTTNTTACGGTAATCTCATTAGGTTTTTCTCAAGATTTTAAAATAAAGTCTGAAGAATCCATTATTGAGTTTAATTATGTAAGTGAAGAAGCAGTAGGAACTATAAAAGGGGTCTCAGGAAAGATTCATTTTGATTTAAATAATCTATCAGANTCGTATTTTGAAACCAAGGCAGACATTTCTTCAATTAATACTTCTAACAAAACAAGAGACAAACATTTAAATGCTCCGGATTACTTTCATACAGAAAAGTACCCCTATTTAATTTTTAAAAGTGAAAGTCTTAAAATGGAGGGAAGTGAATTTGTTTTAATAGGCAATATTTCGATAAAAGAGATTACAAAAAAAGAGGAAATAAGATTTACTTACAAAGACAATGTATTTGAAGGCAGATGTGTTATTTATTCCAATGACTATGAAATTAAAAAACAAAAAACTAGAGAAAAAAGTAAAATACTAGTAAAAATTTCAGTACCAGTATTTTAAAATTAGGATACTAATTTTTCTTTTTTGCTGTGAATACCTATTCTTAAATTACAGAAAAGTTTGGAGATTAAATAATTTTGTTCTTACCTTTCATGGTGTTGAGAAATTTAATTTTCACATTTTCAGTATTTTTTTTCNTCCCTTTTCAAATATTTTCTATAGATCAGGAAGAGGCATTATACTACATCAACCTTATCGACTCTACAGTAAATAANAATCTCACCTTATCTAAATCATATATAGCAGAAAACCCGTCAAAAGCAATTAATTTTATTGCTCAAACTATTCAGGAAACTGAAAATCCTCTTTTAAAAGCAAAATGTTTTCTCAGCACAGGAATTATTTATAATTATTCTTTTTTAGATAAAAAAGAGTCTGCTTTAGATAATTTATTAATAGCTAAGGAAATATATCAGCAGTCTAATGATATAGAAAAATTAATTTTTTCAGATATTATAATGGGTCACGTATATATTAAGTCAGGAGATTCATTAATTGCTTCCAATACATTTAAAAAAGCTTTTAAAGAGGCTCAAAATATCAAGGCCCATGCTTTAGTTTATTTAGCTCATCTTTCTTTGATTGATTTAAATAACAATTTGCTAATTGCCAATGATGACATTTTAAATAAGTTAATTAGTAAATTTGCCAATGATCATCAGAAAGCATATTCTTATTTTATTAGTCATAAAAGAGCTGTTCGCAATAGCTTGTATAACCTTGCTATTGGATATTTAGATAGCGCTCAGGTTCTTTACAGCAATAGCCGGTTTTATAATCAATCTATTGATATGATTATCAAAAAAGCAGAAATATTTGAGCAATATAACAATGTCCAACAAGTAGTTCAAATAAATGAGTTGATCTATCAAAAGTCAATTGACCATAATTATGGAAAAGGGTTAATTTATAGTTGTTATAAATTAGCTGATTTTTTTGAGTCTATAGAAAGGTATGACTTTGCAAATCCATATTTAAAATATCTCAATAAAATTGAAATGGCAGAGGGAGAAAAAGAACTAAATCAAAAAATTCTTTTAGCAGAAAAGGAGAAAAAAATTGATTTAGAGAGAATAAGTGCTAAAAATGAAGTAGAGTACCAGGGTTATTTAACGATGTTGGGATTTGGCATTGCTTTATTAATTCTAATTCTTGCTTTATATATATTTTCAGCTTATAAAACTAAATCAAAACTAGCAACTGATTTATTGTTAGCTTATAATAATAATGAAGAGTTAAAAAAAGAAAAAGATGATTTTTTAGCCTACACCACTCATGAAATCAGAACTCCTCTTTCAGCAGTTATATCAGCTTCTGAAATATTGGATAGAACAACGCTAAGTAAATCTCAAAAGAATCATTTAAAAGCATTAAAGAGTAGCGCTAGTAACATACTGTTTTTAGTCAATGATATATTGGATTTAGCTAAACTTGAAAAAAGAAAAATAACTTTAGAAAAATCCCCTTTTTCAGCAGTTAAAGTAATTGAAAATACTATTTCAATTTTAAATACTAAGGCAATAGATAATGATGTCAAAATTGAGTTTACCCATGATCAATCTGTCCCAGATAATATTTTAGGAGATCCGTTCAGATTCCAACAAGTGGTGGTCAATTTATTAGATAACGCTATTAAATACGCTCCAAATGGTACGGCTTCCATTTCTATGAATCTTTATAAAAAGAAGTATCTTAAAGTGCTAGTGAAAGACAATGGTAAAGGGATAGAAAAAGATAAATTAAAGATCATTTTTAAGCCCTATGCTCAAGAAAAAATAAATACCTCTAGACAATATGGAGGAACAGGCTTAGGATTAGCTATTTGTGACTTAATTATAAAATTAATGGAGGGCCATATTAAGGTGAATTCTACTTCAAAAGGTACAGAATTTACTTTTACTATTCCCATCGAAATTGTTAAAAACAATAATAAAATTTCAAGTATTGCTAATAATTTTGCTTTAAAAAACATCAATATTCTGATGGCTGAAGACGACGAATTAAATGGAAATTTATTTCAAAATTTGATCCAAAATAAGGAAAACCATATTCATGTTGATTGGGTAAAAAATGGGGAGGAAGTAATGGAAAAAATCTTAACCAAATCTTATCAAGTAATTTTAATGGATATCGAAATGCCTGTAAAAAACGGATTTGAGACCAGCCAAGAAATTAGAAATAATGAAAATGAAGCAATTAAAAATATTCCAATTATAGCCATGACAGCTCATTTGGTAGAAGATGTTTTGCAACGTTGTTATCAATCGGGCATGAACGATTGTATCTCTAAACCCTTTCAAATAGAATTTCTTAATAAAAAACTTTTTGAAACATTAAATATTTCCATAAATAGCTCGAATCCAGTAGAAAATAATGCCGCAAAATATTTGAAAATATATACTAAAAACTTCATAAAAGATTTTAAAATTTTAAAAAAGGCAATTCACAACCAAGATAAGGACAGTATTAAAAGTAAATTACATAAAATGAAAGGCTCCTCAGCCACAATGAAATTTTCAAATATGGCAAACCGTCTTTCTAAAATGGAATCAAAAAAAATAGTAGATTTATTTGATGATTTGTCAGAAATAAGAAACCAATTTTATTTAGATACTAAAGAGCCCTTAGACGAATGATAAAAGTAATAATAGTTGACGATGACGAGTTATGTATTTCAGTTATTGAAGATATGGTAAATCAGTTAGACGATTTTACATGTATTGCAACTTTTCAGAATGCATTAGAAGCTTATAAGTATTTAAATAATAAGCAAGTTGATGTTATTTTTTTAGATGTTGAAATGCCTAAAATGGGGGGGATAGAGCTTTTAAAAAACCTAAGTAACCCTCCTTTAGTGGTTATGATTACTTCTCATGAAGAGTTTGCATTAGAATCTTATGAATACAACGTTACCGATTTTTTAAAAAAGCCTGCTGAATGGCCCAGGTTTATTAAGACTATTGAGAAAATAAGGAATCAATTTTTTGATTCAGGTGCTCAATTAGTTGAAAGTTCAGATCAAGAGCAAGTATTCATCAAAACAGATTCAAAATTAGTGCAATTAAATTTATCAGAAGTATTATGGGTCGAAGCCTTAGGAAATTATATTAGAGTTTATACTGAAAAAGATAAATTCACTGTTTTGTCTACTATGAAAGAAATAGAATCAAAGCTTCCATCAAAAGACTTTATTAGAGTACAAAGATCATTTATTGTAAGAATAGATAAAGTACAAGCCATAGAAGACAATTATATTATTATAAATGATAAAGAAATACATATAGGAAAATCTTTTAAGGACGAGTTTAACAAGAGAATCCACTTTTTATAGGTTTAAAAAATTTTAAAATTATATTCCTTTTCTCCTTTTCTAGCTTTATCGTAATTAGGTGTTTTTAAGATCTTTTTTTGCTTATCCCAATCACTTGAAGTATTCATTTTAGGAGTGAAAAAAAACTCCCAGTAGGCCTCTTTAGTCATGCTGTCCCAATGAATAACCCCTTTTCTTTTTTGTAGAGTTTGAAATAAGTTAAGTGATGTAAAACTCAATAATACTACAGTTAGTATAGTTTTTTTGTATGGAAAATTAAGACTTAAAATATGGCCAACAGGAATAATTAATAATGGATAATAATCTATCATTGGCCTCATCCCAAATCCCCCTCCAAACCACCAACACCACCAGGATGCAAAAAGATAAATAGTTATTGGAAAAATCATAAATATGGAAAAGAGCCAAGGGTTTTTTGTTTTATACATATTAAATAAACCTAAAAATGAAAGAATAAAAATTGGAGAATACAGTAACCAACCCTTTCGATAACTGAATAAAAATTCCAAAATCTTGGGTTTAGAAAAATAAAATGTTTCTCCAACATAGGAGTTAAACAACCAGTTCCCTGTAGCCCATTTCCAATATATGAACTGTGAAGAGCAAACTAAAAGTCCAATTATCATTGTGGATAATAAATATTTAATATTTTTTTTTAACCATATAAGTCTTGTATTAAACGCTGAAAAATCATCAATTTTATATAA
The DNA here is from genome assembly GCA_002691605.1 of Crocinitomicaceae bacterium. Lineage (GTDB taxonomy): Bacteria > Bacteroidota > Bacteroidia > Flavobacteriales_D > Parvicellaceae > MED-G20. Next base: position 6,586 of record NZID01000032.1, read on the forward strand.
TAGTAATATTAAAGCCCAGAGAATATTGGTTGGTCTAATTAAAAATAAGAATCCTAAAATTATCCCAATTAAAACAGAATTTCTCCAGCTTATTTTTTGATACATTTTTACAGTATAAAACATCAAAAGAGAAGCCAAGGAAAAAGTATATGCATGAGACATGCATAGCTCGGTTGTAGAATAATAAAATAAATTACTTCCTAAGAACAAAACAACTAGTAAAATAGAAGTTTTAAAGTCTGTAAAAAGAGTATTTAGGACCTTAGACAAGNAAAAGAGACCAATAAATAAATAAAATACTGAAGAAAATGTTAGTCCAANTTCATATGGATATGTGAAGCCACTAGCCTCTACTGAACTGTCAATTATAGAGTAGCTGTGAGCAATCAGAAAAAAAGGCAAATATAAAATAGACATTCCCATAGTAGTTTTGATTACTTTATTACCGTTGGGAGCTGTTTCTGGCCAAAACTGATGCTTTGCCTGGTAATTTATTTTAGATTTTTCAAGAAAATTAAATTTTAAATCCTTATGTATAAATAATGCAGGGAGATAGGAATAATAGGAAGTTACATCCCAATTTATTAACGCATTTTTTTGATTGGCATTTTTCCATGGTTTTATATTAAAAATAACTAGTAATTGAGTAATTAAAATAAAAATTAAGGTCAGTTTTACAATTGATATTTTAATAGGAAGGAAATTCAATTTTAATCAAAATTTCATTTCTGGAATTTTCTTCGCTGGAATGATTAGTTTTCCTAAAGTTGCTTTTTTTATTTTTTCAATAGAAACATTTGGAGCTCTTTCGACAAGTTGAAANCCACCAGTAGGAAGAACCTCTAAAACTGCTAAGTTCGTAATCACTTTCTTCACACAATTGACGCCAGTTAAAGGTAAAGAGCATTCTTTTAATAGTTTACTTTCTCCTTTCTTGTTGGTATGCATCATTGCAACAATTATATTATCTGCACTTGCTACAAGGTCCATCGCTCCGCCCATTCCTTTAACCATTTTTCCTGGAATTTTCCAATTAGCGATATCTCCATTTTCAGAAACTTCCATTGCTCCTAAAACTGTTAGTTGAATATGTTGTCCTCTAATCATTGCAAAACTCATTGCGGAATCAAAAAATACGGATCCAGGCAATGATGTAATGGTTTGTTTTCCTGCATTTATTAAATCAGCATCTATATTTTTTTCTATTGGGAAAGGGCCCATTCCAAGAATGCCATTTTCTGATTGAAATTCAACATTGATTTTTTCCGGTACATAATTAGNCACCAAGGTAGGAATCCCAATTCCTAAATTTACATACCATCCATCTTTTAATTCTTGAGCAATCCTTCTTGCAATCCCTATTTTGTCTAAACTCATTTTGATTTATTTTCTGAAGGTTCTTTGCTCAATTCTTTTTTCATATTTTTCACCTTGAAAAATNCTTTGGATAAAAATACCCGGTGTGTGTATTTGATTAGGGTCTAATACTCCAGGCTCGACTAACTCTTCTACTTCTGCAATAGTAATTTTTCCAGCCATAGCCATAGGATGATTAAAGTTTCTAGCAGTAGCTTTGTAAATTAAATTCCCTACTTTGTCCCCTTTCCAAGCCTTAACAATCGCAAAATCTGCTTCTAATGCAGTCTCTAATATATGAGGCTTTCCATTAAAAATTCTTACTTCTTTTCCCATACCAACTTCAGTCCCATATCCAGCTGGTGTGAAAAAAGCAGGAATTCCTGCGCCTCCAGCTCTACATCTTTCGGCTAACGATCCTTGAGGAATTAAATCCACTATTAATTCTCCAGAAAGCATTTGCCGTTCAAATTCGTCGTTTTCACCGACATAGGAAGAGATCATTTTTTTTATCTGCTTATTTTTCAAAAGATGTCCTAATCCNAAATCATCAACTCCTGCATTATTTGAAATGCAAGTCAAATTACTAATTGGTAAGTTAACAAGTGCATTTATACAGTTTTCTGGAATACCACAAAGTCCAAATCCACCAAGCATAATAGTTGAGCTACTTGGGATATCTTTACAGGCCTGCTGGGCATTTAAAACTTGTTTATTAATCATTATTTACCAATTATCTTCATTAGACCAATTATCTTCTCGTCCACTATTTACAGGATTACTAATATTGTAGTCACAATCGATTGGGGATTTAATCATAGTTTCAGGCATTATAAAATCTTCTTGAGACAAATTTAGTGAATCATCTGCATTAAGGTACTTAGTGTAATAGGCAAAAATGGGTAAAGCTGTATTGGTACCCATTCCTAAACTCAAAGTATTAAATCTTACGGATCTATCTTCTGCGCCCACCCACACACCAGTGACTAAGTCGGGGGTTAAACCCATAAACCAACCGTCAGATTGATTTTGGGTAGTACCTGTTTTCCCAGCAATTGGCTGAGAAATGCCTGCATAAGGTCTTTCTTTGGTTTCGTTTCCTCTTATTCTTATTGCTGTTCCTCCTACTACTGGATTTCCGTTAGCATTTTTAAGAGTAGGGTGTTTAATTCCGTTAGTAACTAACTTCATCATTTCTAAAATCGAAAATGCAGTCTCTTTNTTCCATACTTGTTTGGANACTACATCATTTTCAAATATTAGATTCCCAAATTTATCTTCTATTCTAAGTAAATAAAGGGGTTTAACATAAATGCCTTCATTTGCAAATGGTGCTATTGCCCCAACAATGTCTTTAACACATATATCAAAAACTCCAAGAGCCATAGCGGGTACTTGTTCAAATTTCGAAGTGTCAATTCCTAATTGTGCTACTCTATTAAAAACATCATTAATCATGGACCCCTTTTTAATAATACTTGCAGTAATATTATTCATAGAGTTAGCCAAGGCAAATGATATAGAAGTTAATTCTCCACTAAAATATTCTCCAGAATTACTTGGGCACCAGAGCTTTTTTCTATATTCATTGAAAGGGATTTCGATACAATATTCTATATCTGGTACTCTGTAACAAGGGTCNATAACTCCTGACTCTAACGCAGTTGCATATACAAAGGGTTTAAAAGTCGAACCAACTTGTCTTTTTCCTTTAGAAACCATATCGTATTTAAAATGCTTGAAATTAGCTCCTCCTACCCAAGCTTTAATTTGTCCATTATGTGGATTCATAGACATTANTCCGGATCTTAATAAACCCTTGTAATATCTTACTGAATCTTTTACTGAAAAAAAGGTGTCTTTTTCATAGTTTTCAAAACTCCAATCAAAAACTTTCATTTTTCTTTTCTGATTTAATTTTGTATTGATTTCTAGTTGTGTTAAAATAGGACTTATAGTCCCGCAATAAGAACATTCGTGCCCTTTTTTTGAACTTTGGAGATATTTACTTGGTCGTTCGCAATATGAGCAGGTTTTTCCAATAAGTTTTTTATAAAACATTGACTGTCTAACAGNCCTATCAAGTATNGTATCTATTTGAGAAGCCGTAAGATCATTTGAAAANGGCGGACTTTTACATTTACTATTATTTTTATCGAATGCTTTTTGTAAATAGTTTTTAAAATGTGTCTGAACTGCAAGTTCTGCATGNTTTTGCATCTTACTATCAATAGTTGTATATATTTTTAGTCCGTCAGAATATAAATCATATTTTTCTCCACTAGATTTACGGATTACATAATTGCCATCTACATTTTTTTCATTTAATAACTTTCCTAATTCTAATCTCAAAATCTCTCTAAAATAAGGAGCAAGNCCAGTTTGATGATCTACCTTGTTGTAGTCCAACCCCAATTCTAATTTCTTAGTCGAGTCATAAACTTCTTTTTCTATATAGTTGTTTTTATACATCTGAAATAGGACTACAGATCTTCTTTTATGTACTGTATCAGGTCTTCTAATAGGGTTGAACAATGATGGGTTTTTAGCCATTCCGATTAACATAGCTGATTCATGTAAATCTAATTGACTTGGAGACTTATTGAAATAAACCTGAGAAGCGCTATTAATTCCCACTGCATTATTTAAAAAATCAAATTTATTTAAGTACATCGCCAAAATTTCTTCTTTTGTATAATTTCTTTCTAATTTTGTAGCAATTATCCATTCCTTTATCTTTCTTAAAGCAAATTCAAATTTAGAAAGCTTTTTTCTGGGAAATAGTAATTTGGCTAGTTGCTGAGTAATAGTAGAGCCACCCCCTTTCAGGTCTCCTGTAATTACACCCATAACAACTCTTCCAAGAGCCCTAACATCTATTCCAGANTGTTCAAAAAAACGCTCATCTTCTGTCGCAATAAGAGCATCGATTAATGATTTAGGCAAAAAGTTATAGTGGACGTTGGTTCTGTTTTCATGATAATATTTGCCTAAATGAATAAAATCAGCACTTAAAATAACACTTGCAAGGTCAGTTTTTGGATTTTCAAGCTCTTTNATTTTAGGTAAAGTTTCATCATCAGCTAGTTGGATCAACCCCCAAAGTCCTAAGGCAGGAGAAAATATCACCCCCCAAATCATTATAATTTTTAATAATTTTTTTAATAATGAAATCTTTTTCACTTTTGTTTTCTTCAATACCTTAGATTAAATAAAATGTAAGTTTAACATAAATGTAATCCAAGTTTTTAGGAAAAATAAAAATTAACTTTTTTTTGCTTAACATTTATATATGGATAACCACAAAAAAATTCTTTTATATAGCAATTTAGTCTTACAAATGGGGCTAATAATTACTGCGGGAGTTTTTTTTGGAAATTATTTAGATAAGTTAACCCGTAGTTCAATTCCTTTTTGGACCGTAATTCTTTCCTTATTTTCTTTAATTATTGCTTTCTATCAAGTGTTTAAGAATTTAAAAAATAATGATTAAAAAGATTTTTCTATTAGTTTTTGTTTTTGGTTTATTATTGAATTGTGATATTTTATTATTTGATTATTTAGGCCTTGATTTTATAAATACTAGAAATTTATTTTGGATTCATTTCTTTTTGCTGTTGCTAACTATACTTTTTTTCTTAATGTATAATTTTCTTCAAAAAAGAAAAACAAAATCTCCTTTTACTTATTTATCGTTAAGCTTCATTAAGATGATTTTCAGTTTATTTTTTCTTTATCCTGTTATCTCGACTAACTCTGTATCTGCAGTTTACTATATTTTTCATTTTTTTATCTTTTATTTTATTTATTTGTTTATTGAAATTTTCTTTTTAATAAAGGACAGTAGATAATAAACTCCTGCAAATCCTTTTGTGATTAAAATAATTAATTATTTTAGGCCGAATTTTAAATTCTATATAGTAAAATGTTTGCATTTTCACTTAAAAAAACACTTTTATCAACCGCTTTTTTTGCGTTAATTATTTCGTCATCTTTTGCCAGTAAAGAAGTTAGTATTGAATCGCAAACTTATAATCCAGTTCCTTCAATAATGCACCATATTTCAGATTCTCATGAGTGGCATCTTTGGGGCGAGGGAGATCAATCATTTTCCATTTCATTACCAATAATATTATATTCTAATTCTTTCCATTTTTTTATGTCTAGTGCATTTCGTCACGATGAAAATGCAAAGCATATTGTCACAAGTAAAGAAAGTAAGTTTGTAAATTTACATGGTAAAATTTATGAATTAGATAGCGGAGAAACTGAATTAGTTTTTGATCAGGAACATCAATTATTAAATGCATCAATTCCATTAGATTTTTCTATCACAAAAAATGTTGCTTCAATGTTAATTGGATTAGTTTTATTGCTGCTCGTTTTTATCATCTCTGGATTTAAAGCTAAAAAGAATAATGGAGCTCCATCGGGAATGTTATCATTTTTAGAACCGATTGTTTTATTTGTGCGAGATGATATTGTAAAACCTAATATCGGAAAACAATACAAAAAGTTTTTACCCTACCTATTAACTTTATTTTTTTTCATTTTGATTAACAACTTATTAGGGTTACTTCCAGGGTCCGCCAATGTTACGGGAAATATTGCTATAACGTTAGTTTTATCATGTATTACTTTAATAGTTACTAATCTTTCTGGGAATAAATCTTACTGGGGGCATATCTTTAACCCTCCTGGGGTTCCTTTAGCATTAATGCCTATTATGATTCCTATTGAACTTGTTGGAATATTCACAAAACCTTTTGCCTTGATGATAAGACTATTTGCCAACATTTCAGCAGGGCATATTATTATTTTAAGTTTAATATCATTAATATTTATGGCACAAAGTGGGTTAGGAAACATTGCTGCATGGGGTCTCTCTCCAGTTGCAGTAATTTTTGTTCTTTTTATGGATTTAATTGAAGTATTAGTAGCATTTTTACAAGCTTATATTTTTACATTACTAACCTCCCTTTTTATTGGGTTAGCTACTGTAGAACATCATTGAAATATTGTTTAACCTAAAAAAAAAAGAAAAATGGGAACAATTACAGGAATAGCAGCGATTGGCGCAGGTTTAGCAGCAATTGGTGCGGGAATTGGAATTGGTAGAATTGGCGGATCAGCTCTCGAATCTATGGCAAGACAGCCAGAACATTCTAGTATGATTCAAACAAACATGATAATTGCAGCTGCACTTGTAGAAGGCGTTGCATTATTTGGTGTTGTAGTGGCTTTATTACAAGGCTAATTTTATTAATATTAATAATAGTGCTCTAGCGTTTGGCTAGAGCATTATTTTAAAACTAAATTTATATAATGAACTCAATGCAATTAGTAACACCTGCAATAGGTTTAATGTTTTGGACAATAGTAATATTTATCTTGTTATTGTTAATTTTAAAGAAGTTTGCGTGGAAACCAATTTTAAAAGCAGTTGACGATAGAAACAGGTCTATTAAAGATGCCCTTTCTTCAGCTGAAAAAGCTAAAGAGGAAATGGAACAGCTTTCAGCTGATAATGATAAAATTTTATCTGAAGCCCGAATAGAAAGAGATTCAATTATTAAAGAGGCAAGAGAAATAAAAGAAAAAACAATATCTGAAGCCAAAAGTAAGGCTACTAAAGAAGCAGAAAAAATTATCATTGACGCTAAGCAACAGATTAAAAACGAACAAATGAAAGCCATGATAGAACTCAAAAACGAGATTGCTGACATTTCAATTCAAATGGCCGAAAAAATCTTAAAAACAGAGCTCAAAGACGCTAAAAGCCAGAAGAAACTTATTGAGAAAGATCTTAAAAATCAGATGAATTAATTTATGATATCTTCCAAAATCACCAATAGATATGCTAAAGCACTATTAGATCTTTCTATTGAACAAGGAGTTCTAGATAAAGTCTATAATGATATCATTATAATTGATCATATTTGTTCGGAGAATAGAGACTTTATGACTATGCTAAAAAGTCCAATTATTTCAACAGCTAAAAAAACAGTAATAATTAAAGCTATTTTTTCTAAAAAACTATCCAAGTTATCATTTCTTTTTTTAGAAATTATTACCAAGAAAAAAAGAGAGTTTCTCTTACACTCAATAGCAAAAAACTTTGTTAAATTGTATAAGAATCACAATAAAATTATTTCAGCTAATGTGACTACTGCTGTCCCAATAGATTCCTCCACTAGAAATAAAATTAGAGTTTTAGTAAAGCAGAGTACAGATTTTGAAGTGGAATTAGAAGAAAAAATTAATAAAGAAATTATAGGAGGTTCTGTTATTAATATAGGAGACTTTCAATTAGACAATAGCGTTAAAAAAAGCTTAAGAAATTTAAAAAATAGTTACAACAAAAATCTTTATATAAAAGATTTCTAAAAACAAAAAAATGGCAGAAATAAAACCAGCAGAAGTATCAGCAATTTTAAGAGAACAATTATCAGGTTTTAAATCTGAAGCGGAACTTGAAGAAGTGGGTACTGTTCTACAAATCGGTGATGGTATAGCAAGAATATACGGGTTAGGGGGTGTTCAGTATGGAGAGCTTATAGAATTTGATAATGGTCTTCAAGGAATTGCATTAAATTTAGAAGAAGATAATGTAGGTGCTGTTCTTTTAGGGGCTTCTAACCATGTCAAAGAGGGGGATACTGTTAAAAGAACCAATAGAATTGCATCTATCAATGTTGGTGAAAAAATGCTTGGAAGAGTTGTAGATACTTTGGGACAGCCAATTGATGGTAAAGGGCCAATTGAGGGCGAATTATTCGAAATGCCAATTGAAAGAAAGGCACCTGGAGTGATTTATAGACAACCAGTAAATGAACCTTTGCAAACTGGAGTTAAAGCAATAGATGCCATGATTCCTATTGGAAGAGGTCAAAGAGAATTGGTAATCGGAGATCGCCAAACGGGGAAAACAACCGTTTGTATAGATACTATAATTAATCAAAAAGAATTTTATGATAGGGGAGAACCTGTATTTTGTATCTATGTTGCCATTGGTCAAAAAGGGTCAACTATTGCTGGTATAGTAAATAAACTTGAGCAAGCTGGAGCAATGGATTATACAGTGATTGTAGCTGCAAATGCTTCTGATTCTGCACCAATGCAATTTTATGCTCCTTTTACGGGTGCAGCAATTGGGGAATATTTTAGAGATACAGGTAGACCAGCTTTAATTATTTTCGACGATTTATCAAAACAAGCTGTTGCTTATAGAGAAGTGTCACTATTATTAAGACGTCCTCCGGGTAGAGAAGCGTATCCCGGTGATGTTTTTTACCTGCATTCTAGATTACTAGAAAGAGCTGCGAAAATCAATAATTCAGATGAGATTGCCCAAAAAATGAATGATTTACCCGACTCATTAAAGGAAAAAGTTAAGGGAGGCGGTTCTTTAACAGCTTTGCCAATTATTGAAACTCAGGCTGGTGATGTTTCTGCTTACATCCCTACCAATGTAATTTCTATCACGGATGGCCAAATTTTCTTAGAAGCTAATTTATTTAATGCAGGAATTAGACCAGCGATTAACGTTGGTATTTCTGTTTCAAGAGTTGGGGGTTCTGCCCAAATTAAGTCCATGAAAAAAGTTTCAGGGACTCTTAAATTAGATCAAGCGCAATATAGAGAATTAGAAGCGTTTGCTAAATTTGGTTCAGATTTAGATCCTGCGACTATGGCCGTTTTAGAAAAAGGGGCTAGAAATGTAGAAATATTAAAGCAAAACGAAGGGTCTCCAATGCCAGTAGAAGAACAAGTAGCTATTATTTATTGCGGCTCAACAGGAATTTTATCCGATATCCCAACTGCAAGAATTAAGGAGTTTGAGGCTAGTTTTTTAGATTTAATGAAATCTAAGTATAGAAAAGAACTAGATATTCTAAAATCTGGAAAGATTACCGATGAGGTTAAAGACGTAATTAAAAATCTTGTATTAGAATTGTCAAATACCTATAAGGTATAAGTTTCATGGCCAATCTAAAAGAAATACGAACCAGAATTATATCCGTGGAGTCTACCATGCAGATTACTTCTGCTATGAAAATGGTATCCGCAGCTAAATTGAAAAGAGCACAGGATGCAATTGTTCAAATGAGGCCATATGCAAAAAAATTTAATGATATTTTAGTAAATGTTGTAGCATCTCTTGACAATTCAGACCACCCTATGATGAAGAGTAATAATGGAAAAAATATTCTTTTAATTGCACTTTCCTCAAATAGAGGATTATGTGGAGGTTTTAACAATAACATTGTTAAGGAAGTCAATAAGACTATTTCTAATAACCCAGATAAAAATTATACTGTTTTTACTATTGGAAAGAAAGTAAATGATGTATTTAAAAAATCAGATTTACTTACTAGAATTGAAAGTCTTCCTTTAAATCCTCAAACAATTTGGGATGATTTAAATTACAATAATTCTATTTTAATTACTTCTAAAATAATCAAAGCTTTTAAGGATAATAAATTTGAGCAAGCGTACATTGTTTACAATTCTTTCAAAAATGCCGCAGTTCAAAACGTAGAAAATGAGCTTTTTCTACCTTTAATTCCAAGTGAAAATGAATCTAACAGTAATGCGGATTATATTTTTGAGCCAGATAAAGAAGAAATTTTAAATGATTTAATACCCCAATCTCTTAAAATCAAGTTATACAAAGCATTATTAGATTCTTTTGCTTCTGAACATGGAGCTAGAATGACAGCAATGCATAAAGCAACTGATAATGCTAATGAAATGAAAAACGATTTAAAGTTATTTTACAACAAAGCCAGACAAGCAGCTATAACTAATGAAATTTTAGAAATTGTAGCTGGGGCAGAGGCATTAGGAGGATAATGTATTTCTTACTTAATTTATAACATCCTTTTCCATAAATTTACTATGGATGCAATGGTTTAACACATCTTTAAAAAATAGATTTTATATTTCTATTCTAGCTTTAGTTACATTTTCGTTGATAATTATTGGTCTTACTACCTTTTATTTTTTTAAAGAACAAAACAAACAGTATCATCTTAAAAGGCTTCAAAGAAAAGAGAAAACCGTTACAAATTCCTTACAATACTTTTTAAACGACCTTAACCCCAGAGTAGTCAACGAATTTATTACCAAAGAGTTTGATTATAAAGTTAGAGAAATATCAGATGTCAACAAATTGCCAATTATTATTTACAATCTTTCTGGGCACTTATTAATTAATACTAGTGAAGATTTAACGGAAAAAAGTGAGTTTAATAAGCCTTTAAGCAATTTTTTACTGGATTCTCTTTCCAAAAGCTCTTTAGGAAGATTGGTTGAAAAGAGCCCTTTAGGGGATATCAGTTCTTATTCTTTTGCCTTTAACAAAAAGAATGAAAAGATGGTAATTATAAAAATTTTCTATCACCCCTCGAATTTTTCCGATAAAACAGAAGTTTGGGCTTTTTTAGAAAGACTACTTCTTATCTTCTTTTTACTATTTACCGGAGCCGTAATTCTAGCTTATTTTCTTTCAACTTATATTACTAAATCAATAGTAGCAATAAGTCAAAAAATTAAAAAAGTAGAAATAGCAGAGAATAACGAGCGATTAAATTGGGAAAACAATGATGAAATTGGAATTTTAGTAAATGCGTATAATGATATGCTTAATAAACTTGAATTCAGTAAGGAAAAACTAGCTCAGAATGAAAGACAAATTGCTTGGAGAGAAATGGCCAAGCAAGTTGCTCATGAGATAAAAAACCCACTTACACCAATGAAATTGAGTGTTCAACACTTACCAAGGTTATTAGAATCTTCCAATATTAAAGATAAAAGGACCCTACACGATTTTCAAACTAAAATGATTCAACAAATTAATTTATTAACTGAAATAGCTGATGAGTTTTCTAATTATGCAGACCTTCCAAAAGGTAAAATGAAAGAAATTAATTTATTATTAATTCTTAAAAAATTAATTAATTTATTTAAATATGAAAGCAAAGTAAAGTTTAAGATTAATACTATAAAAGAAGATTCATGTATAATTTTTGGAGATGAAAACCAATTAATTAGAGTATTTAACAATTTAATACAGAATAGTCTACAAGCCATGAATTATCAAGGTGATATTGAAATTATCTTCACCAATAATGAAAAAATATTAAAGATTGATTTTATAGATACTGGACCAGGAATCGGACAAGAAATACATGACCAAATTTTCGAGCCTAAATTTACTACTAAATCTCAGGGAAAAGGGTTGGGACTAGCTTTGGTTAAACAGATTTTAGATAACCACAACGCTTCTATCTCTATATTAAAATCGACACCCGGAGCGCACTTCCTACTCTCATTTGAAAGTTATGAGCCAAAGAATTAAAGGACTTTTTTTAAAGGCAACGAAGTTGAACCATCTTTCCACAATTGTTGAGTTATATACCCAACAACATGGTAGAGCTAGTTTTATTTTTTCTAGGGCATCTAAAAAAAACACCTCTTTTTTATTCCAGCCATTTCATTTTATAGAATTTTCTTGTTCCTACAACAATGAAAAAAAAATTAATAGAGGTTCAAAACCAGAATTAATTTTCCCGATTATTGATATTATAAGCGATATTCGAAAGACTGGATATGCATTATTACTTACTGAAATTTTAAATAAGGTAATTCATAAAGAAGATAAGAATGAAGTATTTTTCTTAGCATTAAAAAAAATGATATTATCTTTTGAAGAGCAGCATTTCAATTCTGTTTTTGGGGTTTTTTTCTTAAAAGAATTACTTATTTACTTTGGAATTCAGCCAATAAATAATTACTCCTCGAAATCTCCGTTTTTTTTGGTATCCGAAGGAAGATTTTCTAGTGAATCGGATCCTTCATTAGTTGATAATTTTCCTTATAATTCTTTTCATCAATTATTAGGCACGAATATTGATAACATATTTTCTTTTAAAATAAATACAGTTAATAGGAGATTAATAATGGAGTTGCTTTTGAGATATATGTTTTATTATGATTTAATCAATGCTGATAAATTAAACTCTATAAAAATCTTACAATCTATATATGATTGAGAGTTCTATTTAATAGGTGCATAGGTTTATTTATTTTCTATTTTTTTATTTTTTTTCAAATAAAAAGTCAGGAACTATTTTTTAAAAGCGAAATTGGGAACAGTGTAAATGTTTCACAAATAATAGTAGCAAATTCCATTAGAAAAGATACGTTCAATAAACATCATTCTTCTTTATTTAATATTTCGTCATTTGTAAATTATGATACGATTTCTATTGTAATAAATGATACCATGATTTCAAGATCATTAAAAGAAATAATAGCTAATAATTATGAATTTATAGTAGAAACTTCCAATATCCAATCACTTCCACTTTTTGAGACTAATACAATCAAGAAGTCCCAATTAGCAGATGGACTTGGAGAACTCAATCATCAAGTAATTACTCAAAATCAAATTTATAACACTAATGTCTCAACTAGCGCAGAATTGCTACTACTAAATCCAGAAGTAACAATTCAGAAAAGTAGTTTTGCAGGTGGAAGTCCTATTTTAAGAGGTTTTGAGGCTAATAGAGTTTTACTGATGGTAGATGGGGTAAGAATGAATAATGCAATTTATAGAAGTGGACACCTTCAGAATACTTTAACGATTGACCCTTTTATAATGGAGAATTGTGATATAATTTTCGGGCCCTCTGCTGTGACTTATGGCAGCGATGCAATAGGAGGAGTCGTCCATTACAAAACAATGAGCCCTATTCTTTCTAAATTTAAAGATTCTTCCAAGTTTGCAGCAACCTACTTTTCAAGAATTAATACTGCATCCAATGAATTTTCTAATCATTTAAATTTTCAGATTTCCAAATCTCGATGGGCTAGCTTAAGTGCGATTACCTATAAACGATTTGGCAATGTTAAAATGGGAAGAAATAGAGCCCATGGATTTACCAACTGGGGACTCGATTCTCTTTCTGTAGGTACGTTTGATTTTAAGGATTCTATGTTGATTAATGACAACCCAAATATTTTAATTGGAGTTGGTTATAGCCAAATAGACCTTATGAATAAAATACTTTTTACTATTAGTTCAAAGTTAAAAGTATTATTGAATTCACAATTTAGCAGTTCTTCCAATATGTCCAGATTCGACCAGTTAAATAATATTGAAAATGGAGTTCCGCAGTTTAGTCAATGGGATTATGGTCCTCAAATAAGATCGTTAAATTCTTTAAAACTCTCAATAACAAAATCTAATTCTATTTTTGACGATCTCACAGCAAATTTTTCTCATCAACTAATAGAAGAATCAAGGATTACAAGAAATTTTAACAGCCTATCACAAAATAATAGAATAGAAACAGTGAATGTATTTGGCTCACATATCCAGTTTTCTAAGTCTTTTAAAACAAATACTACCTTAACCTATGGAACTGAGATTTATTACAATAATGTAAATAGTAATGCATTTTCCTTAAATATTGTAGACTCCTCTTTATCTTTTTTAGATACAAGATATCCCGATTCTATTGGAAAAACTTTTTTGCCTGCATTTTATACCAATATCAATATTAAAAAACCTAATTTTTCTATTATTGGCGGGTTAAGATATACCTGGAATTATGTCTATGCTTCTTACTCCAATAATTATTTAATTCCTCTTTTAGATAATAAGTTTAAAATTAATAAGCACTCTTTAAGCGGGACTTTAAATATGATTCTATATCCTAGCAAAGACACAAAAGTTCTTTTAGAACTCAGTTCTGGATTTAGATCCCCTAATATTGATGACCTTGGGAAAACCTTTTTGAAAAATAATTTTGTAACTATCCCTAATAGCGACTTAGTCCCTGAATATGCTTACAATACTTCTTTAGGATTTAGTAAAAACTATAAGAGCCGCAATTTTTCTACAAATTTTAGATCATCTGCATTTATAACTTTATTAGAAAATACTGTTGTTAAAGAGCCGCTTGAAATGAATGGAAGCGATTTTATTTATTATGATAGTATTAGCTACATTATTCTTGCCAACCAAAATGGAGATAAATCTCTAGTTTACGGTTTAAGTGCAGCTATAAATACAGTTTTTTTTGAAAACATAATTTTTACCACGAGTATTTGCTATACAAAAGGACAGTTTTGGTCTAATAAGCTTCCCCTTGGTCACATCCCCCCATTATTTGGAAGGGTCAATTTAAAGTATAATTTCAAAGAGTGGGATTTTTCACTGAGGACTTTATTTAATAACATTAAAAAACTCCAATATTTTGGTTCTGGCAATGTTGACAATCAATTAGAGGCAACATCAATAGGATATCCAAGTTGGTGGGTGTTAGATGCTCAAATAGGATATAGCTATTCAGAAAAATCTAAGTTAAATATAGGAGTTTTTAATATTTTAGATATTCATTATAAAACCTTCGCATCAGGTATTTCATCACCTGGAAGAAGCCTTATGTTGTCTTTAAAATTAGCTATTTAAAATTAACTCTTTCGCATAGTTCAAAGGAGCTACCTTTGAATCTTTTTTAATTGCAATTACCACAGAGGTTTGTAATTGTCCTATTTCTTCAATAAGACCTAATTTTTCTTCTAATATTTTTTCAAAAGAGGGAATATCATTAGTAATTACTCTTAGCTGGTAATCAAATTTTCCAGTAAGTTGTAAGCACTCTTTAACTTCATCAATATCTTGAATTTTTTCTAGAAAACTAGCAACTGTTCCAGTTTTTTGTTTGATAAGTGATAAATGTATTAAGGCAGTAAATCCAAGGCCTAACTTTGAATTATTAATCACCGCATGATAGCTTTCTATTAACCCAGATTTTTCTAGTTTTTGAACCCTTCCTAAAGTGGGGGCTGCTGAAAGTCCAATGACTTTACTTAGCTCAATGTTAGTAATTTTACTATTTATTTGTAAGGCTTTTAAAATTTTTAGATCTATTAAGTCAAGCTTCATTACTAAATTTTAAAATAAAATTAACTTAATTAACGTAATCTTAAAATTTTGTTTTAAAATATTTCATAAATAATAGGACGTGAAGGTGAAGCATCATTTTCAATATTTGCCAAAGAAATATTTAATAAGTATTTTCCATCTTTTACTATATCTGGTATTCCGATAAGTTCTGTAATCGTTCTTTTTTGATCTATTTCATTAGGATAATTCCAAAAGGCTTTGTGGGCTAGTAATTTACCTTGATCAAATTCTTTATCTACCGAAGGCTGATCAATTAATAAATGTTGAACCCCAATATTTCTAAGATAAGCTGCTGTTTCTTCTTTTAAATAAGGCCAATTAGTATTATGATAGGTTTTATATGCTAATTCTTCAAAATGATTTTGAGTTCTTAAAATAACCGCTTCCATATTGGGTAAAATTTTGTTTTTTATTTGGTCTACATCGATAACTAAATCTGTTTCTTTTCCCCCCTTTTCATCAATAATGAACTCTTTTTTTGGGACAACTGTAATTACTTGAGACATAAAATGAAAGGATTGAAGAATTTCATTTACATAAATACTATCTTGGCTAATATGACCAACTGACTCAGTATGAGTCATATTTCCATGTGGGTTTATTAGAAGTTCTCTAAAATTTACTGATCCACCCTCTTTTACACTTCCAATAAATCCCTCGCTTTTTATTGTATTTATTTTAATTTCATCTACGTACCATGCTTTAAAGCTGTTTTTTACTTTGGAGGTAAGTGATAGATCTATAGGTCGATTAAAATCAACTTTAAAGTTTTCATTATTTGTACTTATTTTAACTTTCATATTGTAAATAATTCTATTGAAACATATTCAGATAATAACCATTTTTCTTTTCGCATTATAATATAATCTTGTTTTTGAATAATTAATTTTTTATTGATCAATTCTTTTATTTTTTCAATAAGTCTAGACTTATTATCAGCGTTAGTATTTTTAAATACTGTTTCTAAATTAAACCCATTTTTAGTTCTTAACCCTAACATAATTATTTCATTTATAAAATCATTTGTCGTGAGTTTTTCTTCCTGATAAAAAACATTTTCTAAGTCAATTTTTTTAATGTATTGTGCATTATTTGAAATATTCCATCTCCTTTTTCTTTGAATAAAAGAATGAGCACCAGGCCCAAAACCGATATAGGAAAATCGCTTCCAATAATTTGAATTATGAAAAGAATATTTTCCATTTAAAGAAAAGTTGGATATTTCGTAATGATCATAACCTTTTGATTGCAATTTATTAGAAAGCCAAAGGAATTCTTGTTCACTTTGTAGGTCATTTATACTTTTTAATTCATTTTTCTTTTCTAAATGTCCAAAGTAAGTTCCCTCTTCTATAGTCAACAGATAACAAGATAAGTGAGATGGATCAAACTCTAAAATACTTGAAATCTCTATGCCATAATTTCTATTTAAAAAAGAAGGGGTTCCATAGATAAAATCAATACTAATATCTTCAAATTTATATTTTTTAATGAGATTTAAACCATCAATTATTTGTTGGTTGCTATGTATCCTATTCATCCATTTTAAAACCTTATTATCAAAAGACTGAACTCCAATACTTAGCCTATTAATCCCCAACGCCTTAAAATGATCTAGTTTTTCTTCATTTATATCTTCTGGATTTATTTCTAGGGTAATTTCATTTAAATTTCTAAGTTCTATGACCTTTTCTAAAGAATGGAAAATAGTGGTTAACTCTTGTAAACTTAGTAGAGATGGAGTTCCTCCTCCAATGTATAGACTTTTTACATCTTTTGGAATTTCACTCTTTCTTAAAATAATTTCTTTAGTAATGGCAGATACTAAATTACTCTTTGAAGCTAAAGAAGTACTAAAATGGAAATCACAATAATGACAAGCCTGTTTGCAAAAAGGAATATGTATGTAGATACCGCTCATTATTATTTGGTCTTATTTATTCAAAATCTTATTTTCCGTTAAGAAGATAATAATTGTAAATTTACTGTAATCTTTTACTTATGATCATCGGAAAATTAAACGATAGTTTTCAGTCTGTTTTAAATAATCAAAGGCTCAATGAGTTTGAGGTTTTAGACATCAACGTTTCTAAAAATGAAATAATTTTAGTTAAGAAAAATCAAAAATTCATATGTAAGATTATTCAAAAAGATAGTATTAATCAATCTTTTATAATTAAGATTAACGGTCATATATCATCAATTAAATTAGTTAAACCTATAGAAAAAACTATTGAAAAATTGGGAATTAACCGGCAAAGCCATCAGAACACCAATTCACTAAAAGCACCTATGCCGGGTCTTATATTAGAATTATTAGTTCAAAAGGGAGATATTATCCAAAAGGGAGATCCTATGGTCATTTTGGAAGCAATGAAAATGGAAAATATACTTTATTCACCTACTGATGGCATTATTAATGATATTACCGTAAAACCTCAACAAACAGTAGAAAAGAACAATATTCTAATAAAATTTGAACCATGAAAAAATTATTATCTATAACATTAATGTTTTTAATATGTAGTTGTTCTGATACCAATGAAGTTGGAAATTCTCCATTAGAAACTATTGTGGAGCCAACTTCTATTTCTAAAGAAGCTTATATTTACACCCTCGGTGAAGTGATGATAAAGTGGACAGCCTTTAAGCATTCAGCCAAAGCCCAAGTTGGAGGAGTCTTTAAATCTTCAATAGTCGAAGGGTTTACTGAAAGTGCAGATTTAAATACCGCTGTTTCAGGTGTAACTTTTAAAATACCTGTAAAGTCAACAAGTACTAATGACACGGTAAGGGATTATAAAATTGTAAATTCATTTTTTAAGACCATGGCGGATACAGATTTTATTACCGGAAAAATCATTTCTCTAAATAACAATGGGTCAGGATTACTTTCTATAAGTATGAATAATAGCCAGGTCGAAAAAAAGTTCAACTGGGAAATGGACCAGTCTACCCGTGAAATTTATATCAAAACTTCCATTGATATCTTAAATTGGGGAGCTCAATCTTCTCTTGACGCACTTAATGAGGTATGCCTTGAACAACATACCGGCCCTGATGGTAAAAACGTATTATGGCCTAATGTAGATATTACAGTAATTGTAGATTTATAAGATTATTGAATAATATTTTTTAATATATATTTCCCTAGAATATCATATTCAATATTAACTAAGTTATTTACTTTTAATTCTTTGAAATTAGTGTTTTCATAGGTATAAGGTATTATGGCTACTTCTAAAAAATCTTTGGCTACTTTTACTACAGTTAAGCTTACACCATTAATACAGATAGACCCTTTATCTACTATAAGGCGAGGATTAATATTCTTTCCTTCAAAGACAATTCGCCAACTCCCTCCTTCTTCACATATAGAAGAACACTTAATGGTGTCGTCCACATGTCCTTGAACCATATGCCCATCTAGTCTGTCGCCAATTTTTAAACATCTTTCCAGGTTGATTATTTGACCTATTTTCCAATGACTCATATTGGTTTTTTGAATAGTTTCTTTTATGGCAGTGACTTTATGATCTAATTTATTACAAGAAGTTATTGTTAGGCACACTCCATTGTGGGCAACGCTTTGATCAATTTTTAATTCTTTTGAAATATCTGAAGTAACAGTATAATGATAATTTTCTCCTTGTTTTTGAATTGCCTTAATTAGCCCTATACTTTCTATAATTCCAGTAAACATTTATTATTGATTATTTGTATTTATATCTCTTGTAAGTTGAAAATATCCATTTACATTTAGAGTTTCAATTCCAAAAATTCTAATGGTATTTATTTGACATTGGTAATAATAGGTTCCGCTGGGGCATTCTAATAATGTTTCTTGTTGTATACCGTCCCATTTAAATTCAGGATTAAAGGAGCTAAAAACAATTTGACCCCATCTGTTATAGATATTTAGATTTATAGTATTTATAAACTTAATAGGCATAATTACTTGAAAAAAATCGTTGTTATTGTCCTGGTTAGGAGTAAAAATATTTGGAAAAATATAACTTGGACAGTTATCAAAACAAACAGTATCGCTTGGGAAACTTTCATTGTTATATATTGCTGAATCTGTGGCAGTTATGTAATAACATCCAGCTATTGAATTTGTATTATTATACTGATATTGATGTTGAAAAGTAGTGTCATTGATATCATTAAAGTTTGATATTAGACTAAATGAACTGTCTAAAAAGGGAGTGAAATAAAGAGAATATGATACTGCATCATCTGAACAACTATCATTGGGGTTTGTCCAAAATAGTGTATTTATTTCTTCGTTACAATCGCCTAATATTTCTATTTGAGGGGGGCAAGGAGGGGTAAAGTCGTATGGTGAGTCACAAACTTTTTGAGAACAATTAATTAAGGGACTAAATACCGTACTGTCTTGATAACTTCCATATGATTTAACATAATAACAGTAATTTTTTTGATTAATTAAACCAGAGTCTAAAAAATAAGAGTTTGTAGAGGAATCTATTAATAGAAAATCCCCGTTTAAAGAATCAGCTCTATAAATAAAATATTGATCATTAACCCAGGGAACATCCGCAGACCAAAAAAGTTCAATTTGGTTATCATTAGGGACTGTCAATAAGTGAATACTACT
>NZID01000033.1 GCA_002691605.1 Crocinitomicaceae bacterium
AAATTTAAAACACTGGATGAAAGTCGAACATGTTCCATCACCCATTACCATGGTGGGAATGTCTTCTTACATAAAGTACGAATCTAAAGGAACTGTTCTCTTAATATCCCCTTGGAATTATCCCATGTTTCTAACTATTTATCCTCTAATATATGCCCTAGCAGCCGGCAATGCCGTTATTCTTAAACCGTCTGAGATTTCGTCAAATACTTCCAAAGTGATCGCCAACATGATACAGACAATTTATGAAGAGCACGAAGTTGCTGTGATTGAAGGGGCTGTAGAAGAGTCTACAGAACTATTAAAATTACCTTTCAATCACATTCACTTTACAGGAAGTCCCAAAGTAGGAAAAATTGTAATGGAAGCAGCTGCCAAAAACCTATCGGGGGTTACCCTCGAATTAGGAGGAAAATCCCCGGTAATAATTGACGGCACGGGAAATACCCAAGAAATAGCAGAAAAAATAGCATGGGGAAAAACGCTAAATTGTGGACAAACATGTATTGCTCCAGATTATATTTTAATTCAAAAAAAAGAAATAGAAACCTTTATTTCCCATTTTAAAACCAACGTAAATAAATTTTATAATGCTAATGATAACGGACTTAATAATGCCTCAGAATATGGAAGAATTGTAGATGAAAAAAACTTCAATAGGGTAGAAAAACTATTACAAGACGCCATTAAAAAAGGGGCAAAAATAGAATTTGGAGGCCAGCTTAAAAAAGAAGAAAAATTTATGGAGCCCACTTTACTTACCAATGTAAACACAGAAATGCTGATTATGCAGGAAGAAATCTTTGGGCCACTGCTACCCATCATCACATTTGAAAAAAATAGCGATGTCATAGATTTTCTTCAAAAAATGCCCTCCCCATTAGCAATTTATATAATGAGTGGAAAGAAAAAGAATATTCAATACTTTCTAGACAATACCGTTTCTGGTGGAGTGGGTATTAATGAACTGATGCTAACGCCCGTTAATCCCAACTTACCATTTGGAGGGGTTAATAATAGTGGTATTGGAAAATCTGGTGGTAAGCATAGTTTTGATGACTTTTCTAATCCTAAAGGAGTAGTGAAAAAGAATTTTGGNAACACNNTAAAATTAGTATACCCGCCATTTAAAAAAGGTGTTTTTAAATATTTTAANACCATTNTAAGATGGTAATGTTATTNAGAAAATTTTCTTTTTTNTNNCTGCTTTTTGTACNTATTCAATGGCTGGTAAGTTGTAATGTTTCTAGCGAAAACAACCACAAAACTTCTTCTAAAAATAACTGCCTTTGCGACGACCTTATTTTGGATGAACTTTACAACCATTTTTATTTAGAAGAGCGAAATCAACCATTTACAGGNATTTGTTATGAACTTTATCCAAACCAAAATATAAAACTTACCAAAGAATTTTTAAAAGGAAAACTTCACGGAAACATGCTTAGATATAGNNCNGATTCTAGTAAAATATCCTTAGTAGAATTTAANGATAATTTCATACATGGAAAGGCCATTTTTTANAACCAAAGAGGNGAAGATAGTGTGGTTCANCATTATAAAANAGGAGAATTAATTTCCAACGGACATTAATAGTTCAAANTTTTGGTCTATTTCACTTNTTAACTNTTCTAATTTCTTTTGAATGGAGTTGATTTTTTCGGCATCACTAGTTTCATATAATTCGAATTCNAGTGCAGTATNCTTTTCTTCCAACTGNGTGATTTTTCTTTCTAATGCTTTTTGCTGATTTTGAAACTTTTTATTTTTAGTAGACTTAACTACTTTTTTAGTCTCATTATCCTGTTCCATATTGCCATAATAACTCTTGATAAATTGAGAAACTGGCTCATGATAAATCTTNATNCCCTGGTCTTTAATAAAATATACACGATCGGTNAGCCCATCTAAAAAANNTCTGTCATGAGACACTAATAAAAGTGTTCCAGAATAACTAACCAAGGCATCTTTTAATATTTCTTTNGANGCCATNTCTAGATGATTGGTAGGCTCATCAAGAATTAAAAAATTATTGGGCTGTAATAATAATTTACAAAGTGATAATCTTGTTTTTTCACCTCCAGAAAGTACATGAACTTTTTTGTCTATATCCTCCCCAGAAAATAAAAAAGATCCTAGTATAGGTCGTATTTGCTTTCTTATTTCTCCAGAAGCTACCTCGTCAATTGTCTCAAAAACTGTTTTTTTTGGATCTAATTTATGGGCTTCATCTTGAGCAAAATAACCCATCATTACTTGGTGACCCAATTGTATATTTCCACCAAATTCAATGTCCTTAACAATGGATTTTATAAAAGTGGACTTCCCCATTCCATTTTTACCAATTAAGGCAATTTTCTCCCCTCTAGCAATTGATAAATCTACTTTTTTAAAAATCTTTTTATCCCCATAACTTTTTTCTAATGCTGTTATTTTAAGTGTTTCTTTTCCTGAATGAGAAGGTTCTGGAAACTGAAATTTAATCCTATCTTTCTCCAATTGATCTATCTCTATATCTTCTAGCTTATTTAATTTTTTTATTAAAGTCTGAGCAAAAGCTGCTTTATTTTTTTTAGCTCTAAATTTATTAATGAGCTCTTGGGTATGCTTGACCATTTTTTCTTGATTCTTTTTAGCAGCAATTTGTGTTATAATTTCTTCTTCTCTTAATTTNATATACTTTGAATAATTGCACTTATAATCATACAATTTTCCATTAGCTAGTTCTATAGTTCTATTAGTTATATTNTCTAAAAATTCTCTATCATGAGAAATTAACAAAATAATACCTGCATAATTTTTAAGATAACGTTCTAGCCACTGAATAGATTCTATATCTAAATGATTCGTTGGCTCATCTAATAAAACTACATTAGGTTTTTGAATCAAAAGTTTAGCCAATTCTACTCGCATCTTCCAACCACCAGAAAAACTAGAGTACGGTTTATTTAATTCGTTTTGATTGAAACCAAGCCCTTTTAAAAGCAATTCAGCATCTTTTAATTGATTATCGCCATCCAAGTGAATCATTTGCTCGTTTAGTTCAGAAAGCTCCGTAAGAAGCTTCATATAAGAATCGGATTCATAATCTGTCCTAGTAGTGATTTCCTTATTTATTTCGTCTAATCTGAAATTAATTTGAAGTAATTTTTTATTGGCCATTAAAACCTCGTTGAGAATATTTTCATTAGAGCTGACATTCAATTCNTGAGGAAGGTATCCTACAGTCAAGGAATTAGTCCTATTAATAGAGCCCGAAGTAGGCTTTTGTTCTCCCATTATCAACTTCAGCATGGTNGATTTACCAGCACCGTTTTTTCCTACAACACCAATTTTATCTTTAGGATTAATTTGAAAAGAAATATTTTTATACAAATCTCTTCCACCAAAACTTACTGTAATATTTGTTAAATTAAGCATAAAAAAAGCCCTTTTAAAAAGGGCTCAAATTTAAAAAAATTTAGCTTATTAAAAATGCCATAAGTCATGTTCAAATGTAAACATCTCGTTTCTGATTCTCTCTGATTCTAATAGGGCATCTAAACCATCCCAGTTAGGAGATATAGCTCTGTCATAGACATTACTTTCTTTCCTAATGTATGACGAAAACTCTCTTTTCCAAAAAAGGTCGTCAAAACTCATTCTTTGGGAATCGTTTGCTCCATTAAATACAAAAAAGTTTTGAAATACATATCTGCACTCTGGAAAATACAACCAAAATAAATTTTTAAGACCTACCACCTCCTGAGTTTCGGGGTTGATAGCAGTTACCACGGGTGATATACCTATAATTCTAACATCTAATACCGATCTTTGTTTATCAAAAAACCAGTCTTCTTTGAGTTCATATCTAACAATGTCTCTACTAGTAAACTCTTCTATAGTATTGATTTTTATAGGATCACCAGCATCATCAAGAACAGGACCTTCTTCACCAAATTCATCAATTCCAATAGAATCCTTTTGAGTTTCTGTACCAAACATAGCCTTTAGTGTTTTCTTAAAATCAGGATCATTAATATTGCCGTTTTCTGGCTTAACNGGATATCNGAANTTATCATCTANCTCNAAACCATATANNTCGTAGACAGTTAAAGAACCTTCNGTTAAGGCACCATACTTAATGACTTCGTATAAAGATATTCTATCATTTTGAGGTTCTAGAGGATAATATAGTTTATGATTCATTTTTTCTTTTAAATCAATTACTCTCCATACCCTTTTTGCCCACATAACATCAGCTTCTCTTAAATGAGGGTAAGAAACAACTCGCTTTGTAGGAATGTGTTCTTGAATATATACACCATCCAAAACATTTGATTCTAAACTAATTCCNGAACCAGGAAGTTGAGAAAATGTTGAAAGAACTACTAAATTTAAAACTGTAAAGTATATTAATTTTTTCATGACTATATAAGTTTGATTACAATACCACTTTCTAATCTTTTAACTTTTCCACTAGGACCTTTAACATCTACAGCTGTAAAAGTTAAATTTCCTCCTTTTGGTATTTTTTTAACTGCAGCTTTCATCTGNGGGGTTAATCTGTTTGATTTAGATTTATAAGTTACCGGTGAACCATTTTTAGTAGTAAACATAGCAAATCCAACAACTTGATAGGGTACATCTAATGGACTGTCACCAAGTTTTGCAACAATAGTTGAATAACTTACTGCATTTACTTTTTTAAGATTTCCACCTGCTTTTCCAGCGAAATAAGCTGTTGGTTTTGGAAGTGGGAACACTCTAAATGTTTCGTTGGCTAATTCTACATTTTTACCATTATCATCAGTAGCAGAAACTATAAGTTTAACCTCTCTAGATCTAACATTAGTAACATTAGCTGTATAAAACCCTTTACTATCTGGTCCTTTAACGGAACATCCTTTTCCAGTGAGACGAATTGCTTCTGGNTTNTAACCTGATGCAGAGACTCTGATTCTATTATTCCAATTTAAATANAGTACTTGTAANTCNGCAGCNGAAATAGCNGCATTAGGNGCACCAACCGAATAATTAAATTTCCAAGGTTTCCATTTTTTAACTCCTTTTTCTTTTACTGCAATAAATCCAGACAAAATATGATCACCAACAGAACCAGAAATGTTTACACTTTGACCTGCTTTACCTTTAAAAGATTTCATACTGGCTAAATCTTGTTCTGATTCACTTTTAGAAAGTTGTGATGTATCATCTTCCCAATATTTAAGTTCCATAGCTTCAGAGGAGTCGTATGCCGCAATCATTACTCTTAAACCTAAGGAATCTCCCTGATTGATATAACTAGTTGATGAAAATGCCAAAGGATCAATTTTATTAAAATTAAAAGATTGAACTTTTACTCTAGAACTTACTAATTGAGANGCAAGAGTTTGTACTTGCAAAACATCCGACCTNACAGAAGTCATAACAGCAGATGCAGCAACAATTGGTGCGTGATCGAATTGTCCGAAAATCCAGGGATATTCTTCTCCNTGNTTCATTACTTTTTTTGGAATAGTCATCCTGACATAAATATTTCTTACCGCCTCAGCATCGGCAGGATCTAACTTATGTTCTTCAATTTCGAAAGAAATAATAGAATCAACTACTGCTTCAAATGCTTTTCTATCTCCTTCAGTTATGAGGAAATCTGGGTCATCTATAAGAGAAGTGTCAAATTTATATTGATAAACTACTCCTCCCTCCAAAGTATCACTTGGGTGATTGGCAATTAATGCAATCAAATCGTTTCTATAATGGTGTAAATTTTCCATTAGATGAAGNCCTTCAGGAGCAATTAATTCAAAACTTTCACCAGCTAAAAGTCTGGTTGGGGTATCGTAATCGTCTTTCTTAGAATAGCTAGATAAATCTCTAATATGTATATATCCCATTTCATCGATATGAAATAGTGGGTTATGATATTCATCGTGATCATTTTCTTCACCATGTAATTCATGATGCTCATCAACAGCAATTAAACCTAGATCATTAACTCTATCAGAAAGAGCTTTCAGTTTTACTTTAGCCTCTGCATTATCACTTACGATTGCTTCTTCAATGTTATCAAATTCTTCAAATTTGATACTTGCATCAGCAGCAGAAATTAATAAAAATAAGTTTCTTTTAACTAAATCATTACACATGTGNCTTGTTAAATCNACTATAGAGTCATTGGTATTTTTATGCATTTCGACTCTAGCCAATTCATCAGGTGGAGCACCGGTGGCTTTTAGAGTGGCCAGTTTAGTAGCAAATTCATCAGATAATCCAGTATTGAATGACTCTACTTGTTCGATACTACTTTCTAGTTTGTTATTTAAAGTTACAAAGGCATTTATAATCTCCTTGGATACATTCATAGCTAGTAAAGCCATCAGTACCAAGTACATTAGTCCAACCATTTTTTGTCTTGGCGTTTCCTTACCTCCACCCATAATTCATATTTTGATTAATAGATTATAAANTATTATTTATTTACATTCATTGCAGATAACATGTTACCGTACACAGAATTTAATGCTGCAAGGTTAGATGTTAACTCTGACATGGTATCTTTNTATTTTTGAGTATCGTCAACNGAAGCTTGTAAATTATTTACNATACTAGAAATACCNGTAGACATATCTTCACTTGCTTTAGACAATGAGGAAACCCCTTCTAACTGCATTTCATANAGATTATTTANTTGAGTTAAATTACTTGAAACTTTATCTAATTGTTCTCCAAAATTTGATTCATCTCCAGAAAGGGATGTAAACTCTTCAATAGATGAAGCTGCTTTTGAGTAAGCCTCCCCCAAGAAATTGGCTTTTTCAGAAATTTGAGAGGAAGCTTTTTCGTATGCTCCACCTAATTCACCTACTTTTTCAGAGGCNCCTTTAAGNTTNTCAACATATTCGTTAGTAGCGTCAGATGCTGAGCTTATATCGCCTAATTTCCCAGCATTTTCACTTAAATTTCTCATTCCAGAACCCAAACTTTCAATCAATTCTGGTTCAATTTTGGCTTTAGCTAACATATTATCTAGTTGCTCAACAACAGATTCATCACTTTTTTCTGGTAATTCAGAATGAGAGGTTTCATCATCACCATGACCTAATGCTAATTCAGGATAAGCTAAAGTCCAATCAAGTTCTTCATGTAAAGGTTCGTGAGCAGACAACATAAAAATAANAGCTTCAATACCAAGACCTCCAATTAACATAATAGTAGCACCAGGCCAGTGTTGAATTTTAAACATTGCTCCAATAATAACTATGGCTCCTCCATAACCGTAAACATATTTCATTACGGTTTTAAACTTTTTACTTTCAAAAAAACTTTCTCCTGAACTCATGATTTTAAATTTTATTTATTATTAATTTATTTTATTAAATATGCTAATTTTATTTTTATAGTTTCCAAAAATTATATTAAAATTTGGTTAAAAATCTCCTTCTCTATTTGGGCCACCTCTTCCTAAATAGTTCATCACACTTCTAAAACCTATATAACTTTTTGCGGTGTCTTGGTATTCAAANGTTCTTGTTCCACACTGTAAGTAATAACCAATGTCTTTCCAAGAGCCTCCTCTTATAACTTTTCTTTTCATTGAGGGAGGATCGTGATCCAATGCGTTGTATATATATTCTGTATTCATATCATGTCCAAATTCATAAGTAGATTCATCATACGCTGTTCTACACCACTCAGCTACATTTCCTGACATACAGTATAATCCAAAATCGTTAGGATGGTACGAACTTGCTTTAACAGTCTTAAATCCTCCATCTTCCATGTATCTTCCTCGCATAGGCTTAAAGTTACCTAAGAAACAACCTCTAGAATTTCTGATGTAAGGGCCTCCCCAAGGATAAGGATTATTATCTAAACCTCCTCTTGAAGCATATTCCCATTCTGTTTCACTAGGTAATCTAAAGTCTTGGACATAAGACTCATAATTAGAACTTCTCCACGAATTAAGAAGTTGTGTTCTCCAAACGTTAAAAGCATTACATTGTTGCCAAGTAACACCTACCACTGGATAGTCATCATATGCAGGATGCCAGAAATACATATTAGTCATATGGTCATTATTTGCATAGGTAAAATCATGTATCCAACACAAAGTGTCAGGATAAACATTAATTACTTCTTTAATAATAAACCTCGAACGATCTTCATGGCCTCTAATTGCGTTATTTTGTCCCTTACTATTTCGGAAACCCAAATTCAAATCTTTACCACTAACTTGGCCC
Organism: Crocinitomicaceae bacterium; assembly: GCA_002691605.1. GTDB lineage: Bacteria > Bacteroidota > Bacteroidia > Flavobacteriales_D > Parvicellaceae > MED-G20. The sequence goes on from NZID01000033.1 coordinate 8,220, forward strand.
GGATCAATTGGAAATTGCAAATCTGGATTTTTCATTTTAACCCTATGCTCATCATCTTGATCAGCCTCTGAGTTAGAAATTCTTTTGACTAAGGGTCTGCCTTTTCTGGCTGCTTCGTGTAAATCTACCCAATAATATTCAAACATTAATTTTCTGGTATCAATCTCTTTTCTTTGATAAAAGCGTTCGCTTTCTCCTAGAAACATTTGCGCNAGTANCGGAGCATATTCAGAATTTTCTCCCTTGGCAGGATTAAAAGAACTGTAGTGGAATCTTGAATTCCAATTTAATTTCCAATCAGCAGCATCTTTTTCTTCCAATTCGTCATCGTATGTAGGAATTAAAAACTCTTCAGGAAATTCTTCTCCCAAAATCCTTCTTGCAATAGAATCTTTAACCCACATTACAAATTGTCTNTANTCATTATTGGTGATTTCAGTTTGATCCATGTAAAATGCAGCNACAGACACTGTTTTGGTTTCATTATAATGAGTCAATGGAACATCTTGATCACTTTGCCCCATATTAAAAGCTCCTGCAGGGATGTAAAGCATACCGTATGGATCCGTTTGATACCACACTGGTCTATTCATGGCNCCAATTAAATGGCCATTACTTGAAGGGGTTGTACAACTAGTAAATAATCCTACAAAAAAAGTAAAATATAATAAGTGTTTCATTTTAAAGCTTTTTATCTTTAATAATTCNAAGGCATAATGCAAAGGAACTTTTGTAACGATATTTAAATAAAATAGTTTCATTTAGTTATAAAAATCTTGGATTTTTGGATTTTTCGACTGGTGCAGGTTTTGAAATTTTAAAGCAATAATTTAACATTAAATCATGAGAACCAGTACTGTAATTTCCAATCACACTTGTGGTTATTCCATAAGCATAACCGATCCTTAAAATGCTNCCATCTGTAAACGGATGTTGATATCCAAGCATCGGAGCAATTTCGTCACCAAATCTGTAGGTCAATCCCCCCCAAATCGTGTTTTTGANAAGTGCATTTATATTTAAATCCATTATGGAAGATGATGCATCAGATTTAATCAAAACACTGGGTCTAAGTTTGATATCAGAACTGAGATCATAATCATAACCTGCGGTTATCCAATAATGATGAACATTTTGAATATTTAAATCTTCCATNTTGAATCCTCCTAGATGAGTGGTAGAAAANCCAAAATACAAATCTTTGGTTTTATAAAATAATCCTANATTGAAATCTGGAACCGTACCGGACATCTGTTGCCCTTTAATAGAATTATCTAATTGCCAAGAGTTGCCTGAAGGAGTTCTCCATTCCGCATCAATACTTTTTTGAATAATTCCTGCACTAAGACCAATNCCNAGTTGGCCTGCTCCTAAATTTAAATGATAAGAATAATTTAGCCTTGCNACACTGTTAGTTTCAAATCCTAANTGGTCAGAGACATANGTAAACCCTAAACCACCTTTAAGTAAACTTACAGGAGAATGTANGTTTAATAATGCGGTTGTTGGACTCCCAGCAAAACCAGACCATTGTTGNCTTCCTATCATTGTTGCNTTNACATTATTATTCATTCCAGAATANNCAGGATTGAAAGATAAATTATCAAACATATAATGGGTTATTTGGTAATCTTGTTGTGAAAATAAATTCCCGAAAGACCANACAAAAATAATATATATTAAAAGTTTTTTCATGCAACTNGCTGTAATTCAGCAAATTATATAAATTTTAAGTAAAATTTACTTATTTGTTAATTGGCAAAAGTATAAAAAATTGCCTTAAAATTGACAAAAATATTAATTTAACTTCCTGTAAGTCTTCCACCAAAGATCGGGTATTGTACCATTCTGAGCAATTTCATAGTCGTGGTAATTACAAGGAATCAAATGGTGTCTTTCAAACTTAAAATCTTTACTAGGCGGGTAAGGAACTTTCAACCACCACCTTTCCGATTTTGGACTTTTATGAAAAACCAAATGGTGTTTAGAGTCTTCGTTATATACNGAATATTTGATGAGATCTTTTTTATCCCCAAAAGGATAATCATTTTTTCTTAGAGAAAATCCAAGAATTACAAAAAATATTAGTTGTGCAATTAACTCAGAATCTGTTTTTCTAATAGAACNGGATTTTAAATTGTAAAAGCCAATACTTGATATTTTATCGCTAATTCCAGCATACTTCATCATCTGACAAAGCTCATTTCCAAAAAAACCATTCGTATTTGAATTATAAGAACTTTTAAATTCTGAATATCTTATAGATGACAAATCTACACTAAGTAAATCTGTATTTCTTANAATTGGTTCGGATTTTGATANNGAATTTTGAAGTTCTCCCAGTCTNAAATAATCAAAATATAGTTCATCAAAAAATCGCAAATCATCCGATCCAACATAATATTGCTGACATCCAAGAATGGAAAAATTAAATAATAAATTGGGTTTTTCCAATAATAAATGATTGATATAATTGTCGGCAGCTAATTCAGATTTTTTGTCTAAAACAACATCGAAACTGTGATCAATACAAGATAAATTAATTGGGTGTTCTAACTTCTCATAGCCTAAATAATTGGCATATGTTAAATCTTGNGAACCGCCCAAAATAATTAATAATTTTCCTTTTTTCTGTACTTCAAATGTGATTTCTGATAATGCTGAGTATGTATCTTGAAGAGTGGCTCCACTTTCAAGAATGCCTAAATCGGCTATTTTTAAATTCCCCTCCCATTTAAAACTATATAATAAATTCCTTATTGAAATAGAATCAATATNATTNTTTAATTNCGCGTTTGCTCCTCTATTTTCATGAACACTAATAAAAATTATATCTGACGATTCCCAATCCGGGAATTCCAAAAAGTATGAATTGGTGAAGGATCCAACAGTTTTATTTTCAGTCTCAATTTTATCAATTGGTTTAAAATAAATACTGAGATCCATCTATTTAGCTTTAAGCAAAATTTTAGCTTCTTCAAGAGTAATTTTTGAAGGATCTTTGGAAGGGGCAAGCTGCTTTTTCTTTTTACCAGAAATTATAAAGAATTTACCCCATCTTCCTTTTTGAACTGAAATTCCTTCTTCCTCCCAATTGTGAACNATTTTCTCTATTTCTTTTTTCTTTTTGTCNTCAATTAGTTCGACAATATTTTCATAGGAAAGATTATCAAAATCATATTTTTTATTGACATTGATAAAGAGATTATTCCACTTTATAAATGGGCCAAACCTTCCTTTTCCTTTAGATACAGGNAGATCTTCATATTCGGCNACCGGGGCGTTAGCTTCTCTTTTTTCNTTGATAAGAGCAATCGCATTTTCTAATAGNATTTCTTCCGGTTCTNTCCCTTTTGGAATAGAAATATTTTCAGTACCAAATTGAATATACGGTCCAAATCTTCCAACTTTAATAATTACCTCTTTTTNTTGATGAGTTCCAATTAATTTTGGGTAGTCAAATAATTTAAGTGCAAGTTCCAGAGTAATTGTTTTAATGTTTTGATCAGATTTCAGACTTGCAAACTTTGGTTTTTTNGTTTCATCAGCAGTATCGCCTATTTGAGCNATAGGACCATATTTACCTAACTTTACAAAAACTGGCTCGCCAGAATTGGGGTGGTTNCCCAAAAGTCTTTCTCCATTNGCTCTTTCCGCATTTTCTTGAGTATCAATTATAGTTTTGTGAAAGGGAGTATAAAAACTTGACAACATATCAGACCATTTTAGTTCTCCTTTCGCAATGGAGTCNANTTCTTTTTCAATATCAGCCGTGAAATTATAGTCCATTATATTTTTAAAATGATTATCTAAAAACTCATTTACAACTTCTCCTGTGGTAGTAGGGAATAATTTTTTTCTATCAGCTCCGTAGTTCTCAGTTAATGAAACTTCTTTTAAATTGTTAGCTTTTAAAACAAGTTGTTGGATAGATCTANTTTTACCTTCTAAATCTTTATTTTCTACATAACCCCTATCTTGAATAGTTTTAATAGTCGGAGCGTAAGTAGATGGTCTTCCAATGCCTANTTCTTCCAATTTTTTAACTAAGGAAGCTTCTGTAAATCTAGATGCAGGTCTGGAGAATTTTTGGGTAGCAGTAAGTTGATTGGCAATTAATTTGTCATTAAGAGAAACGTCTGGAAGTTGTTCAGTCTTTTTGTCTGAAGAAGAAGTGTTATATACTTTTAAAAATCCATCAAACTTAATCACTTCTCCAACCGTATTAAAATTAGGAGTTTGTTCCTTATGTCCTATTTCAATTGTAGTTCTCTCAATTTCAGCATCGCTCATTTGAGAGGCCATGGTCTTTCTCCAAATTAATGAATATAACTTATCTTCTGGTGAAGAGTCATTTAAAGAACTGAAAGCAAAATTAGTAGGTCTGATGGCTTCATGTGCCTCTTGNGCAGATTTGTTCTTATTTTGATATTTTCTAGGATTACANTAATGAGAACCATAGTCTTTCTCAATTTGTTTNTGTATGGCTTTCATAGCGTCCATAGATAAGCTAACAGAATCTGTTCTCATATAGGTAATTCGACCTGATTCATATAATCTTTGAGCTACTGACATAGTTCTTGAAACATTAAATCCCAAAACTCTACTTGCTTCTTGCTGAAGTGTTGAAGTNATAAAAGGTGCAGATGGAGTTCTTTTACCAGGCTTTTGGGTAATTTTTTTTACANAAAACTCTTTTCCCTTGGCCAATTCTAAAAATGATTTNGCATCATTATAAGAAATGAAATTAGAAACCAATTCTGCTTTAAAATTAATNCCTTTAGATGTGAAGTCNCCTACTACTTTAAATGTTTCAACAGGGACATGATTCTGAATTTTGTGTTCTCTTTCTACAATCAATTTTACAGTAACTGACTGAACCCTTCCAGCTGATAAATTTGGTCTTACTTTTCTCCACAAAACTGGAGAAAGTTCAAAACCTACTATTCTATCTAAGATTCTTCTAGCTTGTTGAGAATTTACTAAATTATGATTAATTTCTCTCGGCGAATTGACAGCTTTTAAGACTGCTTTTTTGGTTATTTCGTTAAAGGTAATTCGTTTAGTTTCGGATGACTTTAAATTCAAAGCATGGAGTAGATGCCACGAAATCGCTTCCCCTTCACGATCTTCATCNGTAGCTAACCATATTATATCGCATTTTTTTGCAATACTTTTTAATTCATTGACTACTTTTTTCTTGTCTTGCGGAACTATGTAAGTTGGATGAAAATTATTTTCAATATCAATTGGATCTCCTTTNCTAGGTAATTCTCTGATATGTCCATAACATGATTTTACTATAAAATCGCTTCCTAAAAAACCTTCAATAGTTTTAGCTTTGGCTGGTGACTCTACTATAACAAGATTACTCATTTGAAAATCAATTTTACAATAATTAAAGGATGCAAAGAAATAAAAATATCGTTGATTGGACAATTTGATTAAAAAAAATCCTTCATTCCTATCTCCTGCGTTTTAATTTATTTGGAAGAACTAACAGAGTAAAAAATACATGAAAAAAAGTTTAAGATAAAAATTTATTACTCCAACAAACATAAAGACCGATCAATTCCATAATTATAAGTTATGACTTTAACCTTTATATTAACTAATGTAAGCTTGGATTCTATGAATTTA
>NZID01000034.1 GCA_002691605.1 Crocinitomicaceae bacterium
TGTATATGTACATAAAACCCACCTCTATATTTAGGTTTAGTTCTATGAAATGCTACTGCAAAATGGGTTTTATATGGTAATTTATCTTTTGAAAATCTCACATCTTTATAAATCCTAAAAACCTTAAAACTTTCCCAATTAAAAAAATTCTTATTGGTTTGAAATACAGCTTCAAAATAGTTTTTAACTTCTTTATTATGTCTATCAAATATTGATTTATTTTCTTTGAACCAAGGTCTATTATTATTCATCTTTAAATGATTTAAATATTCAAATATTGAAGGATTTAAAATCATAGTTTATATTTTTTTAAAAAGGTTATTAAAATTTTTAAAAGCTTTAAATTCTAAGGAATTTCCTGATGGATCTAAGAAAAACATAGTTGCTTGTTCTCCGGGTGAATTTTTAAACCTAAAATAGGGTTCAATAATAAATTTGATTTTTTTTGAGACTAATCTGTTTTTTAAGATATTCCATTCTTCCATATTTAGTACAACTCCAAAGTGAGGAATAGGAACTCCATGACCATCAACAAGATTTATAGCTGATTTAGTGAACTCTTTAGTTTCGTGTATTACTAATTGATGTCCAAAAAAATTAAAATCAACCCAACTATCACTTGATCTTCCTTCTTTTATTGCTAGAACATTTGTATAAAATTCTCTACATAATTGGAGGTCATGTACTGGAATAGCTAAATGAAAAGGAGAAAGATTACTATTGTAATTCAAATTTTTAAGATTCTAATCATTAACTCTGCAAAACTCACCGTTGGTTTCAAAATAGTGTAGCGAATCAATCGTTGATAAAATATGGTCTACATTTCTTATTAAGGTAAAAAAGTTTACAATTTGATGTTGAACAACTCCTTTTTTATCAATTAAAAACAAACCCCTTAATGGAATCATAGGACCATCGGCGTCTAAAACTTGGTCATCATTAGTAAAATATTCACCAAATAGAACATTAAATGAAGATGTAATCAATTTAGAATGATCGGAAATTATAGGGAATTTTACCCCTTTTACTCCACCGTCTTCTTTATTTGTTCTAAGCCAAGCCATGTGAGTCTCTTCAGAGTCAGTAGAACAAGCTACAAGTTGGGTATTTCTAGATTCAAACTCATGTATTTTTTTTTGAAAATCAAGTAATTCATGTGGACAAATTCCAGAAAAATCCTTTGTATAGAATAACAATACCACATATTTTTTTTCTAAATATTGTTCAAGTGAAAAATTATTAATCAATTTATTACCATTTATAATTGCATTTGCTGCAAATACTGGTGCTTTTTTACCTACAATTGAAGACATTTTTTAGTTTTAAATTATATAATTTCAAAAATACAAATATTAAAAATTAAACATTTAAATAATACAATTAAAAAATTATAAATTAGTAATTAATTACTTTTAAAAAAACCAAAAAATGAATAATGAAATGAAATGTCCAGTTGATCATGGTTCAAAAAGTCAACACAGCATCGGTGCAATGTCAAATAATCAATGGTGGCCAGATCAATTAAATTTAGATATTCTTCATCAAAATGATAAGAAATCCAATCCTTATAACGATGGTTTTAATTACAGAGAGGAATTTAAAACTATTGATTATGAAGGGTTAAAAAAAGATTTACACAATTTAATGACCGATAGTCAAGACTGGTGGCCTGCCGACTATGGTCACTATGGTCCATTTTTTATTAGAATGACTTGGCATGCTGCTGGAACTTATCGTACTTCAGATGGAAGAGGTGGTGGTGGAACTGGAGCTCAAAGATTTGCCCCTCTTAACAGTTGGCCTGACAATGGAAATTTAGATAAAGCAAGAAGATTATTATGGCCAATTAAGAAAAAATATGGAAAAAAAATTAGTTGGGCTGATTTATTAATACTTACAGGTAATGTTGCCATTGAATCAATGGGTGGTAAAACTTTTGGTTTTGGAGGTGGGAGACCTGACATATGGGGACCTGAAAAAGATATTTTTTGGGGTAAAGAAAATGAATGGTTAGCTAATAACAGGTATACTGGAGATAGAGAACTAGATATGCCATTAGCAGCTGTGCAAATGGGTTTAATTTATGTTAATCCCCAAGGTCCAGATGAGAATCCAGATCCGTTATTAAGTGCAAGAGATATTAGAGAAACTTTTGGAAGAATGGCAATGAATGACTACGAAACTGTTGCTTTAACAGCAGGTGGTCATACATTTGGTAAAGCACATGGTGCCGCAAGCGAAGACCATAAGGGAATTGAACCAGAAGGATCAGAAATTGAAGAAATGGGATTTGGGTGGACTAGTGATTTTAAAAGTGGTTATGGTAGAGACACGATAACCAGTGGAATTGAAGGACCTTGGACTGCTAACCCAACTAAATGGGATAATGGATATTTTGAAACACTATATAAATATGAGTGGGAATTAAAAAAGAGTCCTGCTGGTGCTCATCAGTGGCACCCAATTAATCAACTTCCTGAAGATATGGCTCCAGACCCAGAAGATCCAAGTATTAAAGTTCATACCATCATGACTACAGCTGATATGGCAATGAGAATGGATCCAGAATATGATAAAATATCAAGACATTTCTTAGAGAACCCTGATGAATTATCAGATGCTTTTGCTAGAGCTTGGTACAAGCTTCTTCACAGAGATATGGGTCCTAAAAATAGGTATTTAGGTCCTGAAGTTCCTAATGAAGAGCTTATTTGGCAAGATCCTGTCCCAAAAGGGAATCAAGATTATGATATAGATGATATCAAATCAAAAATTAGACAAAGTGGACTTTCTATTCAAGAAATGGTCGAAACTGCATGGGCTAGCGCTTCAACATATAGACATACAGATATGAGAGGGGGTGCTAATGGAGCTAGAATAAGATTATCTCCTCAAAAAGATTGGGAAGTTAATAAACCTGAACAATTAAATAAAGTTTTAAGTGTTTTAGAACCCATTGCTGAACAAAGTGGTTCATCTGTCGCGGACATAATTGTTTTAGCAGGTAATGTTGGTATAGAAATGGCATCTGGAAAAGAAGTACCATTTCATCCTGGAAGAGGAGATGCTTCTCAAGAACAAACTGATGAACATTCTTTTTCTGTACTTGAACCTTTTTCAGACGGATTTAGAAACTATCATAAAAATAATTTCAATATTAATTCGGAAAAAATGTTTTTGGATAAAGCTCATTTACTTGGCCTTTCGGCTCCAGAAATGACTGTTCTTGTTGGTGGATTAAGATCTCTTAAAATAGGAAATAATGATATAGGAAACTTTACAGATGAGCCTAATAAATTAAGTAATGATTTTTTTATTAACCTTCTTGATATGAATATCAAATGGCAACCAACAGGAAGAAATAGTTATAATGGAAAACATAGATCTACTGGTGAAGATGTAAGAACAGCATCTAGAGTTGATCTTGTTTTTGGTTCAAATTCACAATTAAGAGCTATTGCTGAAGTTTATGCAGAAGATGACTCTAAAGACAAATTTATCACTGACTTCATAAATGCGTGGAATAAAGTTATGAACGCTGATAGGTTTGATATATAATTAAATATAAATTAAACACAAAAGCCCCGTATGGGGCTTTTTTTTTCAGCGGAGAGACAGGGACTCGAACCCTGGCAACGATTGCTCGTTGACAGCTTAGCAGGCTGTTGCATTACCACTCTGCCACCTCTCCAATAAGTATGCAAAAATAACATAGTTTTTGAATTGAACAATTTTTATTCAGAAGCAATTTAAATAATTATTATTTACATTTTTAACTAAAATAAAAGTAAATTTAAAGAATGAAAAGTATAGTCATAGTAGCTGCTAAAAGAACACCAATGGGAAGCTTTGGAGGATCTTTATCTTCTATTCCTGCAACTAAATTAGGTGCCTTGGCAATTAAAGGCGCATTNGAGTCAATAGATTTAGATNCTGAAAAAATAGACGAAGTATATATGGGTAATGTCCTTCAAGCAAATTTAGGCCAAGCTCCCAGTAAACAAGCAGCAATCTTTGCTGGTATACCNGAAAATACTCCTTGTACAACTGTAAATAAAGTATGTGCTTCTGGCATGAAAGCGATTTCCTTAGCAGTACAAAGTATTNAATGTGGNGATTCCGAAATTGTAATTGCTGGCGGTATGGAAAATATGTCCATGGTTCCTCATTACTATAATGCTAGAAAGGCAAAAAAACTNGGAGATATTAACCTNACAGACGGAATGGTCAAAGACGGATTAACGGATGTTTANAATAAAGTTCATATGGGAAAATGCGCAGACGAGTGTGCTAAAGAGTATCAAATTAGTAGAGAAGATCAAGATCAGTTTGCCATTCAATCTTACCAAAAAGCTAGTAAAGCTACTGCTAAAGGATTATTTGAAAATGAAATTGTGACAGTTGCTGTTTCTCAACGAAAAACAGATGATGTTATTATTANTGAAGATGAGGAATTTAAAAATGTAAGAATAGATAAAATTCCTAATTTAAAACCAGTTTTTTCATCAGACGGAACAGTTACTGCAGCAAATGCCTCAACTTTAAATGATGGAGCATCAGCAGTAATTTTAATNACNCAAGAAAAAGCAGATGAATTAAATATTCAACCATTAGCTAAAGTAATTAGTTATGCAGATGCTTCACAAGAGCCAAAATGGTTTACCACTACACCAAATAAAGCTATTCGAAAAGCATTAGATAAAGCTGATTTATCCATNAGCGATATTGATTATTGGGAGCTTAACGAAGCTTTTTCTGTAGTAGGTCTAGTAAATACTCAGCTTCTAAATATTCATCCTANCAAAGTAGATGTGAATGGTGGAGCNGTAGCACTTGGGCATCCTCTTGGTTCAAGTGGTTGTAGNATTGTTGTAACACTGATAAATGTCCTCAAACAAAATAAAGCAAAAATGGGAGCNGCAGGTATTTGCAATGGAGGGGGTGGTGCATCGGCATTAATAATTGAAAATATAACTNAATTNGAAAGNNAAAATTNATGTAATTTGAAAAGTTATATTATTTTAATCCAGTTGAATTTATCTTGAACCTCTCCCCTTTTGTATTTTTTTAAATAATCCAAAACTTTTATATGAAAGTGGTCTGGAGTTGACTCTGGAATTTGATAATTCTCCTCATTTAAGGAAATATTGGAAATTGGAGCTATGGTTGCAGCTGTTCCAGCTCCAAAAGCTTCGGTAAGTTTGCCATTCCTTAGAGCTTGTAAAATTTCATCTACTTCAATTTTTCTTTCTTGTACTTCAATACCCCAATCTTTAGCAATTTTAATAACACTTTTTTTAGTAATACCATTTAAGATTGTATCACTAGAATCTGGAGTAATTAAAACATCATCTATCATAAAGACAACATTCATGGTGCCAGCCTCTTCAATATACTTATGTTCTATTGCATCCGTCCAAATTAATTGTCTGAATCCTTTTTCNCTAGCCAGCATTGCTGGATAGAGNGCAGCAGCATAATTACCAGCAGCTTTAGCAGAACCCGTTCCTCCTTNTACAGCTCTNGAAAATTCGGTTTCTATTTTNACTGAAACTGGCTCATTATAATAATCACCAACTGGGCAAGTAAAAATCATAAACTTATAACTATCGGATGGTCTAATTCCAATATAAGGGTCAGTAGCAAAAATAAATGGTCTTATGTAAAGAGAATGATCTAAGTTTTCTGGAACCCATTTTTGATCTATTGAAATTAATTCAGAAATTGCATTCACAAAAAGATCTTGATTAATTTCTGGCATGCACATTCGTTTNTTAGAATGGTTAAATCTTTTGGCATTTTCGTAGGGCCTAAACAACACTATTTCATTATTTATATTTCGGTGAGCTTTCATACCTTCAAAACAACTTTGACCATAGTGTAAGGCAGAATTAGCAGGTGATATACTCAAATTTCCGTAAGGTAAAATNGAATAATTAGTCCACTTACCATTACTATAATCCATAGAAAACATATGATCAGAAAATAATTTTCCAAATGGCAATTTATTCCAGTTTACTTGTGGTAATCTTGTGTTTTTTGTTAATTGAATATTACTTTTAAAAGTTGGAACTTTCATCAAAACAAAATGAATTAATTTTTGGCAAAAGTACTAAAATATTGATGACTTATATAAAAGTATGAATTTGGTTAATCATGATTTAAAGTATAAAAGTCTATTCAAACATTGGGGCTTCAACAAGTTTAGAGATGCGCAAGAAGAAATTATTGATCAGGTNCTTGAAAAAAAAGATGTTTTAGCACTACTACCAACTGGNGGAGGAAAATCGCTATGTTTCCAACTTCCTGCAGTTATGCAAAAAGGAACCTGTATAGTAATTTCTCCATTAATTGCTTTAATGGAAGATCAAGTTAATCAACTACTATCAAAAGGTATTTCAGCAACTTACTTGAACTCAAATCATCAGTACAAAGACATCGATAGGATTTTAGATAATNTAATTTATGGAAAAATAAAAATTCTATACATATCTCCAGAAAGAATCACAACAAAAATATTCGAAGAAAGATTTAAAAAAATGAATATAAGTTTTATTGCTGTAGATGAAGCGCATTGCATTTCCGAATGGGGAAATGATTTTAGACCAGATTTTAAAAACATTCATTTACTAAGGAATTGGATGCCTAATATTTCCTTTATTGCACTTACAGCAACAGCTACAAAAGAAGTTGCTGAAGATATTCAATCTCAACTTTTATTTTGCAAAAACAATGTTGTAAGCAGATCATTTTTAAGAAAGAATATTGTATACAATGTTATTGATTGTTTTAATAAAGAGGAGGTATTATTAAAAGTTTTGAAAAAGGAATGTTCAATTATATATGTAAGAACAAGAAATAAAACTCAGTATTTATCTAAATTATTGAATAATAAAAATTATTCAGCTGATTTCTATCACGGTGGGTTGACTTTTAAAGAAAGAACGAAAAAGCAGAAATTATGGATTAATAATAAGTTTGATATTATGGTGGCAACTAATGCATTTGGAATGGGAATAGACAAACCAAATGTGAGAAATGTAATTCATTATGAAATGTCAGAAACAATAGAATCATTTTATCAGGAATCAGGTAGAGCAGGAAGAGATGGTAAAACATCGTTTTCAACCATTTTAAAGGACGAGATGGACATAGAAAAAATTATAAAAAGACATAAAATAAATTTTCCTTCTTTAAAACAAATTAAATCTGTATTTCAAGCTATTTCGAATATTCATCAAATTCCAATGGGTTATTTTTCTGAAGATAGTTATGAAACAGATGTAGATATTATTGCACAAAAATCCAAACTTTCAAGATCATTAACTCTTTCTTGCTTAAAATATTTAAAAATTGAGCAATACCTAAAAGAATTAAACGAATATCAATTTTCTAAGATTCGTATAGTGGTTTCTATCAAATATTTAAATAGTTTTTTAAATAACTACCCAAAATATGAAAAGATAATAGATGTATTAATTAGAAGCTATTCTAATATAGATAGACAATTAGTCGCTGTTAGCGAAATAATAATATCAAATAGATTAAAAAAAGACACTGATGAAATAATAAGACAATTAGACCAACTTCATGATCTTAAAATAATTAACTATTGTAAAAAAAAGTCAAGCAATAAAATTCAATTTTTAAGACCCAGACCCAATATAAATCAACTTAAATTAAGTCGAACTTATCTAAATTCAAAAAAAGTAAAAGAAGAGAAAAATTCTTCACTTATTCATTTTTTAAATTCAAAAAATAAATGTAGAAATTTAGCATTATTGAACTATTTTGGAGAAAAAATGGAAAAAAATTGTAATCAATGTGACTATTGTAACATAGCATTAAATAAAAAGTTAAATCCTGATAATTTCGTTGAAAATGCTATATTGAGCTTACTCGCCTATGAACCCAAACCGCCAAGTTATTTATATAATCAATTACAAGAAATATTGAAAAAAGATAATTTTAATAACTCTTTAAAGAAGCTGATTAAAAATGAAATCATTTCTTTAAAAAAGAATTTACTTTATAAAAATTAATCTTCAAAGAAATAAACTTTTTAAAATTTCAGTTAACACTATTTTTAAATTTTAGATCTTTTCAATCATTACAATTATTGGTATTTGATCTAAACAGATTACCCATTTCACAGAATAATTCTCTTAAAGAATTAAAGCTCTGCTTGTAGGAGATACCTACCCCTTGAGTATAATTAGATTGGTTTTGATTAGATAAATTGTATTCATTTGATTCGTTGTAAGCGTGAATTCTTATATTTCCAGCACTATTTAATTTGTATTCTACATTAACATCTCCAATAAAAGAATTAGGATTTTGAGTTAAATTATTAGATTGAGACATTCCTAAATTTGTTTCAATACTCAGCCGATCATTAAACTGTTGTGTAGACATAGCTACAGTTAATTTATCATTAGTAATTGGATCACCTAATGAATAGTCAAAACCAATATCAAATTCATCGGTAAAGGATGATATCATATTGCCCAGTTGATTCGATAGCATTTCGCTTGTAGATATGTCATAAACTTTTCCATTATCTCCAAGGTTAAGATGATTTGGTGTAATGAACTGATTTAGAATTAACAAAGAGAATACTTGTTTATTCAATTCTTCATTATTACTTAAAATACTATTTAAACTAGCTTTTACAGACTCATTAGCTTTAGGAACATCTACATTAAATTGAACATCAGGATTCATTAAGTCATTTTCTAAATTGATGTAAACATCTACTAAACTTTTATGTTTCCAATTATCTCTTTCAACTGTTGGAAGAATATTATATAGACTGGTTCTTAAGGGATAAATAGCACTTAGATCAATTTTAGCATTGTAGGGATCTCCCAACCAAGTTATTTCGCCCCCTTTATTAAGTATAAACTTTTTATTGATAAACTCTTTAAGAGCAAATACATATTCTCCTTGACTTATGTTGTAATTACCATACATTGAGATATCAAAGTTTTCATCAATCTTAAGTTGAATATTCCCATCACCTTTAGACTTCATTGCATCGCCAACTAAGTCGTCAAATATTAGCATTAATTCTGCATCTTCGGTGATTTCTAATTCAATGTCTACATCTAATTTTTTCTTTAATAAATTATTCTGTTGAACTTCAGTATTTTTTATAGAGTCATTTGTTTTAAAAGAAATAAAATCATGAAGAACCACCTCTTCGTTACCGTAAAGAGGAATATTTAAACTGGTATTTTTTTGAGTTTTAGCATTTATTTTTATTGCTAAATCATTTATTTTATCATAACTTATTTCAGTTAACCCTGTTACATAAGCTTTTCCATAATAGTAAGGATTTTCATAATAAGTATTATTCATAATAAGCATGGGCTTATCAAAATCTAAACCAATATTCAGAGCATATTTTGAAAAATTATTATGATCGAATTGACCGTAAATCTTCCCAAAAACATTAAGCTCGTCTTTAACAGATCCATTTAAAATTTTAATAGTATTTTTAGTGCNCTNNNGANNTTCCATTTATATTAAAATGAGAATTAAATTGACTCAATTTTAGATTTATATTTTTAAAATATAATTCGCCATTAAAATCGGGGTTGTNCCAATTTCCGCCAACTGATAATTCACCATTAATCAACCCCTCTAAGCCACTCAGGAATTCGTTNGGAAGAAATGGGTCTAAAAAATCTATATTNGCATCGTTTAATCTAAGAGAGCCCTTAACTCTGTTATCTATTTCATTATTTGGATGGTANGAACAATTTTTTAAAATAATTTCTTTATGCTCCAATTCATTAATTAATTCTCCTTCAATATTATAACGATCGGATAATTGATCCCAATTAGATGAAANTTTAAAATTTCCTATTTCGTAATTATTTAATTCAAAGTTTTGAATTTTACAATTAGTTGAGGCTTTAAAACTATTTAAACAGGATTGTAAGTAAATATGGGATGTTAAAGATCCATTAAGATGAAAATTCTCCTTTTCAATATTAAAAAAGGATGGTATTTTTTCTAATTGAAAATCAATTATATCTAATTTAATAGTATCTCTTTCATTATTTCCTACTATACCGTGTGCACTAATTAATTGATTTCCATTTTTAAAACTTAAAGTATCAAAAGCAAACCTTTTTGAATTATATTTTATAGTTGACGGAAAAGGCATTTCCCAAAAACCAATAAGTGTATCCTTTAAAAAGCTCTCCACAATATTAATGTCAAAATGAGTTTCATCTAAAATTGCTATTTGGCTTAAAATTTTGCCATTTTTAGAAGATTTTTGATTTCCCCACTCCATTTTNGAATTTATCTTATTTTCTGTAATATTTGATTGGACAATNAATGAATCTGCTATATTGAAAAAAGAGCTATTTACCGAGTCTACATTGACAATAATCGATAAATTATTATCCATAAGATTTTTATTTTCCATTTTGGCAATTGCATCAATTTCTTTAAACTCAAAATCATTCCAAATAATTTTACTAGATTTTAATTCAAAGTCTGATAAATTATCTTTTTTAGAAAAACGAAGTTTTAAAAATGAATTCGGAGCNATATCAATATTATTATGAAAAAGTGAATTAATAGGTTGAAAATCATGGACAGTTAAGTCAAATTCAAATAATTGNTCCTTATTAACAGACGTTACATTGGAAAAAATATTGGGAATAATCCTATTAACAGAATACTTAAAATTAGTGTATAATTCATCAAACTTAAATTCTCCATTAATATCAAAAGATAAAATATCGGATCTTAATTTGATTAAGTGATCTGATTCGTTGGTTTGAGAATTAAACTGAATTGAGCCAAAATCATGAGTTGTATTATTCTGATAAAAATAAATACTATCTAGATTGACAAATCCAGTAAAATCTTTCCAATCATTACCAAAACCGTTAAAATAAGATACAAAGGATAATTTACTTTTAGGATAAGAAGATAATAATCCTAATTCTCCTAAGTAAGCATTAGAAATGGCTAAAGAAAAATCAAATTCTTTGGGTTTTGAATTAAAGTCTATATTCCCATTAAATTCCAAATCAATAAATTGATCCTTTAATTGTAAAAAACCATTAAAAGCTTTGTTTTTAAAAGATCCGGTNATAAAAATGTCGTCGTATTTATAATTATTCATAATGAAGTCAGAAAAGAATCCATCAATTTTTAAATCCACATCTTCTTTGTAAAACCCTTTGCCATTGATCTTTAATTGTGCATTGAAATTTTCCACATCTAAACCTTCAAAAGCTAACTTACCTGAAAAGTTTTCAGCAACTAAATTCATATTGTAAGACACGTCAGAAATATCATTTGTATGTAAATCAAAGCTGCCAAATATTTTTCCTACTGATGATAAAAAACTAAAATCAGAGTTGAGTTCNTCACTNTTTGCATCTCCNATNAAAGANCANTTAAAATCTTCAATCTCTTGTAACTTATTTTTAAGTAATGGAGGAATCTTTAAGTAGTTATATGACTCTAGAGTAAATAAATCTTCTTTGAATATATTATTAGAATGTAAATCAAACTTAAAAGCTAATGANGAAGGATCTTTCCAATTTTGAAAGCTTAGATATCCTCTTAAATCAGATTTTAAATATTTAATAGCTAAATTTTGGAATTTTAAATCGGTATTTGAAGCATTTAAGTCNGTATTAACAGTCAATTCAAAATTGGTGTCAACTTTATAATTGGTGAATAAATTAAAATCTTGAGCAGAAATATTAGAAGATAATTCGGAAAAATTGAATTCATCCTCCAAAAAAGAATTTTGATTTAAAAAATAATTAAATTCTTTAGCAGTAAGTGAACTTTTGGAGGTGTTAAGAATAACATTAGATACATTTATTTTGTTAGAGTCTAAATACAAATTTCCATTTAATGAAATAAGATTAAATTNTTCATCGGATAAGAAATTTAGATGACTAATTGTAGTGCTAATGAAAGTATTATTAAGATCNGATTTATTCAATAATAGATTTAAATTAAATAATTTAAAACGCTGATAATCAAATATTTGATTATTGTTTATTTTGTTGTAATTGCAATGGGTTAATGTGGCTTTATCTAACTCTATTTCATCTACTTTTACGTTGTAATTTTTACTTTTTCTCTGGGTGTTTTCAAATACTTTAAGTAAAAATTTCCATTCATAATTTGCACTTCCTTTATTTTTTTTCACATTGATAATGGGGTCCTTTAAAAGGACTTTATTAATATGAAAACTNCGTTCTAAAAGATTCCACTTTTTGACTTTGATTACAGCGGAAGGAACAAATAAAATAGTATCACCATTTAGATCTGGAATAAGAATTTGATTTAATTGAAAGTAATCAAAACTTCTTAAGGATACTTCATCGATTTTAATTTCTGAATTTAAATTTTCATTAATAGTATGTGTAATTTGAAGAGCAATACTATTTTGAACAAATGGAATTCTTATTGAGTAAAATAGTAAAATTATAAGCAATAAAACTAATTCTATTAGATTAACCAATAAACTAATTGAAAATGAAATGGTATTTTTAGATTCTAATTTCAACAATCAAAAATAATTATGAGCAAAGATAGTATCATTCTTGGTATTGAATCTAGCTGTGACGACACTTCTGCAGCAATATTAATCAATGGAGTTATACATTCTAATGTNACCGCTAATCAATCGATTCACGAACAATATGGTGGAGTAGTTCCAGAGCTTGCTTCCAGAGCTCACCAAGAGAACATAGTACCAGTAGTTTCAGCAGCTTTGAAAAAAGCCCAAGTTCAAACTTCGGATTTAACAAGTATTGCATTNACTAAAGGGCCCGGTCTCTTAGGATCACTTCTTGTAGGAACCTCTTTTGCTAAATCATTAAGCNTNTCATTAAATGTCCCATTGATAGAAGTTAACCACATGAAAGCTCATGTTCATGCTCATTTTATTCAAGAACCAGAAAATTCTATAGATACACCTAGTTTTCCTTTTNTTTGTTTGACTGTTTCTGGTGGACACACACAAATTNTTTATTTAGAAAGCCCTCTAAAAATGAAAGTCATTGGANGTACTATAGATGATGCGGTTGGCGAGGCATTTGATAAAGCTGGAAAAATTTTGGGATTGGGATATCCNGCAGGTCCGATNATAGATCAAGTTGCTAAAAATGGAGATGATCATAAATTTCCTTTCACTTACCCAAATGCAGGTGAATTTAACTACAGTTTTAGCGGTCTTAAAACTCAATTTTTAAATTTCATTAATAAAAAAACTCAAGAAGATAAAGATTTCATTAAGGATAATTTAAATGATATTTGTGCATCTTATCAAAGACATTTGATAAACTACTTAATAAAAGTATTAGATAAAGCTTTAAAAATATACCCATCTAAATATATAGCCTTAGCTGGGGGAGTATCTGCCAATTCCTATCTTAGAAAAGAATTTAAAAAGTATGGTCAAAGACATAAAATGAATACGTTTGTCCCTAAATTAAATTATTGTACAGATAATGCTGCTATGATTGCTATGAGTGGCTGGTTTCTGGAAAAAGAAAATATTTTTTCTGACTTGAGCGCTACAGCAGCTGCCCGATTGCCAATAAATTAGTCAGATAGTTTCATATTTTTTTTATTCCACCATGCAGCAATTGTAATTGCTATAACTAAAAAAATGGTCACCCAAGCCCAAATTGGAAATACGGGTGTTTCTCCCCTAGCATAACTATGTAAACCTTTAGATAAATAATAATTTACTCCAATAAAAGTCATTAAGACGCTAGAAAAAGCAAATACTGATGCAACATTGAAAGTGAATTTACTTTTAAGACCGGGGATTAATCTAAAGTGTAATACGATAGCATAGGTAAGAACTATAACTAATGCCCAAGTTTCTTTGGCGTCCCATCCCCANTATCTCCCCCAAGATTCATTGGCCCAAATTCCTCCTAAAAAAGTTCCAATTGTTGCCAATGCTAAACCAATGGTTAGGGTCATCTCATTTACATGTGTGAGCTCTGTAATTATCAATTTTAAATTTTTATTACTCTTTTTAAGAAATAAATAATTAATCGTGTTAATTAATCCTAAAATAAAACCAAGACCTAAAAAGCCATAACTTATGGTNATACAGGCAACATGAATTACCAACCAATAGGACTTAAGNACAGGCTGTAAATCTGTTAACTGAGGNTCAAAACTACTATGACCTGCAGTCATTAAGGTAGTAAAAGCTAAAAGCGAGGTGCCTGCAAGAGTAATTCTAGAACTTCTTATAAATAAAAATCCCGCNAAAACTCCTCCCCATGCAATAAAAGTTAAAGCTTCATATCCATTGCTCCAAGGAGCATGACCAGTAACTACCCATCTTAGAGCTAAAGAATAAGTATGCATAATAAATACGATTGTTAATAGACCAATCAGTATCCATAAAATGANATTAACTAATTTATTAATTGTATTAGTTTTTTTATTTAATGCATCCCAGAAAGAAAATATTAAAAGTAAAACAGCTAAATAACCGTAGTAATTTTTGACTTTTATAAATAGATTAGATTGATTNTAGGAAATCTCTCTAAGGATTTGTTTTTTAGATAAGAGTAAATCGCTGGGNGCAGTTTTAATTTGGTACGCTTTTATGAAATTTAAAAGAGATTGGGCAGATTCGTAATTCTGAGTACTTTTTGCTTCTCTTAAGTCCATTATGTAGGACTTAAATANTCTTGATAGNGAAATATTTGCTAAATGTTCATCTGTTGAGTCAATAGGTAGTTCTGCATAAGAATTGGCCCAACTCACCCATTTATTACCATTATCTCCNGCAATTGGAAATATTTTAAGCAAGCTACCATTCATGGTTTGAAGAACTATATTCATTCTTTCATTTACCTTAATAAGTTCTTTATCAAAAACATTTTTATTTATGTCTTTTTTTGAAAAACTATTTTGGATTTGTTTTTTAAGTTTTTCAGATCTATCAGCGTTAAAAAAATCATTGACCGATGCATATTTTCCTGAAATTCCTAGCGAGTCTGAAACNCCAGTTCCTTTCTTGATATAAATTATTTTCTGGTCTAACCAGTAAGACTTATCCAACATCATATCCACTAAGACTTGAATGGGCGATAAAACTTCATTTTTAGCTGTAGTGAAATTGGTTTTTTTTGAAATTTTATGATAAATATCACATGCTAGTGTGTGGGTGGGCTGAATTCTTCCCTCATAGGTTTGGACTAAAAGCATTCCCATTGAATCAGCTTGAGAAGAAGGAATTGGTTGATAATTATCTAAACAAAATACATTAGTGAAAAAAAATAATAATAAAGAACTAAAAAGTATCTTTTTTCTATTATTTCTCATCTTAATAACTTTTTTTCTGATTGCAATAAATCTTGAAGAAGGATTAAAGAGTGTTCCTAAAAGTCCAATTGCTAAAAGTAAATACCCNAAATAAGTAATCCAGGTTCCCCAAAAGTCATGATTGACAGAAAGNATGGTGANATCAGGATCTAACCCNACTTCTTTATTTCGATCATTAGACCAATCATAACTTGANTGAAAAAATCTAAATCCTCCATAGTCTACAACATGATTCATAAATAAATTATAAGATTCACTAAAATTATTAGATTCATCNTTAATAGTTATATCACTTTCGTAACTACTTGGACTTTCTGAACCAGGATATTTTTTTAATCTAAAATCGGTAAGGCCNACTTCAAAAGGAATTTGTATATTTTTAGCACCATAAGCTATAGAGAAAAAAAGCCCCCCACATTTAATTGTAGTTGGAATTGCCCGAATACCTGATTTTCCTGTAATAATTTCAGACTGAATTTCATCACCAACTTGGATAGTTGTTAATAGTGCATCTGGTAAATCTTCATTTTCTGTTGGGACATATTCTAGTTTTGCTTTTTTTTCAATACTACTGATCAATACCTGTATCCCCAAAAAAGAAACTAAATTTCTAGTAGCTACAGAATGAAGCTGATTGGGAACTAAAGTATCTTGAGGAATTGCTTTCCCATTTTGTCTGTCTTGTACAGTGAGACTGGCCATATCTANTTTATTTATCTCAAATGGAGCAAATATTTGGAGTTGATCGTCACTTAAAAAAAACTTAACCGCATCTTCTCTGTCGTTATTATTAAAAGCAAATGGAACCCCTTGCTTTACTACAACCTCTCCAGATGGAAGATATAAATTTTCTCTTCCAGGTAAAATTAAATGTAAAAATNGTTTACCTCCAGGTGTATCTTTTATAAACTCTTTTTTAGCATTTGTNATTCTAGAAACTACTTTTATAACNATATCACTACTTCCAGGAAATTCGATTTTAGACGANGGAAAAGAAGTAAATACTTTAGAAAAATTATGCTGTTGTTCTTCATTATATTGAATACTGTCATTATGTACTTTTATCTGGAAATAGGGGTCTGAAGAATATATTTCGCTTGACTTATCATCTTCCTGAATTAACATTACNCCTTCATAACCAAAATATCTCGATACAAATGAACCAAAAAGAGCAATGATAAATCCAAAATGTAACAATAATACTGACCATTTTTTCCATTTTAGCAATTGGTAGGTTTTGATGTTATTTATAAAATTGAGCATCAATAAAAGCAAAACCAATTCGAACCATTTTGCATTGTAAACTAACTCTTTTGCGGTAATAGTATCATATTCATTTTCTATAAAAGTAGCAATTCCGATAGCGCTAGCCATTATAAATAATAAAACAGCCATGAACCTTGCAGATAAAATATGGTTTATTATTTTCATTGGGTGGCGAAATTAAATAAAAATAATTGCAGATAGAGTTAATGTTCAGAACTAAAATTGATGAGAATTAAAAATAATTCAATTTAAAATAGAATCGTACCTTTAAAGTAATGATTGAAAAGCAATATTTTCAGGAAAGAATTACTTCTCACGACAATCATACTTTAGTACTTCATCATTGGCCGGTAAAAAATCCAAATGTTATCATTCATTTAATACATGGAATGAGTGAGCACGCTTTTAGGTATAATGAGTTTGGAAAATGGTTGAATCAAAAGCAAATTTATGCATATTCTCTAGATTTAAGAGGTCATGGAAAGACAGCTAAAAATATTGATTCAATCGGATTATTTAGTGTTAGATTGGGTTGGGATAAAGTAGTTTTAGATATTGAATTTACAACTAAAAAATTAGGCAGTCAATTTAAAGAGGTTCCCACTGTTATTTTAGGTCATTCTATGGGTTCTTTTCTAGCAAGATCAGTAGCTATAAAATTTCCCAATTTAGTAAATCACTATATCTATTCAGCTACAGGCTCTCACCCAGGGTTAAAAGGGCATATTGGGGGATTAATTGCCCATNTAAACTGCGTACTTTTTGGCAAAAAGACAAGATCAAAATTTCTCCAATTTTTAGTAATGGGAGACTTCAACAAAAAAATAAAAAAACCCAGAACCAAAAAAGATTGGGTTTCAAGAGATAATAATGTGGTGGATAATTATNTAAATGATCCATTTTGTATGCAAATTTTTAAAAATCAATTTTTTGTGGACCTTGCTTATGGAGTGATGAAAGTTACTAGAAAAAATGCAATTAAGAATGAAAATAAAAATAAAGGTATTTTATTTTTTGGTGGCGAAATGGATCCAGTGGGAAACTATGGAAAAGGCTTGAAAAAAGTATTTCACTATTATAAAATTAATGGTTTTTCAAATATTGAACTGAAACTCTTTCAAGGCGGAAGACATGAAATGTTGAACGAAATAAATAAAGAGGAAGTATATAATTACATTTATAATTGGATTTTGAAAAATATTCTGTATGGTAAGTGATAAAATTAATATTCTTAAAACTAAACTTCCCAAAGATGTAGTATTAGTAGCTGTTTCAAAAACAAAACCTATAGAAACGATACTAGAAGCTTGCTCTAAAGGTCATTTAGATTTTGGAGAAAATAAAGTACAAGAATTGGTTCAAAAGCAAGAAAATTTACCCAAAAATATTCGTTGGCACATGATTGGTCATGTTCAAAGAAATAAGGTAAAGTACATTGCTCCATTTGTATATTTAATCCATGGTGTAGACTCTTTGAGATTACTTAATGAAATTAATAAACAGGGCAAGAAAAATAATAAAACAATAAATTGCTTACTTCAAATTCATATTGCTAAAGAAGAAAATAAATTTGGATTTGATATACAAGAAATTAAAGAATTCATAGAAAATAAACAATATGAATTATGGACACATGTGAAAATTGTTGGAGTAATGGGTATGGCTACTTTTACTGAAAATAAAAATTTAGTGAAACAGGAGTTTGAGCAGTTAAAGTCTTACTTTGATGAATTAAAGCCTTTTTTTTCAAAAGAATTTAAGATAATTTCTATGGGAATGAGTGGCGATTATAAGGAAGCTATTGAAGCGGGAAGTAATATGGTTAGAATAGGCAGTAGCTTATTTGGTAGAAGATAATCATAGAAATAATTAAAAGATAAAGTTCTTTTCCTTAGATTCTTCTAATTTTGAAATCCAATATTATTTTAATGAGTACACAACAAAAATTGATTAATCAAATAAAAAAGGATTTTTTAAGTGCTGATCGTTCTGTTATAACTAAAGCCCTATCAAAAACAAGAGCAAAGGGGAATGAGCAACTTATTTTACCTCTGCTTGAGCTTTATAAAAGCACTCAAATAGAAGAAATAAAAAAAGAAATAAAGAGCATCTTTTCTGAACTAAAAAAGAAAAATGTTTTAGACACTTTATTACCTGAGCTAGAATATGGAAGTAATGAAGTAAAAGAATTAATTTTGTTTTCAATTTGGAGTTCCGGTATGGACATGACCGATCATATTCCTTTACTCATAGAAATATGTATTTCAGGAAATTTTATGGTGATTTTAGAAGGACTTACTGTCTTAGAAAATTTAGAAGGCCCATTTAATGAAGATGATTTATTTCAAGCTTCTACCCTACTTCAAGAAGCACTATATGAAACATCGGAAAGTAAAGAAAAAGAATTAATTCAGTCTATGTACGATATCATTTTAGAATTTGGCAAATCCTATTGAATAGTATAAAAAACATAACTGTAATAGGCACTGGGAATGTAGCCTTAGAATTAAGTAAATTATTTCTTCTAAATAATTTTACTATTGATGCAATTTTGGGTAGAAAACCTTTTTCTGATGCTTCACTAAGTAGTGACTTATTTACTTCGAACTACAAAAAAATTCCTTCAAATAGTGATATGTATTTAATTTCTGTTAGTGATGATTCTTATAAAGAAATTTTGTCTAAGATAAAATTGAAAAACCCATTTATTGTTCACACATCAGGAAGTTTAAAAAGTTCCTATTTAGAATCCAATTCTCTAAGATGGGGGTGTTTATATCCTCTCCAAACAATAAAAAAAAATCGATTGATAATCTGGGAACAGGTTCCTTTTTATATTGAAGCAGCTAAAAAGGAAGATTTATCACTTTTAGCTAATGTATGTTCTAGAAATAATCTGCATTATTCTATTAAAAATTCTAATGAAAGGAATAAAATGCATATTGCTGCGGTAATTGCAAATAATTTTACTTATTATATATTAAGCGAAGTAAAGGAATATTGTCTAAAAAACAATCTTCAGTTCCATGATCTACAACCTTTAATAGAAAAATCTATAGAAAACATTTTAAACCATCC
>NZID01000035.1 GCA_002691605.1 Crocinitomicaceae bacterium
ACTTTTTATTGAAACTGGTCCTGCTATGGCTGGATGGACGGTTTATCCTCCTTTAAGTGTTCTGGCTGAATTTCAACCAGGATCTGGTTTAGGAATGACGCTTTGGTTATTATCTATGACAGTATTTATAGCTTCTTCTTTAATTGGTGGGATTAATTATATTGTTACTATTCTAAATCTTAGAACAAAAGGAATGACAATGACTAGATTACCTTTGACTATTTGGGCCTTTTTTATTACAGCTATCTTAGGTGTTTTATCATTTCCAGTATTGCTTTCTGCAGCTGTCTTATTGTTAATGGACAGAGGATTCGGTACAAGTTTTTATATGAGTGATATTGTTACTTCTTCTGGTGCCTTAGATGCAACTGGTGGAAGTCCCATTCTCTACGAACATCTTTTTTGGTTTCTAGGACATCCTGAGGTTTATATTATTTTATTACCAGCACTAGGAATGACTTCTGAAATCATATCAACCTGTTCCAGAAAACCTATTTTCGGATATAGAGCAATGATTGGCTCGATGTTAGCTATTGGTTTTCTTTCTTTCATTGTATGGGGACACCATATGTTTTTAACTGGAATGAATCCATTTCTTGGTGGTGTATTTACCTTTACAACCCTTTTAATTGCGATTCCTTCTGCGGTTAAAGCCTTTAATTATATTACAACAATATGGAAGGGAAATGTGATGATGACTCCAGCAATGCTCTTTTGTATAGGGTCGGTTTCTACTTTTATCTCCGGTGGAGTAACTGGAATTATTTTAGCTGATTCAGCCTTAGATATATCTCAACATGACACCTATTTTGTAGTGGGACACTTTCATATAGTAATGGGAATGACAGCCATATTAGGAATGTTTGCTGGAATATATCACTGGTTTCCTAAAATGTATGGAAAGGCAATGAATAAGAGAATGGGTATGGTTCATTTCTGGATAACTATTGTATGTGGTTACGGCGTATTTCTACCGATGCATTTCTTAGGAGAAGGAGGGTTGCCAAGGAGATATTATGAAAACACTAATTTCCCAATGTTTGATCATTTCTTAGACCTCAATATTATGATTTCTATTTTTGCCAGCGTTGGTGTAATAGCACAAGTGATATTCTTCTTTAATTTCTTTTACAGTATTTTCAGAGGACCAAAATCTTCTAAAAACCCATGGAACTCTAATTCTCTAGAATGGACTTCACCTGTTGAGCATGTTCATGGGAACTGGATCGGTGAAATTCCTACTGTTTATAGATGGCCTTATGATTATAGTAAGCCTGGTAAGGAGACCGATTTTGTTCCTCAACACATACCTTTAGATGATAATGAGGAAGAGCACTAAATATTAAGTTATTTATATTTAAAATCCGTAGCTTTATAGTATGCGGATTTTTTTTTTACTATTGATTTTTAGTCTAAACGCCTATTCGCAAAAAGAAAAAATTGATAATATTTTATCTCTTGATACTTATGGGTTAAGGCTAGAGGTAAAGAATTTTTTTATTAAAAATCATCGTTTTAAAATACATGAGATAAAACCTTATTATAAACTAAATAATAAAATTAAATTAGGAATAGGGTTTTGCTTTTTGAATGATAAAACCTTTTTTTAAATAATCATTCAATAAGTGTCAATGCAATGAATTTCTTTGGCTCTTATAATTGGACATTATCGAAATTAATTTCTGGGGAAACTACTTTAGACTTTGGTCTAGGTAGAATTAAATCTTTTTCTTTTAATCAACCTGTAAAAGGAGCTTACTCTTTTTTTGAACCTGCTATAATTTTAAATTATAATGGGTTTAACTTTTTTAGCTTGGGTTTGGGGAGTGGATTTAGATTTACGAATAAGGACAATGTCATTATTACTAATAATTGGAGTTTACCTACTATTATTTTAAGATTTTCATTAAAATTTTCAGAAATACATAATCACTTTTTTCATCCTACAAATACATCATTATATTTGATCAATGATTGAGGAATATGATTTTAGGTCTGATAATCAAGACCAAACAGATAAAACTTATGAAATTGCCCTAAGACCTAAGAGGTTAGAAGATTTTGCTGGTCAGCCCCAAGTAGTAGAAAATTTAAGAATATTTGTTGCTGCTGCTAAGATGAGAGAAGAAAGTCTAGATCATGTCCTTTTACATGGTCCACCAGGACTTGGTAAAACAACATTAGCTCAAATTATTTCTAACGAAATGCAGGTTGGTATTAAAATATCTTCAGGACCTGTTTTAGATAAACCAGGTGATTTAGCTGGTTTATTAACCAATTTAGAAAAAGGGGACGTTTTATTTATTGACGAAATACACAGATTAAGTCCCGTAATAGAAGAGTATTTATATTCTGCGATGGAAGACTATAAAATTGATATAGTTTTGGATACTGGCCCTAATGCAAGAACGGTTCAAATTGAACTTAACCCATTCACCTTAATTGGAGCTACTACTAGAAGTGGATTATTAACAGCACCTTTAAGAGCGAGATTTGGTATAAATTGCAGGTTACATTATTATGATAACAAAACACTAAAGTCAATAATTAATAGATCTGCAGGAATTTTAGAGATTCCGTTAAAAGATCAAGCAGCAATTGAAATTTCTGGTAGAAGCAGAGGAACACCAAGAATTGCTAATGCATTACTTCGTAGAGTTAGAGATTATGCACAAGTAAAGGGCGATGGTATTATTACAAATGAAATCACTCAAATGGCACTCACTGCTTTACAAGTGGATCAACATGGTTTAGATGAAATGGATAATAAAATTTTATTAGCCATAATAGATAAATACAAAGGAGGCCCAGTAGGAGTCAATACATTAGCTACTGTTGTGGGTGAGGAATCAGGTACTATTGAAGAAGTATATGAACCATTTTTAGTTCAACAAGGTTATATGGTTAGAACATCAAGGGGTAGAATGGTAACGGATATGGCCTATAAACATTTAAACAAGGCTAAAAACAATCCTGGTCAACAAGAAATATTTTGAATATTTTCCAAAGAACTAAACTGATTAAAGATAAAGCATTTGAGCTTGGATTTTCTCATGTAGGGATTTCTAAAGCCGAGTTTTTAGAAAAAGAAGCTAGGAATTTAGAAACTTGGTTAAAAAAAGAATATCATGGTAAGATGTCTTACATGGAAAATTATTTTGATTTTAGGACAGATCCTAGAAAATTAGTTCCTCAAGCAAAATCTGTAATTACCTTTTTATTTAATTATTATAATCCTCAAAAACAATCAGATAAGAATGCTCCAAAGATATCTATGTATTCTTATGGAAATGACTACCATAAAGTAATAAAGAAAAAACTTAGAAATTTAGAACGATTTATAGTAGATAATTTTGGAGATATTTCAATTAGAGGTTTTGTAGACTCTGCGCCAGTTATGGACAAGGCATGGGCAGAAAAAAGTGGATTAGGTTGGATAGGAAAGCACAGTAATTTAATAAATAAAGAAAAAGGGTCTTATTTTTTTATTGCTGAGCTAATTCTTGATTTAGAATTAGAAACAGATTTGCCCATAAAAGATTATTGTGGTACTTGTACAAAATGTATAGACGCATGCCCTACAGATGCTATTATTGATCCTTACGTTGTAGATGGTTCTAAATGTATTTCATATCTTACAATAGAGTTAAAAGAGGAAATAATTCCTAGAGAATTCCATGGGAAAATGGATAACTGGATGTTTGGTTGTGATGTATGTCAGCAAGTTTGTCCTTGGAATAAATTTTCAACCCCTCACTCTGAGCCTCTTTTTAATCCCTCAGTTAACTTATTAGATTACACTAATAAGGATTGGGAAGAACTCAAAGAGGAAACTTTTAATCAACTGTTTAAACACTCTGCAGTAAAAAGAACTAAGTTTGCGGGCCTTAAAAGAAATATTAATTTTTTAAAATCTTAGTATATGAGATTCCATTGGATAACACTGATCATGATTTATCTAGTGATAATTGCAGGTTCTATTGTTAGAATTACAGAGTCTGGAATGGGATGTCCAGATTGGCCTAAATGTTTTGATCAATATATTCCACCTACAAATAAAAGCGATTTACCAAACGATTATCAAGCTTATTATTCTTCAGTTAGAGAAAAAAAGATTCAAAAATTCACCGTATTTTTATCAAGAATAGGACTGGAGGATAAAGCTAAATTAATTAAGGCTGATAAATCACTATTGTACGAACAACCATTTAATGTTTGGAATACTTGGCTTGAGTATATAAACCGTTTAATTGGAGCTTTAGCTGGATTATTTATAGTTGGAGGTTTTATTTATGCTTTACTTCAAAAAAAAGATAAATTAATTAAGGGTATTTTAGGATTTGGGTTAATTCTTCTGACCTTTTTTCAAGCTTGGTGGGGTTCAATGGTTGTTGCAACTAATATTGTTCCTTGGGTTTTAACAGTTCATATGGTTATCGCAGCTTTTATGATTGCATGGCAAATACTAATAATTTCAAAATGGAGTAAATCAGTAACTACTATTTCAAGAACCATGAAGATTTTTGCTCTTATAGGAGTAATATTTTTTTTATTTCAAATAATTATGGGGACTCAAGTAAGACAAATAGTAGACCATTGGTTAGATTCTAACTTAAGAAGTGATCTGATTTTAGAAAACTTTAGAATTTTTATTTCTCACAGATCAATGGCATTAATTATCGTACTGTATTGTATTTTTTTAGTAGGGTATTCATTTTTAAAGAAACAGAAGCTATTAGAAATTAATATTTTTTTTATAAGTGTTTTAATTGAAGCTATTGTTGGTAAAGTTTTGGCAGATTACCATCTTCCGCATCTCCTTCAGCCGATACATTTATTTTTAGCTATGGTTTCTTTTGGATGTATGACCAGGGTTCTTTTTAACTATAAGCTTTCTTAAAAATTGAAGAATTTCAATTATATAGTTCCTCTTTTATTTCTATGCTGCTGTAAAAATGATCACCAAATGATCTATTCAAAAATAGATGGATTGAATCATCAAGAAATTTTAAATGGAAAAGAATCTGCTGAAAGATATTCATTAGAACTTATTTATAAAATAGATACCACCTTGTCAGATAATTATTTTAATATTTTCATTGAAAGGCTCAATAATGGATCCAAAATATGGAAACCGTATTATTTAAATGCTTTATCTATGTATTGTAATAAAATAGATGACGAACAAAATCTTCTTCTAGAGGCAGCAATATTTAATTACCTACTATATAATCCTAAAGAATATCTTGAAAATATTGAAAAAATGAGTTTGGAAAAAAGTGATTGTTTTTTAGAAAAAATGGCATCTTATATTCAAGAGTATTTAAGTCAAAATGAAATTACCATAATCAGTATGAAAAATGTAGCTCAAAAATATTGTGACGACTGTAAGGATCATGAAATTAAGCTACTGTATAACTATTTAGATTTAGCTAATAAATATCAAACTAAGTAACTATTTACTATTTAAAAACACATATGGAATTAGCATTTCTTCTAATGAAATTCCACCATGTTGAAAAGTATCATTATATAGATTGGCAAAATGATGATAGTTATTAGGATATACAAAAAAATGATTCTCCTTAGCAAAGACATAAGAACTACTTAGTGCATTTTTAGGAAGCAATATCTTTTCTGGGTGTAGTACTTCCATTACGTCTTTTTTATTGTAAGACAAATTTTTAGAAACTTTATACCTCATATTACTATTAATTTGTTTTGGCCCCATTATTTTGGAAGCATTTTTAACTCTAATTGTTCCATGATCTGTTGTGAGAAAAACTTTACATGAATTTTTGCTCATCTTTTTCATCATTTCGTACAACGGAGAATGTTTAAACCAACTTAAGGTTAATGATCTATAAGCAGATTCATCTTCTGCTAACTCTTTAATAACATCCATTTCCGTTCTAGCATGGGAGAGAGTATCTACAAAATTATAAACGATAGTATTTAAATTATTTTGAAGTAGGTTGTTAAAATTATTTAATAGTCTTTTACCTTTATTAAGATTGGTAATTTTATTATAGGAGGTCTTTAAGTTAAGTGAGTTTCTTTGCAGATTATCATTTAAGAAAAACTCCTCGTATAAGTTTTTACCTTCTTCATCTTCTTCATCTACCCATTTTTGCGAAAAACGGTTTTTAATTTCTAATGGCATTAATCCAGCAAATAATGCATTTCTTGAATACTGAGTAGTAGTAGGTAAGATACTACAATAAACATCTTCCTTTTCAATCGTGAATAATTCTTCGATTATTGGCTTAATGATGAGCCATTGGTCCAGTCTTAGATTGTCTATTACTACTAGAAAATAATTTTCTTCTTTGAGTTTTGGAAACAATGTATTTTCTAAAAGATTGTGACTTAAAATAGTGGATGATTCAGCTAAAATGTCTGAATAATTATTAGTAATGTACTTACTAAAAATTTGATTAGCTTCCTCTTTTTGCATATTAAATATTTCTGACATATTCTCATCAGAGTTTTCTAATTGTAATTCCCAAAAGTTTAATTTTTTAAATAAATCTATCCATTCGGGTAAGTTCATAGAGTTATTTAGATCATTACTTATTTCTCTGAAGTTTTGTTGATAGGAAGTGGTGTTATTCTCACTAATTAGTCTTTTACTATCAATTTGTTTTTTAATAGCCATTAAAATCTGATTAGGATTTACGGGTTTTATGAGATAGTCGGATATTTGTTTTCCAATAGCCTCTTCCATAATCATCTCCTCTTCACTTTTTGTAATCATAATAATGGGGACATTGGGTTGAATTTTTTTAATTTTCTCCAATGCAGTTAGTCCACTCACCCCTGGCATATTCTCATCAAGAAAAACAATATCAAAGGAATTTTTTTTAAATTCTTCTATTGCCTCATTTCCAGAATTTACAGCTAAAACTTCATGTTTTTTATTCTCAAGGAAAATTATATGAGGTTTTAAACTCGTTATTTCATCGTCTGCCCAAAGTATTCTTGCCACTTTTATTGATTTAATTAGATTTGCTTTAACTTAAAGATACAAAATGGATATAAAATCAATTAGTAAAATTATTAACGATCCTGTTTATGGATTTATTACATTGAATAAAGGAATTTTGTTGAATATTGTTGACCATCCATATTTCCAAAGATTATCGAGGATAAAACAATTAGGATTAACTTATCTAGTTTATCCAGGTGCCCATCATACAAGATTTCACCACGCTGTAGGAGCGGCACATCTAATGACTCAAGCAATTCAAACTTTGAAAAAAAATGGGGTTTTAATAAATAAAGAAGAAGAAGAAGCCGTAATTCTTGCAATTTTATTGCATGACATAGGCCATGGTCCATTTTCTCATGCATTAGAAAATAGCTTCGTAAAAGGAATTTCTCATGAAGATATTTCTGTAAAATTCATGAATTCTTTAAACCAAGAATTTGATGGAGCATTAGATTTAGCATTACAGATTTTCCAAGATAAATATCCTAAAAGATTTTTACACGACTTAGTCTCTTCCCAATTAGATATGGATAGGCTTGATTATTTAAAAAGAGATAGTTTTTTCACTGGAGTTTCTGAAGGAGTTGTAAGTAACCAAAGAATAATCAAAATGTTTCATGTAGTTAACGATGAAATAGTAATTAAGGAAAAAGGAATATATTCTATTGAAAAATTTATTGTAGCTCGAAGACTCATGTATTGGCAAGTTTATTTACATAAAACAGTTTTATCTGCAGAGTTTTTGTTAGCTAAAATTATAGAAAGGGCAAGAGAGCTAATAAATAATGGTGAAAAATTATTGGTTCTTTCTAGTATAAAATATTTTTTTGAAAACACCATTCATAAAGAGAATATTTCTGAGTACGATTTTCTAACTGCTTTTTCAAAATTAGATGATTATGATGTTTTATCTTCTGTAAAAGTTTGGGCTGATAGTAGTGATCAAGTAATTTCAAAGCTTAGTCAAATGCTAATCAACAGAAAGCTATTAAAAGTAAAAATAAGTCACCATAAATTTACTAATGACGAAATAGAAGAGACGAAACAATATCATCAAAAAAAACTAGGATTTAGTAATCTTGAAATGAATTATTTTGTTTTTCAAAATCAAATGACCAATAATGCATATGATCAAAGAAAAGATGAAATTAAAATCCTTTTTAATAATGGAACATTAAAAGATATTACCCTTGCCTCAGATAATTTAAATATTAGTGCGCTTTCTAAACCTGTTAAAAAATATTATTTATTTGCACCAAACTTTTAATTCATAGTCATTATTTGATCTTATTTCTTAATTTTAAATATAAATGAAATTCACATCTCAACAAATTGCAGATCTAATAAATGGTAAAATTGAAGGAGATAAGAATATATTAGTAAATAAGTTTTCAAAAATTGAAGATGCTCAAACTAACTCCTTATCTTTTTTAGCTAATCCTAAATATGCATCTTATATATATAAAACTAAGGCAAGCGTAGTGTTGGTTAACTCTAGTTTTGTGCCCTCACTCCCATTACCTAAAACACTTACACTAATTCGAGTAGAGAATGCTTACGAAAGTTTAGCTGAGTTATTAAGATATTATGACAATTTACAGCAAAGACCCCAGGGAATAGAGCAGCCAGTTTTTATTCATGAATCTGCAGAAATTGGAAAATCAGTTTACATAGGTGCTTTTTCTTATATTTCAGAAGGGGTAATAATTAAAGATAATGCGCAAATTCATTCCAACACTTATATTGGCAAATCCTCTTCAATCGGTGAAAACACGGTTCTTTATTCAGGAGTTAAAATTTATCAAAACACCTTATTAGGAAATAATTGCGTTATTCATTCCAATGCTGTTATAGGTTCAGACGGTTTTGGCTTTGCCCCAAATAAGGATAATGAGTATACAAAAGTATCTCAAATTGGAAATGTTGTTATTAGAGATCATGTAGAAATTGGTGCAAATACTACTATAGATCGTGCAACAATAGGATCTACAGTCATCAATAAGGGTGTCAAAATTGACAATCTAGTTCAGATAGCTCACAATGTTGAAATTGGAGATAATACAGTTATTGCAGCTCAAACGGGTATTGCTGGATCCTCAAAAATTGATAGAGATGTGATGATTGGTGGCCAAGTAGGGATAAGTGGTCATCTTAAAATCTCTAAAGGAACTAAAATTGCTGCTCAAAGTGGAATAACTAAATCTATTTTAAAGGAAAATTCAATATTACAAGGGACTCCTGCTTTTGACTCTAATAAATATAAAAGAAGTTTTATATTGTTTAGAAATTTTCCTCAATTGAAAAAAGAAATTGAAAAAATTCAGTTAGAACTTTATATGAATAAAAAATGAATACTCAGAAAACGTTAAGAGATTCAATTAAGTTTAAGGGAGTAGGCCTTCATACAGGCTGCAATGTAAATATGATTTTAGAACCAGCTAAAGAAAACTATGGAATTAAGTTTCAAAGAATTGACATTGAAAAATCTCCAATAATTGCCGCAAATATTGATTTTGTAAATGAGACACAAAGAAGTACGACACTTGAAAAAGATGGAATTAAAATAGTTACTGTTGAACATTTAATGTCAGCACTCTATGCATTAGGAGTTACTAATGTTTTGATCAAATTAGATAATCTTGAAGTCCCTATTTTAGATGGCAGTGCTAAATATTTTGTAGAGGGAATTCAAAAAATAGGATTAAAAGTTCAAAATGCACCATTAAAAATTATAAAACTCCCGGATTCAATTCAATATACCGATAAAGAATCTGGATCCGAAATTCTATTTGTACCGGCTAATAATTTTACACTTTCTGTTGTATTAGACTATGAAAATCCAGTGCTAGGAACTCAATATGCTGAAATAAGAGATTTTGATAATTACCCTGAAGAAATAGCTACATGTAAAACATTTGTTTTATTAACTGAGCTCGAAAAACTTTCTCAAGCTGATCTTATTAAAGGAGGAGATTTACATAATGCAATCGTTCTACTTGATAGAGATGATATAAAAGTTAAAGACATTAAAAAACTTGCTCATTTACTTGGGAAAGATGATTCAGATATTCAAGTTAATGGAAACGTTTTAAATAATTGCGAATTACAATATTACAATGAACCAGCAAGACATAAATTATTGGACGTAATTGGTGATTTAGCATTAATTGGTATGCCTATTATGGGCCATATTATTACTAAAAAGCCAGGACATAAACTCAACACCTCATTTGCTAAAATTCTTAAAAAAGCCATGAAAGAACAAGAACAAATACCCAAACAATTTGATTTAACAAAAAAACCTTTGTACGATATTGTAGATATAGAAAAGATGTTACCTCACAGATACCCCTTTTTATTAATTGACAAAGTAATGGAAATTACTGATAATGGAATTATTGGGGTGAAGAATGTAACAATGAACGAAAATTATTTTATGGGACATTTCCCAAGTAACCCTGTAATGCCCGGAGTTCTTCAAATTGAAGCTATGGCTCAAGCAGGCGGAATTTTTTCATTAAGCAAGGTAAAAGACCCCCATCTTTATTCTACTTATTTCATGAAAATAGATAATGTTAAGTTTAAAAGAAAAGTAATACCTGGAGATACCGTAGTTTTTGAACTTAATTTAATTTCTCCTATAAGAAGAGGCCTTGTTCATATGAGAGGAAAGGGATATGTTAATGGAGTAATCTGTATTGAGGCAGAAATGCTTGCCCAGGTCGTGAAAGATAGAGAAGAAAAGAATTAATTTTTTAAAGAATATAGATAATGAATAACTTCCCCCTAACTAATATTCATCCCAAGGCTAAAATTGGTAAGAATGTTAAAATTGAGCCTTTTGCAACGATTTATGAAGATGTGGAAATTGGTGATAATTGTTGGATTGCATCTAATGCGGTAATAATGAATGGAGCTAGAATAGGAAATAATTGTAAAATTTTTCCTGGTGCTGTAGTTTCCGCGGAATCTCAAGATTTAAAGTACAAAGGAGAGTATGCAGTAACCGAAATTGGTGACAATACAACTATTAGAGAATATGTAACTATCCATAAAGGAACATCGGATAAAAAAACAACAAAAGTTGGCAGCAATTGTTTATTAATGTCATACGTACATGTTGCTCATGACTGTATAATTGGAGATAACGTTGTAATAGCCAATTTGGTGCAATTAGCTGGACATGTAATAATAGGTGACTGGGTAATAATTGAAGGAACTGCCGCAATTCAGCAATTTGTTCAAATAGGGCAACATGCTTTCATTGCAGGAGGGTCATTAGTTAGAAAAAATGTTCCCCCCTATGTTAAAGCTGCAAGAGAACCTCTTTCTTACATTGGAGTAAATACTATAGGGCTAAGAAGAAGAGGATTCAATGATCAGCAAATCATAAATATAGAAGATATTTACAGGGTAATATATGTTCAAAATAGTAATATGACTACTGCTTTAAGAGTGGCGGATTTAGAAATTCCTATTTCTGATGAAAAAGAGGTGATTCTCGATTTTATTAGCAATTCTACAAAAGGAATTATGAGGGGATTGAGTTAATTAAATTATTCTAGTTCTGTTTTTATAACTTGTAGTACTTTCATATTATCTCTATTCATGATATAAGTAATTAATGATAAGTTGTCCACTTTATAAGTGGAATCCAAATTGGGATTTGGTAATTGATAAGAAAAATCATTGTAAATTACAGAATCTTGTCTTACTAAACCATCAATAATGGATGTTCCCCATGTATTATTGATGTTGTCAGATAATATTGCGTGATGATGGTAGTTAGTATCAACTATCCCAGCATTAAATTTTTGAGGAGAGACTACATCATCTCTTATCAAATAAATTACTAAGTGATAATTGCCGTTAAGATCATTTATTACAGAAGTTTCACTATGAATAAATAATCCATTTGTAGAAGGGAAATAAAAATATTTTACTTGAACATTTATATCTAATGTGTTATTAATCTCATTATTTACTCCATTTCCCCAACCACTACTAAAATACCAAACACTGTTAGAAATTCCCCCATCGTTTCTATTAATTGTACCCATTGGATTCCCTAAAAAACCACTCATTTCACTTCCTCTTACATATTCGTTGCCAGCCTCTGTTTCATAATTCTCAGTAAATAAATTATCAGTGGCTTGAAAAGATCCATCTTCACTTGCATGAATAGACGCTACGATTACATTTAAAACACTGTCCTGTTCTAAATCTTTTGCTATCTGTGCGGCAGCGGGACAGTTAGTACATTTATGCCCAGTATAATCTTCTAAAAGTATTCCTTTCGAATTTGGGTTAATTCCCCATTCATTTTCAGGATTGGCAACATCATAATACTGAGTGAAGTAATTTAAAGGATCACCAGGAAAAAGTGATAAATCAAATTTTCCATACTCTTCTGCTATAGGAGTTTCAATTTTATCACATGAGTAAAAAACTAGAATTAATAAGTAAATAAATAATTTTTTCATTTTAGAAACTTGAAGTAAATGAAAATGTTAATCCATTTGAAGCTGGAACAGCTCTACAAACTCCCCCCACACAAAAAACACCAGCTCTTTGCTTTCCGTATTGTAAAGAAAATCTATGAGAACCATTTATGAAACCTCCAGAAATTAACCCGTAATGAATCCTTTTATTAATATCATCATTTCCAGAATTGTATTGATCCAAAACTGCAACATACCAATGAGGACTAAATGTATACTCAAT
Organism: Crocinitomicaceae bacterium; assembly: GCA_002691605.1. Lineage (GTDB taxonomy): Bacteria > Bacteroidota > Bacteroidia > Flavobacteriales_D > Parvicellaceae > MED-G20. Next base: position 12,716 of record NZID01000035.1, read on the forward strand.
TTGTCCAAATAACCAATCGCCTTTATCATTGTTGGTCCACATGGCTTGAGTTTCAAATCTTAGAGAATGATGTCTATTAATCTTATAAGTTAAATCCATTACAGCAATTTGTGCGTAGATCATTTTATAATAACCAGCAACTTTTACAGCATCATCATTAAATATGAAATTGAAATAGTTTAAATTTAGACTCAATTTCTTATTTATTTTTCTTTTAATTTCAACATTAAAATCTTGAAGTAGAATGCTATCAGATCTTGCAAAAAATGAGGTTGTATAACTATTCCTAGAAGTTTCCATATCATTGATAAAGTTTCTTTCAGGAACATAGGCCGTTGCAAAATTTATTGCAATTGAAGTTCCATATCTTCCACCTAAATAAGTTTTTTTTGGTATTTTATAAAGTAGATCTAATTGGTATGCTATTTCACCATAAAAATTAGTTGCATAAGGGTATAAAGTTGCTGCAAGATTATAGGTATGTTGTTTAGTAAGAGCGGGTAAATATCCTATTAAAAGGTCTGTAGGTCCTACATTTACATTAGTCGATCTCCAGAGCATGTTATCCATATGCTTTGCGGATAAATCAATTGCAAATCCTTTGGTTGAATATCCAAGATTAAAAAGTAAGCCCTCACCATTTTTGTAAATGTAGTTGAAGTTTGCATCTTGATTGTCAGGGTACGGATCATTTATTTTATGAACATATTCACCGCTAAATCGAATTTTTTGATACCTTAAATTCAGCCTTAAACAAGAGGCACCAACATTTTTAGGCATATTAAATAATGCAGTATTATTGTCAGTATTAAATTTACTAACAAAACTTCCACCAAGTGTTGCTTTTAATTTCCATGAATTACTAGAATCCAATAATTCATTGAAGTTTACTTCACCATCGAAAGCTCTTATAATTCCGTTTCCATTAACTAGTTTATCTTCGAATTTAAATCTTTGTTTTCCAATCATTCCCTTAAGATATATACCCTTTATAGGTTCATATATGAGCCTTATACCGTCTAAGGCATTATCAATCCCTAGCTGCCTTTCTTCATAAGCTCTGAAAATCATGCCACTTCCAAATTGATCGTAAAAGTTCCCAATTGTAACTCCAACACCATCACCACTCCACGACATATATCTATAGCCAATACCTGTACCATTAAATGAAGTAGGGTACCCTTCTAAAGTATTCAAATAACTTTCATACCGAATTCCAGCTCTAAAATCGCCTTTTTGGTAATTAACGTTAGCAAATCCATTAAAGCCATACAAATGTTCAGGAAGTGCAGCATTAATCAGAGTATCTTCCTGATAATATTGACCAATTGCTTGTATATTTCCAGAAATTATTCCGGGAGGGGAGTTATCTTGGGCTAAAGAAGTAAGATCTAGTAAATTGAAGATTACTAAAATAAAGAAAAATTTAATTTTCATTTACTTAATTTAAGAAGCTCTTCATATAATTCTTCTTCATCTCCAGGAGAATAATTATTATGATCCCAAACTATTTTTCCGCTGCCATTAACCAAAAAAGTGTGCGGAACATTATTTACATTCATAGCTCTTTTATAATCACCATTTGGATCTAGAAGAACCATATATTCCCAGCCTTGAGCATTAATATAAGGCTCTACTCTTGTACTAGATCTAGCATCATCAATAGAAATAGCAATTAGTTGAACACCTGTTTCATCTACCCAATCATCATATTCTTCTGCTATAGTGTTCAGTTCTGCTTTACAAGGTTTACACCAAGTAGCCCAAAAACTTATAATCATTGGCTTTCCATTGTTGGAGTATTTAGATAAATTCTTGGTATCTCCATTTACATCCTTAAGATTTATATTAGGTAATTGGCTATAGCTAAAAAGTACAATTGAGCTATACAGGAAAATAGAAATAATTTTTTTCATGAGATGAAATTAAAGTAAATTAATGTGTAAAATACTTAATTGTTGTGAATATAATAATAATCTTACAAATAAGATTTAACAAGACAGTCAAACTACTAACGCAAACATAAAATAGCTATATTTGATAAAAACAAGTTATGAAGCATATTTTAATTTCATTATCATTTATTTTTTCTAGTTTATTTTGTATTGGCCAAATAGATATTTTATGGGACGATGATCCTGGAGTTATTTATAATGGACAGACTATTAATATTGTAAAAGATTATGCAGGCTTTGATGTTTATATGCATTGTCAAAATAATACTGGATCTGCTGTAGATATCAACTTCAGAAGAGTAATTCTTAGTAATAATGACAGCATATTTAGTGATCAATTTTGCGATAATAACTTGTGCTATTCTTGCTTTGGAAGCGATTGGACTACTCCTGCACTAAATCCCTTACAAAATGGAGATTCTTGTTTAATGAAGCCAACATTTTATTTTTCAAATGGAGGTAATGTTCAGATTAGATATTATATCTTGGACATAAATGACAACCCAATAGATTCTGTTGATGTTAACATAATGAACACTGTAGGTATTGAAGAAAGTAATAATCCAATTTCGGTTTACCCAAATCCAATTAATTCTTTCTTAAATATTGATTTGTCTCTAAATTCTTATAATGCTGTAAATCTTAAGATACACGACTTAAAAGGCAAAGATATTTTGAACTTAAATTTAAAATCAGATCAAAATAGCATAAAGTTAAATGATCTTAATTCAGGAATTTATTTGTATAAAATTTATAATGAAGAAAATTTGCTAAAAAAAGGGAAATTTATCAAAAAATAAATTCTCTTTATTTTTAGAGTAGATCATTAACATTTATTTGTTACACTTTTTACTTCTATCTTGTTTAGTATTCTTACTATATGTTTAATTTAGCTTTTCATATAGTTTTATGTCAGAAAAAAAGTTTAAAAAAGATGCTCTTGAATACCATAGTTCAGGAAGAAAAGGAAAAATAGAGGTTGTACCTACTAAACCCTATACTTCTCAAAGAGATTTATCGTTAGCCTACTCGCCTGGTGTTGCCGAACCTTGTTTAGCTATTAATAAAAATAATGACAATGTATACAAGTATACTTCTAAAGGCAATTTAGTAGCAGTAATTTCCAATGGAACAGCTGTATTAGGTTTGGGTGATATTGGGCCAGAAGCATCTAAACCGGTAATGGAGGGAAAAGGATTACTGTTCAAAATTTTTGCTGATATAGACGTGTTTGATATAGAAGTTAATGAAACTGATGTGGATAAGTTTATAGAAACCGTGAAAGCTATTGCTCCAACTTTTGGAGGAATAAATTTAGAGGATATCAAAGCTCCAGAAGCTTTTATTATTGAAGAACGTTTAAAACAAGAGCTAGACATTCCTATAATGCATGATGATCAACACGGAACTGCAATCATATCGTCGGCAGCACTGTTAAATGCTTTAGAAATTGCTAAAAAAAAAATTGGGAAAGTTAAAGTTGTAGTAAGCGGAGCAGGTGCATCTGCACAATCTTGTGTCAAGTTATATATCTCGTTAGGGGTAAAAAAAGAAAATATTTTCATGTACGATTCAAAAGGACTGATACATCATTCTAGAATAAATCAATTGGATGACAACAAGAAACTTTTCATGCAAAAAGGGGCCTTCCCAACTCTTGAAGAAGCATTTAATAAAGCCGATGTTTTTTTAGGTCTTTCAAAGGGGGGGATAGTCAATGAATCTATGATTAAGAAGATGGCTAAAAACCCTATTGTATTTGCATTGGCTAACCCAAACCCTGAAATTGAATATGATTTAGCTTTGAATACAAGGGATGATTTAATTATGGCAACTGGGAGGTCGGATCATCCTAATCAAGTTAACAACGTACTCGGATTCCCCTATATTTTTAGAGGCGCACTGGATGTAAGAGCTACTAAAATTAATGAAGAAATGAAACTAGCAGCTGTTAAAGCAATTGCATTATTAGCCAAAGAACAAGTACCAGATGAAGTAAATGAGGCGTATGATGCAAAAAGTATTTCATTCGGTCGAAAACAAATTATTCCCAAACCATTAGATCCTAGATTAATATATTGGGTTGCCCCTGCTGTAGCTAAAGCGGCAATGGATACTGGTGTTGCAAAAAAACCAATAAAAGACTGGAAAAAATATGAGTTAGAACTAATGGAAAGATTAGGCTTAGGAAACAAACTAATCAGAAATTTAACATCTAGAGCTAAAGCAAGTCCAAAAAAAGTAGTTTTTGCTGAAGCTGATAATTATAAAATTTTGAAAGCTGCAGAAATGGCTTTAGAAGAAGGTATAGCCATTCCTATTCTATTAGGAAAAAAACAGAAAATTCAAAAAATCATTGACGAATATAATTTAGATTTATCCGATTGTGATATAATTGACCCAAGGGATGAAAGTGAATCTAAATTTAGAGAATCTTTTGCAGAAATTTTACATCAAAAGAGAAAGAGAAGAGGGCTTACTCTTTATGAAGCAAAAAAACTGATGAGAGAAAGAAATTATTTTGCTTCTGCAATGGTTGAAACGGGACTGGCAGATGTGATGATTTCTGGACTGACAAGAAGTTACAAAGATTCTATCAGACCTGCTTTAAGAGTAATTGGGGTTGAAGATGGGCTTAATAAAATAGCAGGAATGTATATTTTGATTAGTAAAGATGGACCTATGTTTTTTGCAGATACTACGATAAATATTAACCCCTCAGTTGAAGAAATAGTTGATATTACTTTACTAGTTGCTAAGACCGTAAAACAGTATAAAATTAATCCTAAAATAGCCCTTTTAAGTTATTCAAATTTTGGATCTAATGAAGCGGAAGATGCTATTAAAATGAGAGAAGCAACTAATATTCTGCATAAAAATCATCCTGATTTAATTGTAGATGGAGAACTTCAAGCCAACTTTGCCCTAAATAAAGAATTAATTAATGATTTTTTCCCGTTTTCATTATTATCTGACAATAGCGCAAACACATTAATCTTTCCAAATTTAAGCTCAGGAAATATAGCTTACAAATTAGTAAAAGAAATGAGTCAAAATGAAGCTATTGGCCCAATACTACTTGGCATGAAAAAGCCAGTTCATGTACTTCAAATTGGTTCTTCAGTGAGAGAAATTTTAAATATGATTACACTTGGTGTAGTAGACGTTCAAAACCGTAAATAGTTGTTATGATTGCACACATTGAAGGAATTCTTGAATCTAAAACAACATCTAATGTTATTATTGATGTAAATGGTGTAGGATATTCATTAAACATTTCTCTAAACACCTACGACTCATTACCTTCAAAAGGCAAATTAAGGCTTTATAGTCACTTAATTGTAAGAGAAGATGCACATATATTGTTTGGCTTTGCAGAAGAAGATGAAAGATTGATGTTTAGAGAGTTAATTAATGTATCTGGTGTGGGAGCAAGTACAGCTCTTATGATTTTATCCTCTATGAAGCCCTCAGATGTAGTAACAGCTGTAGATCAAAGTGATGTTAATGCTTTTAAGAGTGTTAAAGGAATTGGGCTTAAATCTGCTCAGAGAATAATTGTAGATCTTAAAGGTAAATTAGCTAAAATAGAATCTAATAATGAATTTTTATCTCCTCAAGGCAATACCTACAAGAATGAAGCGTTATCTGCATTGACAGTTTTAGGGATTGACAAAAAGAAAGCTTCGAATACTATAGACGAAATTCTAAAAAATAATGAAATATCTTCTGTTGAAGAGCTTATTAAAAAAACACTTAAAGCTGTTTAAAATAACAAGTTGCAAAATATTTCCATTTTTAGTAAATCATATTTATTAATTGTTTTAGTTCTCTTTTTAGGGTTAAATATTAAAGCATATCATTATCCAACTGTCCCAAAAACAGCATTAGATTCTCCAGAAATTGATTTAATTTTTCCCATTAATGATCCTTTAGATCCCACAAATTTTTCTTTTGGGTTAATTGATTTTAATCTGCCCTTAAACATTCAAAATAATATTAATTATGATCCTATAACAGGTCAATATATTTATAATTCCTTATTAGGTGACACATTAAATTTTAGACCCTCAAGTGAGGTGTCTTTACAGGACTATTTAAAATTACAACATCAACAATCTATGACTGATTTTTGGAAAAAAAAATTAGATGAAATTTCAGATTATAAATATAAAAATATAGAGGATGAGGTAAAAATTAACGATCCACCACCGAAGAAAATTTTTGGTAGTGATTTTGTAGAAATCAGACCCCAAGGATCTGCAGAATTGAGTTTTGGTCTTAATTCATCTAGAACGGATAATCCAGTTTTACCAGAAAGAAATAGAAGTTTAACAACTTTCGATTTTGACCAGAAAATTCAAATGAATCTTACTGGAAAAATTGGCGATTTAATGGATTTAGGATTTAATTATAATACTGAAGCAACTTTTGATTTTGATAATCAACTTAACTTAGACTACTCTGGTAAAGAAGATGATATTCTTCAAAAGTTAGAAGCAGGAAATGTTACACTACCCTTAAATAGTACGCTAATTTCTGGAAGTCAAAGTTTATTTGGAATTAAATCCGAACTAAAATTTGGGAAGTTGACAGCTACCACGGTACTCTCTCAGCAAAAAGGACAAAAAAAAGAAATTGAAGTTTCCGGCGGGGCACAACTTAATGAGTTTGAAATAAATGCAGATAATTATGAAGAGAACCGTCATTTTTTCTTAAGTTTTTTTTATAGAGACACTTATGATCAATCAATGAAAACACTCCCAATAATTACATCTGGAGTTCAAATTCAAAGAATTGAGGTATGGGTAACTAATAGAAACAATACAATTCAAAACACAAGAAATATTTTATGTTTTACAGATTTGGGAGAGCCAAAAATAAGTCAGTTGGAAAACCCTTCATGGATTAGTGGTGGATATACAGTACCAGATAATTTTCATAATAGTCTTTATAATAATATTAACACAAATTCTAATGTTCGGAATTATGTAAATGCTAGTAATGAGCTTTCAGGACCTAATTATAATATGGAGCAAGGAATTGAATTTGAAAAAGTTGAAAATGCTAGAATGTTAGGACAAAATGAATTCAGTTATAATTCATTATTAGGTTTTATTTCTCTAAATCAATCCTTAAATAATGACCAGGTTCTTGGAGTAGCTTACCAATACACTTATGCGGGGAAAACCTATCAAGTTGGCGAACTATCTACAGATGGTGTAGCTGGACAAAGTGCTCTTTTCTTAAAGCTATTAAAATCAACAGTAAGAAATCCAAAGAAAAAATTATGGGACTTGATGATGAAAAATGTTTATTCTATTGGTGCTTATCAAGTAGATCCAAATAATTTTAGATTAGATATTTGGTATAATAACCCATCAACATCTATCGATATTAATTATATTCCAAAGCCAGGGGTTGATGATAAGCTACTAATTCAACTTTTAGACTTAGATAGATTAAATCAACAACAGCAATTATATCAAGATGGTTTATTTGATTTTATTCCTATTACATCCTCCCAAGGTAAAATTGTTAATGGAGGAACCATCAATCCAAGAAATGGCAGGCTATACTTTACTACAATTGAGCCTTTTGGAAAAACAATAGAGCAAAAAATGTTGAATGAAGGAATATCCTCTTCTATAATTCAAAAAGTAGCCTTTACTCAATTATATGATAGTACTAAAACAGCTGCTCAACAACTTCCAGAACTTAACAGATTTAAAATTAAAGGCACCTATCAATCATCAGTAAGTTCTGAAATTTCATTAAATGCTATGAATATTCCTCAGGGCTCTGTTGTGGTAACTGCTGGGGGTCAAATTTTGACTGAAGGTGCTCAGTATATGGTAGATTATAATTTAGGGAGAGTTAAAATTCTTGATGACGGTATATTAAGTTCTGGAACCCCCATTAAAATATCCCTTGAAAGTAATTCTTTATTCAGCGTTCAGATGAAAACCTTACTGGGGACACACTTAGATTATAAAATAAATAAAGATGCAAATATTGGGGCCACTATTTTAAAATTAAAAGAAAGACCTCTTACTCCAAAGGTCAATGCTGGAGATGAGCCTATTTCAAATACCATGTTGGGACTTGATGGAGGGTTTAAAAAAGAAGTTCCAATTTTAACTAAATGGGTGGATATGTTACCATTTATAGAAACAAAGCAAAAATCAATGGTCAATTTTTCTGGAGAAGTTGCTGCTTTAATTCCGGGGCATAATAAGGCTATAGATATTACTCAAGAAAATGGATCTTCATATATTGATGATTTTGAGGGGAGTCAAAGTGCTATTGATATTAGAACAATTAATAATTGGGTTTTAGCGTCTGTCCCACAAGGTCAACCAGATTTATTTCCTGAAGCGTCGCTATATAATGATATTAATTATGGAAAGAATAGAGCTAAATTTTCATGGTATGTTATTGACCCTTTATTTCATAGTAAAACATCTTCTCTAACTCCTGGCCATATTAAAGGTTCAGATCTTCAAAAAAATCATTTAATGAGACAAGTATTAGTAGATGAAGTATTTCCGAATAAACAATTGGGAACTGGACAATTAACCAATATCCCCGTATTTGATATTTCCTATTATCCAAAAGAAAGAGGTCCTTATAATTTTGATGTGGAACCAAGTAATTATAGTTCTGGTTTAAATCCATTAAATGGAGAATTGAATAATCCAGAAACTAGGTGGGGTGGGGTAATGAGAACATTGACAACTAATGATTTTGAAGCAGCTAATATTGAGTTTATTCAATTTTGGGTAATGGACCCATTCAATGAGGATTCAGAAAACAGTTCTGGAGGAGAATTTTACTTTAACTTAGGAAATGTTTCGGAAGATCTCTTAAGAGACGGAAGAAAATCATTCGAAAACGGATTACCTCCAGATGGAGATTACGATGCCTATTCTAACGAATTAGAATATACTTCATGGGGAGTTGTTCCTAACACTCAAGTAGTGGTGAACGCCTTCAATAACAACTTGTCATCTAGACAATTTCAAGATATTGGTTTTGACGGTCTTTCCGATAATCAGGAGCTATCTTATTTTGACAATTATGTTTCTAAAATTCAAAATCATATTTCAGACCCCAATATAATATCAAAATTCATTAAGGATCCATCTGGAGATAATTACAATTATTATAGGGACGATGACTACGACCTTGAAGAATTAAATATTAGAGATAGATATAAAAATTACAATAATCCCGATGGCAATTCTCCCACTTCCGAAATGTCAGATACTATGAATGCAGATCGCTATCCTACTTCTGCCTCTACTCTTCCTAACGTAGAAGATATTAATCTGGATAATAATCTAAGTGAATCGGAGAGTTATTTTCAATATAAAATAGATTTTAAACCTAGCAGGATGGAAGTGGGAAAGAATTTTATTACCGACAAAGTCCAATATATAGATCCAGAGACACAAAAAGAAGTTTATTGGTACCAATTTAGAGTTCCTGTTACATCATTTTCTAAAAGAGTAAATGATATTCAAGATTTTAGATCTATACGTTTTATAAGGATGTTTTTACATGGTTGGAGTGAAAATGTTACTTTAAGATTTGCAAGACTAGAATTAATCCGAGGTGAGTGGAGAAGATATTTAGGTAGTCTGCTTGCAAATGGAGAATATATTCAAAATGAAGAAGCAAATACATTTTTTAATATAAGTGCAGTAAATCTAGAAGATAACGGAACTAGGGACCCTATTAATTATGTTTTGCCCGAGGGTATTATTAGAGAAACTAACTTTCAAACAGCTAATTTAGCTCAACAAAATGAACAAAGTCTGGTACTAGATGTTTGCGGCTTAAAAGACGGAGATTCTAGGGCTATTTACAGAAATGTTAATCTTGATATAAGAAATTATAATAAAATCCAAATGTTTGTTCATGGGGAGTCAAATGCCGGATCTGAGCCAATTAATGATAATGAAGCTACTGTGTTTGTAAGATTGGGAACAGATTTTGTCTCTAATTACTATGAATATGAGATGCCGGTTAAAATATCTCCATGGGGAAATAATGCTGCAAGCTCAGTTTGGCCACAGGAAAATAATTTAACGATAAATTTAAATCACCTAAAGGAGTTAAAAAAGAATAGAAACTCTACCGAGTTCAGTAATTTTGATAGATTTACTCGAACAGATCCAGATAATAATAATTCAAATATTACCGTTGTTGGAAATCCTAATTTACAAGGTTTGAAAACCATTATGATTGGAGTTAGAAATCCTAAAAGTAATGATCCAAATAATCAATGGAAACCAGATGATGGATTAGAAAAATGTGTAGAGATATGGGTGAATGAATTAAGATTAAGTGACTTTAATGAGAATGGAGGATGGGCAGCAATAGGAAGAATGACAGCTAATTTAGCTGATTTTGCAGATGTTGCTCTTTCTGGAAATTATTCTACTCCTGGTTTTGGAAGTATAGAAAAGAGAGTAAGCGAACGTCAGCAAGAGTTTATATATGGTTTTGATGCGTCAAGTACTGTAAAGTTAGATAAGTTTTTTGGCGATCAATCGGGAATAAATTTACCCATGTATGTAGGTTATTCAAGAAATGTAATTAAGCCACTTTACGATCCATTAAGTCCAGACTTATTATTTGAAAAAGAGGTTAATGAAACTGAGAATTTATGGAATAACAGATTCTATAATGGTATTGACCTAACAGAAAGAAAATCTATCAATTTTACAAATATCAAATTTGACAATAAGAAAAAAAATAAGGGTCCCAAAAAAACCAGTTCAAAAAAAGAAGTAATTAAAGAAATAAGTAATGAGAAAGAAGAAATAGTAGAAAAGCCTAAAAAGAAAAAGAAAAGCGCTCAAAAAATTGCTTTACCCTGGGATATTTCCAATTTTAGTTTTAACTATTCTTTTACTGAATTATCTCATAGAGACATTAACACTAGACAGGATTTACAGAGAAACTATTTAGGATCTGTAAACTATTTATATAATAGTAAAGTTCAACCTTTTGAACCATTTAAGAAAAATAAATATTTAAGAAAATCTAAATGGCTGAGACTGATAAGAGATTTTAATATTTATTTACTTCCAAAACAAATTGCTGTTAGATCTAATATGAATAGAACGTATAATATTTTTTCAACCCGGTATAATTTTCCAGGAGGAGAAAATTTTGAAGTACCTCAATATGGAAAGCAATTTAATTGGGATAGGAATTACGATTTTAAATACGATATCACTAGAAATTTAAAATTTGATTTACAAGCTGCTAACGGAGCCTTTGTTAGAGAAACACCTGGAAGAATAGATTACGGTATTTTTGGTTATGAAGATCAAATTGACCAAGATTTAGTCACTAATAGTTTAAAAACTTTTGGGGAAAACATGAATTATAATCATGTAGGAAATGTATCTTTTAAATGGCCGTTAAAAAATTTTCCACTTACAGATTGGATTTCACTTACAACAAGATATACTGGAAATTTTGATTGGACAAGAGCCCCTTTGGCATTGGATAATGATACTTTATCTATTGGAAATATCGTTCAGAATTCTAGAGTAGTAGCTTGGTCGGGTAAATTAAATTTTATTACACTTTATAATAAAGTACCCTATTTGAAAAAAGTGAATAAAAAATATGGAAATTCTCGAGGGTCTAGATCTAGGAGTAACACAACNAAAGGAGGGTCNAAAGCGAAACAAAGTGGGGAAAAATCAGAAATTGTAAAGAAAAAGAAAGAATCAGAATCAAATAAAATAATTGACCAGTTTGCAAGAATATTAATGTCGATTAAAAGTNTTAATGCCACATTCAATACTAACGATGGAATTATGATGCCTGGATATGCTANTAGAACCAATCTNTTGGGAATGGATAATAANTGGCTTGCNCCAGGATTAGATTTTATAGTTGGTGGATATCAAGAAAGAGATTTATTGGGTAATAAAACTGATTTAATTTTTGCTCACCATGCTGCACGAAACGATTGGTTAGTAGACACCAATAATTATCAATATATAAGCACTCAATATACTGTTAATCATACTGAAAATATGACATTTAAAGCATCNATAAAACCCATTAAAAGTTTACGGATAGACTTATCTGCTGATAGAAACTTAATGGAAAATAGAACTTCTAATTTAGGATTAGATGCNGATAGAAATTTCGATCTTCTAAATAATCAATTTAATGGCTCCTTTAGTAGTTCTATAATTTCTTGGAGGACAGCTTTTGACCAGGACAAAATGAATGACACGACACTTTCTAATCAAATTTGGGAAAATTTACTCTCTTATCGAGAATCAATATCTAGTTTAATGTCTCAGGCTAATCCGAATGCAAGTAATAATTTAGAAAGCTCAGGGTATTATACAGGTTATGATAGCACTCAGCAAGATGTCATTATTGGATCTTTTATTTGTGCTTATCTTGGAGAGACTCCGAATATTAATAATATTAATCCTTTAAGTAGAAGAATTCCAGTTCCAAATTGGAGAATTACATTTGATGGAATTGGAAAAATTAAAGCACTTAGGAAATACATTAAAAAATTATCATTTACTCATGCTTACAGATCCAATTTTTCTGTTGGAAATTACACAACTAATTTAAATGGACAATGGGACAACAATGGTAATGCCACCGAAACGGATATCGCTGGTAATTTTATTTCTCAAAAGCAAATTATGACTTTAAATATTCTAGAACAGTTTGCTCCTTTGTTGGGTGTAGATCTTACATTATCAAATAATATGTCTGTAAAATTAGAGATCAAAAAAGATAGAAATATTTCCTTGAGTTTAGCAAATAACCAAATTACTGAAATAAAGGGAAGCGAAATAAAATTTGGTTCCGGATATACATGGAGAAAATTATCCCTTCCAGTAAAAATAGCAGGTAAAACTCTGGATCCTAGTGATTTGAGAATGAGATTAGATGTTTCTGTAAGAGATAATAAAACTATTACAAGAAAAATCATAGAAAATCAAAATCAGGCAACTGCAGGTCAACGAGCGGTAAATATTCAGTTTTCAGGAGATTATAACCTCACAAAGCAATTAATGCTTAGAATTTATTTTGATAGAAGGGTAAATACTCCTTTTGTTTCTACTTCTTTTCCAACAGCAAATACTAATGCAGGATTTGCAATTAGATTTCAACTTAGATGATTTTTTTNTTAATTTGCTCAAAAATATTTTATAATGAATGTTCCTAAAGATTTAAAATACACCAAAGACCATGAATGGATCAAAATTGATGGTGAAATTGCTACAATTGGCATTACTGATTTTGCACAAGGAGAATTAGGCGATATTGTTTATGTGGAAGTAGATACAATTGATGAAACATTAGATAAAGAAGAAGTTTTTGGAACTGTGGAAGCTGTTAAAACTGTATCNGATTTATTTATGCCTATTTCTGGNAAAATAATAGAATTTAATGANTCTTTAGAAGCCAACCCGGAAAAAGTAAATGAAGATCCTTACAATGAAGGTTGGATGATTAAACTTAAAGTAAGTGATAGGTCAGAAGTAGCTGATTTATTATCTCCCTCAGATTATGAAAATAGCATAAGTTGAATTCATTTTGGTATGATTATTGGTTTATTACATTTAAATATTAAATTTNCCCAATAGAATGAAACCCAAAAAAAATACAGAAGTAGATGCAGAAGATTTTAAATCTAGAACAGTATATNTTCTTTCAGGTTTAGTTCTCGTTACAGCATTTATTTTATGCCTAGTTGAATATAAGAAAATTGATTTAGCTGGTGCTAGTATAGAATCTTCATTGACAGCACTTGAAGATGAGGAAGTGGTGGAAATTAATCCTAACACTCCACCGCCCCCACCGCCCCCACCGCCACCGCCTGCTCCACCAGAAGAAGTAGAAGTTCTTGAAGAAGAAGACGAAAGAGAAGAAACAAATGTCATTATTATAGATCAGGAAGCCGATATAGATATTGTAATAGAAGTAGAAGAAGAACCTGAGCCTGTTGTAGAACAAATTTTTGATGTAGTNGAAGAAAATCCTGAATTTATTGGTGGTATGGCGAAACTTTATGAATATCTAGGAAAAAATATTCAATATCCAGAAATGGCTAAAGAAAATGGAATTCAAGGAAAGGTATTTGTNCAATTTGTTGTATGGAAAGATGGAACTATTAAAGATGTTAAAGTAGTTAAAGGAGTACATAAAACTCTTGATAGTGAAGCTCAAAGAGTTGTAAAATCTATGCCTAAATGGACGCCAGGTAAACAAAGAGGTACNGCTGTAAATGCTAGATTTACGCTTCCAATTAAATTTAGGATAAGTTAGATTATCATTCCTGCCCCTATCGTATTGTGGGTATTTTCATCAATAATTATTAAGCTACCAGTAACTCTGTTTTTACGGTACTTGTCTATAAATAAGGGTTGAGTAACTCTAATGGAGATTCTNGCGATATCATTACTNCTTATTANTTTATCATTTTCATTTCNGTGAAGGGTATTTATATCTACTTTATAAAGAACTTTTTTAATAATTCCTCTTACTTCTTTTGAAGTATGTTTAACTATATATTTACCCTTTTCTGAAAGAGGATTTTCTCCCAACCAACAAATCATTAAATCAATATCTTGTGTAGCCTGAGGCTGATTGTTAGCTCTCACCAACATGTCTCCTCTACTAATATCTAAATCATCTTCTAGAGTCATCGTCACAGACATAGGAACAAAAGCTTCTTCTAATTGTTNATCAAAATTATAAATTGATTTAATTTTCGAATAAAATCCAGATGGGAGAACNACTATTTCATCTCCTTTTTTAAAAATTCCACCAGAAATTCTTCCAGCATATCCTCTAAAGTCATGAAATTCTTCTTTTTGAGGTCTAATTACATTTTGAACTGGGAAACGACAATCAATAAGATTATAATCAGATGCTATATGTATATTTTCTAAAATATGTAATAATGTACTTCCTTCATACCATTTCATTTTAGAAGATCTGTTGACAATATTATCCCCTTTTAAAGCGCTAATAGGAACAAACCTAACGTCTTTAGATGTAAGTTTAGAGCTAAAATTTGACAATTNTTTTTTGAGTTTTAAGAATTCATCTTCCTTATAATTTACTAAATCCATTTTATTNATACAGTATATTATATGAGGAATTCCTAATAAAGAAGCAATAAAAGAATGTCTTTTAGTTTGTTCAACTATCCCATTTCTAGCATCTACCAATATAATGGCTAGGTTAGCAGTACTTGCTCCTGTAACCATATTTCTGGTATATTGAATATGTCCAGGAGTATCTGCAATAATGAATTTTCTTTTAGGCGTTGCAAAATAACGGTAAGCAACATCTATAGTAATTCCTTGTTCTCTTTCAGCTCTTAAGCCATCGGTAAGTAACGCTAAATTTACTTGATCTTCTCCTTTTTTAGTACTAACAGATTCGATAGCTTCCATTTGATCTTCAAAAATGGACTTACTATCAAATAATAATCTACCAATTAAAGTACTTTTGCCATCATCAACGCTTCCAGCAGTCGTGAACCTAAGTAAGTCCATATTTAAATATTTATTGCTCATAGGAGTTTAAAAATAGCCTTCTTTTTTTCTGTCCTCCATGGCAGACTCTGATCTTTTATCGTCTGACCGACCTCCTCTTTCAGTTATTCTTGAGGCAGCAACTTCTGCNATAATTTTCTCTATATTATCTGCATTNGAAATTGTCGCTCCAGTACAGGTAGCATCTCCAATAGTTCTAAATCTAATTTGCATGGGTTTAATTTTCTCTTCGGGTTTAGTAACCACAAACCCTGTTTTGGCCATGATTATACCATTTCTTTTAAAACAGGGTCTTTGATGAGAAAAATATAATGAAGGGATTTTGATTTTTTCCTGTAAAATGTACTGCCAAATATCCATTTCGGTCCAATTACTAATTGGAAAGGCTCTAAAATGCTCCCCCATGTTTTTTTTCCCATTAAATAGATTCCAAACTTCAGGCCTTTGATTTTTTGGATTCCACTGACCAAATTCGTCTCTATGAGAAAAAAAACGTTCCTTNGCTCTTGCTTTTTCTTCATCTCTTCTGGCTCCTCCCATAGCGCAATCAAATTGATATTCTTCAATGCTGTCTAGTAAAGTAGTNGTTTGTAATTTGTTTCTACTAGAATTAATTCCCTTTTCTTCAATTACTTTGCCATCATCTATAGANTTTTGAACAGAAGCTATAATTAATCTCCCACCAGTTTCTTTAATTAATTGATCTCTAAAAGTATATAATTCATCAAAATTATGNCCAGTATCTATATGCATTAATGGAAAGGGAACATTTGCCGGATAAAAGGCCTTTCTAGCTAAATGATAACATACAATAGAGTCTTTGCCACCTGAAAAAAGCAAAACAGGATTTTCAAATTGTGAAGCAACTTCTCTAATTATAAAAAGAGATTCGGCTTCTAATTCTTTCAAATGGTTTAATTGGTAATTTTTCAAATTTTATTTGATTAAATCGTATGTAAAATTAAATAAAATTTCAGATGATTCTTCTTTTGATAAATTTTGGGTTGGAATGGAAAGCTTGGGGTTAATAGGAGCTTGGTAAGGGGCAGATATTCCAGTAAAATTTTGAACTAATCCCATTTCAGCCTTTTTATATAACCCTTTTGTATCTCTTTTCTTACATTGTTTTAATGAAGTACTAATNTATATTTCATTAAAGTCTTCTTCACCAATAATCTTTTTAGCAAGTTTTCTNATTTTAACAGTTGGACTCACTAAACAACANATAGTTACTATTCCGCATTCAACAAAAAGTTTAGCAATTTCCGCAGATCTTCGTACATTTTCTAATCGATCTTCCTCACTAAAAGTTAAATTACTATTAATCCCCAACCTTATGTTATCTCCGTCTAACACATTAGTTAGAATTCCATTTTTATGAAGTTTTTCAGAAACTATTTTTGCAATGGTGGTCTTTCCAGATCCAGAAAGTCCAGTTAGCCAAAGACATGTTCCTTTTTGATTTAAAAGAGTTTCTTTTTTTTTTCTGGATATTAATCCTTTTTTGGATGAAAAAAGATGTTCCATAAGAAGTTAATTTTTTTTTCAAATCTATAAATAAACTAGATTAATTATCGTTTATTATCGGATTCCTTACCTTTGAGTTATTAATTATAAGATAATTGTCTAAATTTTTTTCAAATACTAAAGTTGACAAGGTAGGTATTGAAGACCGAGTTAACAGAATCACCAAAAGAAGTTTAAAGGGATCTTCAAAGATTCAGGGATTGAAAATGATTCTTAGTATGATTGACTTAACGACATTAGAGGGAATGGACACCCCTAAAAAGGTAGAGCAATTATGTTATAAAGCAACTCATCTTCATATTAAAGTTCCCAACCTACCAAATGTAGCTGCTATTTGTGTCTATCCAAATATGGTTAAAATTGCAGTTAATGCACTTCGACAATATGATGTTAAAGTGGCAAGCGTAGCAACAGCTTTTCCCAGTGGTAATTCTACTCTTGAAGTTAAAATTAAAGATACAAAAGAAGCTATTTCAAATGGAGCAAACGAAGTGGACATGGTTATTAGTCGCGGAAAGTTTCACGCAGGAGAGTATAATTATGTTTATGATGAAATTGCAACTATTAAAGATTTATGTGCAAAAGACGCTAGATTAAAAGTAATATTAGAAACTGGAGAACTTGGAGATTATGACCATATAAGATTAGCTAGCGAAATTGCTATTAGTGCTGGAGCTGATTTTATAAAGACATCAACTGGTAAAATTTCTCCTGCTGCTACTCTTCCAATAACACTTGTTATGTTAGAGACAATCAAAGATCATTATTATTCAACTGGTAAAATGGTAGGAATGAAACCAGCTGGAGGAATTTCAAACGCTAAATTAGCTTTACAATATTTAATGCTTTTAAAGGAAACACTAGGAATTAAATGGTTAGATAAAAACTGGTTTCGTTTTGGAGCAAGCAGTCTTGCTAATGATGTTCTTATGCAAATAGTAAAACAACAGACAGGGAAGTACCAATCCAAATTTTATTTCTCAAAAGATTAAACAATGAATTTAGATATAGAACCTTTAGAATTTAATGGAAATTGGAATCTATCTCCTTCAATTGAAAATACAGATCATATTCAAATAAATGAAAAGTATGGACTTTTTATTAATGGAAAATTTATTGATCCTAATTCAGGAAAGTATTTTCCAAGCATAAATCCTTCCAACGAAACTAAATTGGCACTTATAGCTGAGGCCAATACCAAAGACATTGACCTTGCAGTAAAATCTGCTAGGAATGCGTATAATGATGTTTGGTCTAAAATGGCACCAAATGAAAGGGGGAAATATATTTTTAGAATTGCAAGAATAATTCAAGAAAAGGCTAAAGAGTTGGCTATTATTGAAAGTCTGGATGGAGGCAAACCGATTAGAGAGTCTAGAGATATAGATATTCCTTTGGCCGCAGCTCATTTTTTTTATTATGCTGGTTGGGCTGATAAATTAAATTTTGCATTTCCTAATAGAAAACCTAAATCTATGGGTGTTGTAGGCCAAATAATTCCCTGGAATTTTCCTCTTATGATGGCTGCATGGAAAATTGCTCCAGCTCTTGCGACTGGAAATACAGTAGTTTTAAAACCAGCTGAATCCACATCTATTACTGCTTTAAAATTGGCCGAAATAATTCAAGAAGCTGAACTTCCTAATGGAGTTGTAAATATAGTTACTGGAGCAGCCTCAACGGGTGAACTGATTGTTAATCATAATGATATTGATAAAATTGCATTCACTGGGTCAACAACAGTAGGAAAATCAATAATGAAAAGCATTTTAGGGTCTTCTAAAAAATCCACTATGGAATTAGGAGGTAAGGCTGCTAATATTGTCTTTGACGATGCCCCATTAGACCAAGCAGTAGAAGGAATTGTAAATGGAATTTACTTTAATCAGGGGCATGTTTGTTGTGCGGGCTCTCGATTATTAATACAGGAGTCAGTAAATGAGATATTTATTAGAAAGTTAAAAGACAGAATTCAGTCCTTAATTCTAGGAGATCCACTAGACAAAAATACCGATATTGGAGCTATCAATTCAAAAAGTCAATTAGATACTATTAATAAGTATATTGATTTAGGTAAAAAAGAAGGGGCCAAAATTTTTCAGTTAAATTGTCAAATCCCTAATAAGGGATTTTGGTGTGCTCCCACTTTATTTACAAATGTTTCTCAATCTCATACCATTGCTCAAGAAGAAATTTTTGGACCTGTCCTAGCTATTCAAACTTTTAGAACTACAAAAGAAGCTATAGAAAAAGCTAACAATACACCTTATGGGCTGTCAGCAGGTGTTTGGACTGATAAAGGGTCAAAAATATTTAATTTAACTTCAAAACTTCAAGCAGGTGTAATTTGGGCAAACACCTACAACAAATTTGATCCAACGTCACCATTTGGTGGATATAAAGAAAGTGGCTATGGTAGAGAAGGAGGACTTCATGGATTGGAAGCATATTTAAATTTAGAATAATGACTAAAAGAATTAAAGTTTTAAAAACATATAAAATTTTTATT
>NZID01000036.1 GCA_002691605.1 Crocinitomicaceae bacterium
AGCTACAACTGATAAATTAGTCTCAGATATATTTTTTTCTAATGAACTTTAAATTAAAGATTTTATATAATTTATTGGAGATTAAAATCCTTAAATTTCTGTTCAAAAATAATATTAAAAAAATTCAGAAAATAAGATGGAACTTACTTTTAAAAAAAATAAGTCACTCTCCATTTTACAAGTCATATACTACAAGTCCTTTTGAAAATTTTCCGGTTTTAGAAAAAAAAGATTTTTTAAAAAATTTTGACTTAATAAATACTAAATCAATAAAGTATGTAAATGCAGTTAAAGTTGCCTTAAAAGCTGAGAATACTAGAAATTTTAAACCTAGTATTAATGATATAACAGTTGGTTTATCGACTGGAACTTCAGGAAATAAAAGTGTTTTTTTAGCTAGTGAAAATGAAAGAGCGTATTGGACAGCTGCTGTAATTGATAGAGTAATAGGTTGGTCATTTAAAAAAAGAAAAATTGCTTTTTTTTTAAGAGCTAATAGTAACTTATATGAATCTGTAAATTCAAAGTGGATAAATTTTAATTTTTTTGATTTATTAATTTCTAATGAAAAAAATTTGGAAAGATTACAATCATTAGATCCGACCATTTTAGTTGCTCAGACTAGCATGCTTTTAGTTATTGCAGATGCTGTTCAAAATAAAGGGTTAAAAATAAATCCTGATAAAATTATTTCAGTTGCTGAAGTTCTTAGTAATGAAGATAAAGGATACCTAGAAAAAATCTTTTGTAAAAAAATTCATCAGGTTTACCAATGTAACGAAGGTTTTTTAGCTCATACTTGTGAGAATGGGAACTTACATTTTAATGAGGATTTTTTAATAATAGAAAAAGAATATTTAGATACAGAAAAAAAAAGGTTTTATCCAATAATTACAGACTTAGAAAGAATTACCCAACCAGTAATTAGATATAAGTTAGACGATATTATTCATGAAA
This sequence comes from Crocinitomicaceae bacterium, assembly GCA_002691605.1. GTDB lineage: Bacteria > Bacteroidota > Bacteroidia > Flavobacteriales_D > Parvicellaceae > MED-G20. The sequence continues at coordinate 958 of NZID01000036.1, forward strand.
AATTTGATTGTGATTGCTCCCTTAATTCAACAGCTATAGAAATGATTGAGGGTAGAAAAGATGATGCATTGAAATTTTTAAATTCTATGGGGAAAGAAGTGGTTGTATTTCCTGATTTTATAAGACGAGCTATCGTTTTTTCAGATGATAATATTATAAATTACTCCTTAACCCAAATAAAAGAAAATACAGTTAACTTATTTGTAGATGGTAAACTGGAATATTTTGAAAAAGCAAAAAAATCAATTGTAAAACTTTTAGAGAAATTCAAAATCTCTGATATTCATATCCATAAAGTAGACACATTGGACCATATTAAGGGAACCAAATTAAGAAGAATTAAAAATGAATTTAAATAAACCAATAAGAATTACTGCAGTAGGAAAGTTCTTGCCTAAAAAGGTACTTTCCAACGATTTAGAAAAAAAATTTAATATACCAATTGGATGGTCACATAAAAATTCGGGTGTTAAACAAAGACATTGGACAAATAATGAAACTGTTGGCTTTATGGGAGCAAAAGCAGCACAGTCAGCTTTAGATAATTCTAATTCACATATCAAGGAAATTGATTTACTTATTTCTGCTGGGGCAAGTTTTGATCATATTATTCCTAATCAAGCCTCGGTTATAAAAAGCCAAATTAAAAATGCAGAACAATACAATTTTCCTGCAATAGATTTAAATACTACTTGCTTAAGTTTTTTAACTGCATTTCAATACGCTGCTAATGTTATGAATGAGCATACCAAAAAAGTATTAATTGTATCCTCAGAAGTTTCATCTAAACATCTTAACGAAGACAACTGGGAAACGATTACATTATTTGGAGATGCTGCAGCAGCAGTCATAGTTGAGTATGATAATAATAATGAATCTTACTTAATTAAAAGTGAACATCGAACCTATACTAACGGAGTTGATCTAACAAAGATTGAGGGGGGAGGCATTAAAAAACCTTTTAAGTTTCATCCCTATGATAAAAATATTCACAGTTTTCAAATGAAAGGAAAAAACTTACTAAAGCTTGCTAATATTGAACTTCCAATATTTTTAGATGAGTTCTTTAAAAACACCGGTTATAAGATTAAAAATGTAGATAAAATTATTCCTCATCAAGCTTCTAAATTAGGGTTGTTATTATTTAAAAAAATGTATTCTTTAAGTAATGAAGTTGTAATAGAAACTTTATATAAATATGGGAATTGTATTGCTGCTTCCATTCCTTTAACTTTTATTGATGCAATTGAAGATCAAAGAATCAAAAGGGGAGATATTTGTTTATTAAGTGGAACTTCTGCAGGATTTTCAATAGGAAGTTTACTTATTAAGTACTGAATCAATGATGATAAAATTAATTACCGAATTGTTTTCGATCAATCCAAAAAATATGAGATTTCCATATTTAAAAAGATTATTAATGGTCTTAATAATGGTTCCATTTTTCATATTCCTCTTTGTGGTCAATAATATCTTTTTAATGATGGATTATGTTTTGTTTTTCAGCTTTAAAAAAATAAAAATTAAACAGCCTGTCTTTATTGTTTCTATGCCAAGGACCGGAACAACTATGCTTTTCCATTTTTTATCATCTTTAAAAGAAGAATTCACTTCGATGAAATTATGGGAGTTAATTTTTGCTCCTTCAATAATACAGAAATTGGTGATTCTAAATTTTATTAGAATTGATAATAAGATGAATTTAGGAGTTAAAAAGTTAGTAATTTTTTTATCTAATTTAATTTTCAAAAAATTGGTATCTCTTCATAATACCGGATTGGAACAACCTGAAGAAGATGAACTGGTCTTACTTTGGAATCTATCATCTCCATATCTTCAATATTTTTATCCGGAAAGCAATGTTTTTGATCAACTTTTAAACCTTGATAAACAGTTAGATTTTAAAAAACAGAACAAGATTATGAACCAATATTTAAGGCATGTTCAAAGACATAACTATGTTTTTAATAGAAACGGAAAAAAGAAATTTCTGTCTAAAAATCCATTTATGATGGGTAAAATAAAATCTCTTTACTTCCATTTTAAAGATGCTAAGATTTTAACTATAAATAGATGCCCGAACCGTATAATAAATTCTACCATAAATTTAAACGAATTATTATTTAGTACATTTTCATCTGTTGCAATGAAAGAAGAATTAAAATTAAAAATTGAGACTATAATCAAAGATTGGTTCTTCCATACTCATAAAATTTTTACTAAGAATAAAGATCATAAACATCATTATTTAGATTTTGAATTACTAATAAAAAAAGAGGAAAAACATTACAAAAGTTTATTCCAATTTTTAGAATTAAATCTCAAGTACATAAATCAAATTTTAAATACAAATCATATGAAATTTAAATCTAAACCTAAAAGTTCCTATAAATTAAAAAAGTACTTAGATCCAGATGATATTCCGTTTATGAGAAAATATTACAAAGAAATTATTTAAGACTCTTTGATAAAACATGTTCATACACTTTTGCAAAATTCTCTTCTAATTTTTTGGCCTTTCTAATTGAAGGATTAGTGGCTGTGATAGTCAAAATGAATTTGATAAGACTTGATTTAATAATCTCGTTAAATGAAAACCATCTGTATCCAAAACCTACTGTAGTATCTAAATTATGTACTTCGTGCCAAAAAAATGGGGGATTGTAAAGAATGTCACCTGGTTCTAATACAACTCTCCATCCTCTGGCTTTTTTAAAAATTTCATCAGGTTTTTTTGCACTAACACTACTTCTAAAAAAAACAGATCTATCAACTTTTGGTTGTACTAAAGAATTATAAAAAGTATCATAAATATACCATTCTTTTCTACCGTGAACTTGTACAAACAAATTAGATCCAATTGCAGAATGAATAGATGTAGATGTATTTTTTCCTCCAATAAAAAGCTGATGTTTGGTGTTTTTAGATTTTGAATTGGAAAAATTTAAGAGCCAATTATTATCTATATCTTCTAATAGTTCAGGGTTTTTATCTAAAATGGGGGAAAATCGAACATATTCTTTACTTCCCGATTGCATCATTTCAATGAATTTGTTAAAATTCACTAAAGTAGTTTCACTAATTTCATTTGAATCTAAATTATTTACAGATGCTTCAAATAAAATCACTTTAGTTTGTCCATAATGGTCTTTAAAGAAGTCTGGATTCCATTTGTTAAACGCAGGCCATTTTTTTGCCGCACCTTTAAAGACTACAGGTTGTGGATTGTTAAAATATTTTTTATGAAAATCCTTTGCTGAGATTTCAGTTTCAATCTTTACATTAGATATTCTTTCATTTTCATTTAATGTAATTTTAGATGCTATTTTAGATGAAATCTTCAAACGCTTTTTTTCGAATGATTTTATGGAAGTAAAGTGTTCAATTAACCATAAAAAATTATAGGTAAATCTATATTTTAAAATGGGGTTGTTTTTTAAATACATTAAATTTTAATTTGTTAAGAAATACTTAATTACTAGTGTAATTAAAATATTCTAAGTGCTAGTAATTTACTAATTAAATTAGATCTTTTTATATAAAGTATCCAAAAAAGGGTAATATAAATTAGGATTTATTTTCTAAGTTTTTATACAATTAACTTTCTTATTTTCAATTACTTATAAAATATAAAGAGGTGAAATATAAATACTTTTAAGTATTAAATTAATCACTTTAACTTAATTGAATATTACTATATTTAAAATTGAAAAATAAATATGTACTTATTTTTAGGGACTTCAGTGCTTTTTTTATTAATAGTTGTTGAGCTTTTCTTTTTATCGAAAATTCAAGGCAAAAATCTTCCGTGGAAAGAGATCGTAACAAATATAAATACTGGACATATAATGGTGTGGTTATTTAGAGGAGTTATATTATTTTTATATAAATACATCAGTATAAATTATACTTTAAATTATTTTGAAAATATACCAATTTATTTACAGAGGGTAATAGTGGTTTTTGCTTGGGATTTATGCTTTTATTGGTCTCACCGATTACACCATAACACCAATCTCCTTTGGAAGATTCATCATACACACCATCAACCCGAACATTTCAATCTTTCTTTAGGAATAAGAAACTCTTGGTTTCAACCCCTATCATCATTCCCTTTTTTTTCAATATTAGCTTTTTTAGGAGTACCTTTGGAACAGTTTCTTGTGGTTTCCGGAGTTCACTACTTTATTCAATTTTTCAATCATAATGCATTTATTATAAATGCGGGTTTTCTTGAAAAGATACTTATGACACCTTCCCACCATCGTGTACATCATGCAAAGAATGAGCAATATTTAGGAAAAAATATGGGCGGTACATTTATTATTTGGGATAAACTTTTTGGGACTTTTCAAATGGAAAGAAAGGATGTAAAGATAAAATATGGGACGGTTGATAATGTCAATCCAAAGAATCCCTTTATAGCTAATTTAAGTCCCCTAATGAATAATATATTTAGAAAAATTAAACAGAAAAAGAAAAATAGACAGTATATTGATGTAAAGAATTTTTATACGATTTCTGGATCTTTTTTTCTATTTCTTTTGTTCTTAATTTACATTAATTACGAGCAAACTTGGTCTTTTGAATCCTTAGCCCCTTTATTCGCTATTGTATTTTCTGGAACTACTGCTTTAGGTGGCATTTCTAATGGAAGAAAAATAGGTTTAGTAGTCTGGTTGTTATTAGCTGTTCCAATTACAATTTTATATATAGTAGTATTAGAGATTACTGAACCCTATTTATTGTTGGTATTATTTGCCCTAATTATACATGGTATTATTGGTTTTTTAAAGTTTATTAAATTAAATTCTACTTTGAATTAATTCTAAAATTATTTGAATTTTAAATCTAAAAATAATTTATTTTAAAGCATGAAAAACTCGTTAAATAAGATATTAAGAAGTTTTCAAAAACCGGTTGAATCGATTTCTAACTACTATATTTTATCTACTGCTTTTTTAGGTTTTACAAGCATTTTTTTGGCCATAATAAGTTTTCATAAATTAATTATTATTACTTTTTTGATGTACCCAGTTATCTTTCTTATTTTATGTAGATCTGTTGTTTTATTACATGATGCTTCTCACAACGCTTTATATAAAAAACAATGGAAAAATTCTTTAGCTGGAAACTTAATGAGCTTTTTGAACTTAATTCCCAATGAGTTTTTTGGTTACATGCACAAAATGCATCATGCTACTGCTGCCAATTTAGATAAGAGACATATAAACCCCGAAGCGATGACTATGACTATTGAGGAATATATTAACTCCAGCTTATACAAAAGAATAATTTACCGTTTTTTAAGATCTGCCTTTTTTAGACTCGTAATTGCTCCAATTCTAATGTTGTTGGTTACTAGAATACCTTTACCTCAACTTGGATTAAAAGAAAAAATACTTACTTTAATATATGATATTTTGATTGCTGGAATTATCTATTTAGCAATTGAAAATAATTGGATATATTCTTTGTTTTTTGGTTATTTTATTCCATTGTACTCATGCTATATTTTAGTGTCTATTGTACTTTATTTACAGCATCAGTTTGAAAATACTTATTGGATAAGTGGCGATAATTGGACAAATGAAGATGCTTCATTACATGGGAGTTCCTTTCTTATTTTTGGCCCTTTCATGAAAAAAATTACCTGCAATATTGGATATCATCATATACACCATTTAAACCCATTAATACCTTGTTATAACTTATCAAAAGCCCATAATCATGTGAAAAATTTCATAACTTTTAAAGAAGTAAAATTATCACAGTTATTCTCTCACATGAAAGGCAAACTTTGGGATAAAAAATTACATAAACTTGTAGATTTTCCTTAAATTTTTTTTATATTTTTACAACATGAAAAAAATAGTTATAGCTCTTTGTACCATAATCTGTATAAACTCAAGTGCACAGAAAAATATTGTTTTAAGGTTAAATCATTATTTAAATCAATCCACATTTCAATACAATCAAAATTTTGAAACAGATGGAATTATTAATAAATATACCAGACTCCAATATTATTTATCTGGATTTGAATTATTTCATGATGGTGGACAAATGACTGTGTTAAATAATACTTATGTTTTAGCAAGTGGACATATTACGAACTATTATTTAGGAAATTTTCCAGTTTCTTCTCTTGAATCTATATCTTTCGACGTTGGTGTTGATCAAATTGCAAATAGCGGAAATACAACTAATTATCCTGCAAGCCATCCATTGGGTCCTAAAAGTCCTCCAATGGATTGGGGTTGGCCTTCTGGGTACTTTTTCGTAGTCACAAACGGATTTACTGACTCAAATAACGATAATAATCCAGATACTCGTTTTGAATTACAAGCCCTTGGTGATCAAATGTTGAGCCCTGTAGATCAAATTAATATAACACCTGTTGGCTCTAACGATACTATATATATAGACCTAAAAGTAAATGCAGAAAAATTTCTTTCAGGAATTAATTTAGCAACTGCTGGAATTGACCATAGCAGCAGCACAAATAATTTGATAATGTGTAATAATTCCTATCAAATGAATGTATTTGAAACTTTCAATGTGACTTCTTCTAATGATAAAGGCTTAACAAACAATAATTTCATACATATAGACAATACTTTAAGCTATGCTCCGACAATCAATTATCATTTTGAAAATTCTAATAAAGTTAATCTGAAAATTACTGATCTAAATGGTAAAATACATATTATTGAAAATAACTTACAAAACGAAGGAAGCTATTTTCCCTTGAAAGAATTTCCCTCTGGTTTATATATTGTTACTATAGAAAATGGAAGTGAAACGATATATAAAAAGTTTAATGTTGTTCAATAAAAAAGTTTTACTTTTTTTAATTATTACTTTTTTCTTTTTTTCTTTTAAAAATAAGACTATTTTCTTTTCTGTTCCTTCAGGTTTCCCAAAGCTAGTAGTTCCTAAAGAAAATCCAATAACATCAGAAAAAATCAGGTTAGGAAAAATGCTTTTTTTTGATAAAATGTTATCAAGAGATTCATCCATTTCCTGCGCTTCGTGTCATAATCCAAAATATGCATTTACCGATCAGTTAAAGAAAGCTAAAGGAATAAAAGATAGAACGGTTTCTAGAAATACACCCACTTTAACAAATATTGCTTATAACCATTCCTTTCTAAGAGATGGGGTTAACCCCTCATTAGAAGCTCAAGTAATTGTACCTATTCATGAAAAAAATGAGTTTGATTTTCATATTCTTTTAGTTGCTGAAAGAATGAAAAAGAATAAAAAATATGTTGAACTTTCTAAAAAAGCATTTGGTGAAGAACCAAATCCAAAAGTTATCTCCAATGCTATTGCTTCTTATGAAAGAACTTTAATCAGTAGTAATTCAAGGTTTGACCAATATAATTTTCATGGAGATTCATTGGCATTAAATGCTAGTGAAATTAGAGGAATGAAACTATTTTATAATAAGTTAAATTGTTCTTCCTGTCATAGTGGATTTAATTTTTCAAATGGAGAAATTGTCAATACTGGTCTGTATGAAAAATATAACGATGTTGGTAAAATGAGAGTTACCTTAGATCAAAGTGATAATGGCAAATTCAAAGTACCAACATTACGAAACATATCGATTACTTATCCTTATATGCACGACGGAAATATAAAAACTTTAGAAGGAGTAATTGACCATTATATAAAAGGGGGAGAGAAAAATCCTAATAAGGACGAAAGGATTAAAGCTTTCAATCTTTCTAAGCTCCAAAAGCAAGATTTAATTGCTTTTTTAAAATGTTTAACTGACAGTTCTTTTATTGCCCGTTAACAAAAACTTTACCTAGGGTGTTATCTTCGTATTGCACAATATAAAAATTATTTGATTCAAAATTTCTTACAATCTTTCCATTTAAATCATAAATAACTTTAATATTATTTTGGCTACTATACCAACTGTCAATAATTCCGACGCTACCAGCAATTCCAACCCATGTAACCAGCTCTGTTGTACTACTATCGGTGATTTCCATAGTTACAAACCCTTCTCCAGGAGTATTATGAGGGTAAAAATGGCAATTTAGATAATAATCCTGTCCGGATGTAATATTTAACGATCCGCTTGTGACTCCTATGGGGTGACACATGGGAAAACAATTCGAGAATTCCCAATTAGAAGGCATGGAATCGTTTACAATAGTCCATGTAAGTGAAGAATTAGAAATAGCATCTAAGTAGGTATTTTGATAAAAATCGTTATCGCTAGATAAGCCTGTAGGATTAACTAAATTGGATTGAACAGTAAAATTCTGGCCTATAGAGTTTAGGCTGTAAAAAGTTATTAATATTAATATAAATTTTTTCATTTTCAAATATAATGATTAATTACTGATTTTCTGCCAACTTTCATAGTAATATAGTCTCTTTCTTTTTTAACCCCCCTTGCAGGTGAATATTCTCGCCCATAAAATATAATTTGTAAATGGAGTTTATTCCAAATGGGTTTCGGGAAAAGTCTTTTCGCATCTTTTTCTGTTTGTATTACATTCTTGCCATTAGTAAACCCCCATCGATACATTAATCTATGAATGTGAGTATCAACTGGGAATGCAGGCTCGCCAAAAGCTTGACTTACTACTACTGATGCAGTTTTATGTCCCACACCAGGTAATTCTTCTAGCAGCTCTAAATTTTTAGGTACTTCACCATTGTATTTGTTTATTAGAATAGATGAAAGCCCATGTATGGCTTTTGATTTTTTGGGTGATAAACCACATGGCCTAATAATTGATTTAATTTCTTCTACTTGTAGTTTTATCATGTCAAATGGATTATCAGCTTTTTGAAATAGGATAGGAGTTATCTTATTTACTCGCTCATCAGTACATTGAGCAGAAAGTAAAACAGCAATTAATAGCGTGTAAGGATCATTATGAGTTAAAGGAACAGGTGTTTTTGGATATAATCTTTCAAGTTCATTAATTACATATTGAACTTTTTCAGATTTATTCATTATATTTTTTTTAAGTATTTTTTGGGTACCCAACCTTTTCTATCGTTGAAAGATATTTCATACCATTGTTGATTTTCATCTGTTATTTTAGCTTTCGATCCTTCATGTAGTTGATAGGTTGTTGATGAATTTTCTGAAGGAGCTATCATTACTTTTACTGTAGGTGAAAATATAATGGCATAATTAGAATCTTTAATTTTAGACTTACTTATAGCGCTTAAGAAAATAGTAAATGTAAAAATTAATAAGCTAAAAATAAGGCTGTAAAAATAAATTCGTTTGTGTAATTTATTAGAAATAATCCAATAAAAAAGAAATAAAATACAAGATAAGATTAATAGAAAAATGGAAGAGTATGCCCAATAATTAGGGGATTTTCCAAGAAAACTTAAAACCAAATCATTTAAAAAAATAGATTTATTTACTGAATTTTTATCTTTTAATAAGGCATTACAAAATTGAAGATTATGTAATAAATCTTTATTCCCAGGGGCCAATTTCAATCCTTTTTCGTAGAATAAAATTGCTTGGGGTAAACTATCTAACTTAAAGTAACTATTTCCTAAATTAAGCATTAATTCTTTACTTATTAGGCCTTTGTTATACAGTTCTAAATAATTTATTTTTGCGGAATCATACCGCTTGCTTTCATACAAGTTATTCGCTTTATCAAATACTATATAATTATCTTGTCCAAAATTACTTATAGAAGTAATAATCAAAAACAATCCTATGATTAATGTCTTAAGCCACATTTTTTTCAAGATTTTTTATAAGATTTTGACTTTCTAGAAGGGTCTCTTTTGCCATTTTATTTGTCAATGGGCTATATTGTGACATCTCACAATTATTTAATATTTTATCCATTAATTCTACATTTTCTTTTGAAATATTTTCTTGAATAAGAATATCTTTTATTTTACCACGATTTAATTCAGATAATTTGATTTGGAACTTATTAACTAAATAAATATTCCAAAGTCGATAAATCTCTTGATAAAAAATTTTACTTTCTGTTTGGTCTATATTTTCATTTAATTTATCTAAACCGTTATTTACTTCTTTAATAATTTTCTTTAGTTTGATTTTTTCTTGATCAGTAAATTTATTCTTATTGGTTAATATCAATATTAATATAACTAAGCTAATTGGTATAGAACTAATTATTGTCCAATACATTCTTGTGCCAAATATGGGGTTGCTAAAGTCATATAAAACAGTTTTATTTCTAATATGGTGAATATTATTGCTAATAATTTCTACGTCCTCTTGCTGATTCTTCATCATGTTTGAAGGATAATTTGTAATATCTTCGTCTTGAGAAATATTTTGATTAGCACCCTTATTTACTTTTATTTTAAATCCAGGGTGTTTTAAAACTTGGTATTTTTCTTTTGTTATGTCAAAATAGGAAAATTCGATTGGTTGAATTTCATAATCTCCATGAAATCTAGGAATTAATAATTGTGTTAACTTTTTTCTTCCAGAAACCCCATTTTCGGACAACTTAATTTTTGATTTAACTTCTTCAGGATATTTTTCCATATCCTTAGGGAATGTTAAAGTTGGAAATTTAATTTGTTTTAAATTTCCATTACCTGAGATGGTCATTTCTAAGTCAAGTGCTTGATCAACATTTAATTCTTGCTTACTTAACTTTACACTCAGTTTGTAATTTTTTCCAACTTGACCGTTGAAAGATTTTGGAGCATTGGAAGGAAGTTTTTTTACTGTTAATGTAGGTTGATTGCTTTTAATTAGTTTAGAAGTTCCCCTATTAAAAAAATCTCTATTTATTAAAGTAGCTACTTCAAAAGAAGGAATGGTTATTTTACCTGACTTTTGCGGAGAAACTATTTCTTTTTTAAGAGTATATACTCTGTAAGAAATTCCATTTATTATTTCCTGCTCCTCTTTCCATTGTTTATTTTTAGGTTCTATAAGTTCGGTCCAAAAATCATTTATCATTGGAAGATCATAATCTGTAATTTCTAAATTCCTTATATGATATGAAGATTGGTAAATTTTATATTTTATAATCAAACTTTCTCCAATAAATGGATTGAAATTGGAACAGGTAATTTTTGCAAATAGCTTACTATTATTTGATCTGTTTTTTGGTTGACTAGTTGAATTTTTAATTTGACCTTTGGATACATTTATGTTGATTTGATTGGTTTGATAATCTTTTCCTTCAAAATTAACCTTAATAGATTCGATTACTAGTCTGCCAGATTTTTTGGGAGCAATTATAAAAGTAGATTTAAATTCATTTTTAGATTCAAATTTCCCATTGATTATAGTTGTTTGACTGGACGAACTTGTATAGGGTCCTTGCTTGATAACAAAGTCACTAAATTGTAAATTATTGAGTTGAACTCTTTCACTAGATTCGATTGTAAATCTGATATAATCATCAGTTGATATGTTATTTTGGTCTACATATGCTTTAAATATAAAATTTTGTGCATTATTATAACTAAAAATAAAAATTAGTAATATGTTAAAGATCCAATTTCTCACCTACCAGTCTTTGGTTTTACTTTTCTTTTTTTGATCTCCTTTTTTTCTATTAACTTTTAGTAAGACCTTTTCTTCATCGCCATTTATAGCATCTAAATTTTTAATAGCTTGTTCTTTTGATTCTTTTTGTTTTGCTTTTTTTTCTTCTTCCTCCTTTTGTTCTTTTTTTTGCTGTTCCTTTTCTTTTTGATCTTTATTTTCTTGATTCTTATTATTTGGATCTTTCTCTTTTTGATCATTGTTTTGTTGATCCTTGTTTTGTGGGTCTTTCTCTTTTTGATTTTTGTTTTCTTGATTTTTGTTTTCTTGATCTTTGTTTTCTTGATCCTTATTTTGTGGATCTTTATTTTCCTGATTTTGTATCAGTTTTGTGGCATAAGACAAGTTGTATCTTGCATCTTTGTCTTGAGGATTGTATCTCAAAGACTGCTTATATTCATTGATGGCTTTTTGTAAATATTCTCCGTTAGACTTTCCAGTTTCTTTAGTTTCTTTAGCATATTCTGTTAGAAACGAATTACCTACATTATAGTGAGCCTTAGACTTATCTTCTTCACTTTCTGATTTATCAATATAGTTTTTATAATAATTTCTAGCTTCTTCAAATTTTCCAGCCATTAGAGAAGAATTACCATTATTAAAAAAAGCGTCTAAGTTACTTTCGTCAGAAATTATTGAATTGTTATAATTACTCGAAGAAGTATTATAATCGCCTTTTATATAAGATTGGTTTCCTTTTTCTAAACTTAATTTACTTTCTATGGTTTGACCATAAATGCAACTGGTAATAAAAATTATGAAAAATAGAGACGATATTTTAATATTTGTAATCATTTGAATAACACTATTTGATCATCAATTTTACCTCTTTTTTCAAAAATTATAAAATCAAATAGCAATAATATTATAGCTGGTAATAAAAACCATTGGAATTGATCATCATAAGTAGAGTATCTGTCCTTTTTTAAGGTAGTTTTTTCTATTTTATTAATTCTATCTATTATTTTTCTTAAATTTAAATTAAGACCTCTTGTTTTGGTGTATGATCCATTTCCCGACTGAGCAATTGCTATCAAATTTTCTTCATTAAGTTTGGTAAGTACAGTAGATTCGTCTTGNTCTTTTTTTATTCCAATTTTTTTTCCATTTCTAATAATTGGAATCGGCACCCCTTTATCTGAACCCATTCCAACAGTACAAATTACTACACCCTCTTCATTAGCTTTTTTAGCTGCATCAATAGCCATTTCTTCATGATCTTCTCCATCAGAGATAATAATTATGGCTTTATTGGTTTTTCTTTCTTCACTAAAAGAACTCATAGATAGTTCAATAGCATTTCCTATGTCAGTGCCTTGAGAAGATATCATATCGGTACCTATNCTTTTTAAAAAAAGCTTGGCAACTTGATAGTCAGGNGTNAATGGCAGTTGTTTATAAGCTCCACCTGCAAAAACTACTATTCCGACATGATCTCCTCTTAATTCATTGATTAATTTACCAATAGCCATCTTTGCAATATCTAATCGATTATATCCCTCCACTATATCTTCTGCCATCATACTTTTGCTGATGTCTAAAGCAACCATAATNTCAATCCCTTTNGAGGCTACTGTTCTTTCGTTTTCACCGTATTGTGGNTTTGCTGCAGCAATAATTAATAAACCTATAGCTAGTCTAAATAATATAAATTTCAGGGTGGATCTATTATTGGAAAAACCATTAAATATTTTACTTAAGGTACTAAGTTTAGCGAATTTACTTACAGCTCTTTTCTTCCAAATTCTATTTTTTATCCATATAAAGTTTAAGAAAAAAACNATTATNAAAAGCCATATTACTTTTGGATGTTCTAATCTNAATTCACTTACATTTAAAATTAAATACTGNTAAGCAGATATTATTGCAGCCCAAAATATAATTTCCAAAACCAATAAAGTAATTATTGNATTGGAAGTCTTTGAATAATATTTTTTCTTACTTACACTCATGAAATTCCCTGAATAAAATACTTNGTGGTAAAAAACTCAATTAATAGTAGGCCAAGTCCTAATAAAATAAACAANTGTGCTTTTTCGGGTAAGTCAATGTCATATTCAATAGTTTTTATTTTTGCTTTTTCTAATTCATTAATTTCTTTGTAAACGGATTTTAATTTATCGTTATCTGTTGCTCTAAAATATTTTCCACCAGTTTCATTAGCAATTAATTTTAGGGTTTTTTCATCTATTTCNACATCAACCAAATCGTAAATATATTTTCCTGAATAAGGGTCTATAGCTACGGGTGTTTTGGCTTTTCCGTTTGTTCCTACGCCTATAGTATACACTCTAATATTAAATTCTTTAGCAATTTCAGTAGCATTAAGTGGATGTATTTTCCCATGTGTATTTACTCCATCTGTTAATAAAATAATTATTTTACTAGGGGCTTCGCTTTCCCTAAGTCTATTAACCGCAGTAGCTAAACCCATTCCAATAGCAGTACCTTGCTCCACAATACCTTGCTCAACAGATTCTATCAGCTCTATTAAAATTTCTCTATCAGAAGTAAGAGGACATTGGGTATAGGCTTCTCCTTCAAAAATAACGAGCCCAACTCTATCATTTACTCTATCTTTAATAAATTCTTTAGCCAAATCTTTTGATGCTTCAAATCTGTTTGGGTAAAAGTCCTTAGCCAGCATACTACCAGAAGCATCCATTGAAATTACTATATCAATTCCCTCTTTATATAGTTCTGTTTCAGAGTGGGCTTCAATAGGAATCTGAGGTCTAGCCATTGCAAAAATCAAACAGCTTATTCCAGAAAGCTTGGTTANAAAACTAAAGTGACGAAAATTCTTCATCCAGTTGTTAGAGATACCATCGAAAAAAGATAAACTAGAAATTTTAATGGGCTCATTTTTCTTTGGATAGTAAAAATAATAAACCAATGAAGAAATGGGTATTATTAACAAAAACCAAAGGATCCAAGTATTATTAAATTGATATTGATGAAATAAACTATTCAATGGATTCAGAGTTTTCTTTTATGATATCTAATCTTTGTTGCTCAATAAGAGTTTTAATATTATCATATGCAGCAATATTGTCTTTTTCAAGAGCATGTTGTTTAGCAAATTTCACGCTGTCTGAAATTTGAAAAAATCGTTCTATAGGTGGTAAATATTCCTTGGGAATGGAACTCCATTTCAAACTTTCAAGAATTTCAGCACTTGTTTTTTCAAATGTTTTAATTTGATATCTGTATTCAAGAAATTGCCATAAAATATTAGATAATTCGCTGTAATACTTTTTGAAATAGTTGTTTTCCCAATATTTTTGTTTTTCAATTTTACTTAGTTCTTCAAGTAAAATTATTTCTAGAGGAATAGAGGATTCTAATTTTTTAATTTCCTTTTTGTTAATTAACTTTTTATAAGCTATTACAATTGCTGCAATTAATACTATTATACTCAATATCCACCATTTATAGTGGTTAATAAAGTAAAATAGATATTCNAACCAAGAAATAGAAACTTTCTTTATGGGCTTAATGTCCTTTATAAAAGCTTTTTCATCTATATTTTCTAAGTTAACAGTGAAAAGTAAGGAGTTTGAATAAGTTTTAGTAGTGTCTGCATAGGCTATAGCAGCGGGGAAAACAAATTGTCCAGTATCAAAATTGGCAATGGTTATTTTTTGAGAAAAAGTAATATAATAGTTGCCCTCATTATCTTGATCTGATGATTTTTTAAGAGTGCTTTTATCCCATAATTCCCAGTTATTTCCTAAGGAGTCTCCAAGTTCAGAAAGTTTAAAATAAACAGTGTCGAAAATTTGATTAGCTCCAGTTTTAAGAGTTAGATTTATTTCNGCNGGTTCNCCNATAACTANATTNCTTTTNGTTGGTGTAGCTTTNAAATCNAATACNTGACTATTTCCTAGAATTGGTAAAATACATAATATGAATAAAATTTTTTTCAACGCTTTTTAAATAGATTCATAAGTGGANAAATATATCCAGACTGTATACAAATATTTGCATGATCAACATTTGATTTTTTAAAGGATTCCAAAATACTNTGTTCTCTAGAAAGAGAATTATTGTAATAAGTTTCTCTAACTCTTTNACTACTTGTATTNATCCATTTNNTTTNTCCAGTTTCACTATCAGAAAATAAAGTCATTCCTGTGTCTGGGAGTTCTTTTTCTCTTACATCAAATACTCTTANAGCAATTAAATCATGCTTTTTTGCAGTTATTTTGAGAGCTTTCTCCAGTTTGTTTTCTAAAAAATCAGAAATTAAAAATGCGATTGCTCTTTTTTTGATTAAATTATTAAAATGTTGTACTATTTCTGAAATATTAGTAAGAGTAGATTTAGGTTTAAATTCAATTAATTCTCTTATAATTCTTAAAATATGTTTTCTNCCTTTTTTNGGAGGAATGTATAATTCAATTTGATCAGAAAATAAAATTGCTCCTATTTTGTCATTGTTTTGAGTAGCTGAAAATGCTAAAACAGCTCCTATTTCAGCAATAAATTCTCGCTTTAGTACCTCATCAGATCCAAAACTTTCGGAGCCAGAAATATCAACAAGTAGCATTACTGTCAACTCTCTTTCCTCTTCAAAAACTTTAACGTATGGGTCGTTGAATCTTGCAGTAACATTCCAATCTATGGTTCTAATCTCATCTCCTGGAATATAATTTCTAACTTCTGAAAAAGCCATACCTCTTCCCTTGAAGGCCGAATGGTATTCTCCTGAAAAAACTTGTTTAGAAAGACCCTTGGTCTTAATTTCAATTTTNCTTACTTTTTTTAATAATTCGCTAGTTTCCAAATTAAATCATTAATTAGGGTACTTCAACTGTGTTTANAATGGTAGTAATAATATTTTCTGCTGAGATATTTTCAGCTTCTGCTTCGTATGATAATCCAATTCTATGTCTNAGAACATCTTTAGCAACTGCTCTTACATCTTCAGGTATNACATANCCTCTTTTTTTCAAAAANGCATAAGCTTTAGAAGCACTGGCTAATGAAATACTAGCTCTAGGTGAACCACCAAAAGATATAAAATGTTTGATTTCTTCTAAATGATAATGTTCAGGCTCTCTAGTTGCAAAAACAATATCTACAATATATTTTTCAATTTTTTCATCCATGTAGATTTTTTTTACAATGTCTCTAGCTTTTATAATTTGTTTTGGATCTACCACTTTATTGGGTTTGGCAAAACCTTCTGCTGAAACATTGGCTCTTACTATTAATTTTTCTTCTTCTCTTGATGGATAAGGTAATACTACTTTTAGCATAAATCTATCTACTTGAGCTTCGGGTAATGGATAGGTGCCTTCTTGCTCTATAGGATTCTGAGTAGCCATAACTAAAAAAGGTTCAGGCAGTTTGTAGGTACTTTCTCCAATTGTAATTTGTCTTTCTTGCATTGCTTCAAGTAAAGCACTCTGAACTTTAGCTGGGGCACGATTTATCTCATCTGCAAGGATAAAATTAGAGAAAAGGGGACCTTTTTTTGAAATAAATTCTTCTTTTTTCTGGTTATAAATCATAGTTCCAAGTAGATCTGCAGGAAGTAAGTCAGGGGTAAATTGAACTCTTTTAAAATCCACATTAATTACTTTGGAAAGGGTACTTATCGCTAAAGTTTTAGCTAATCCTGGAACTCCTTCTAATAAAATATGTCCATTTGAAAGCAACCCAATCAAAAGACTTTCAATCATATGCTTTTGCCCAATAATAACTTTTTGGATCTCCATGTTAAGTAAATCAATGAAACCACTTTCTTTTTCGATGAGTTCGTTTATTTTACTTATATCAATATTTTTTTCAGCAATTGGGTTAACCTGATTTTCCATATTATTTATTTTTTAAAAAAAAAGTAAAAATGAAGAATCTTTTAAAAAGCAAAAAAATCACAGTGTTAATATATGTTAACTAATTTTTAAAAAAAATAACACATTGAATGATAGGCTAGGCTACATTTGTAAATATGAAAGATAAAATTAAATTAAGTGAATGCATAAGTGCTGTAGAAAAGTTTCATAATTCATTTGGAATAGCTAATGAATATTCGCCAACTGCTAAAATCTCTGAAAACGAATATTTTTTAAGGTATAATCTAATGAAAGAAGAAAATGAAGAATACTTACAAGCTGCTAAAGATGGTGATTTAACTGAAATAGCAGATGCAGTAGGCGATATGTTGTATATTTTATGTGGAACTATTTTAAAGCACGGTTTGCAAGATAAAATACAGGACATTTTTCAAGAAATCCAAAGAAGTAATATGAGTAAATTGGATATAAACGGAAAACCAATATACCGAGAAGATGGGAAAATTTTAAAATCAGAAATGTATTTTAAACCAAATATCAAGGAAATTTTAAATTCTTAAAACCCAATTTTAGAATCAGGTGCTGCTATTTTTGATTTAAGTTCAATCATTTCTAAACAAGCTGCAGCGCATTCCGTTCCCTTATTTCCATACTTGCCACCAGATCTATTTAATGATTGTTGTTCGTTTTCATCCGTCAAAACACAAAAAATAACTGGTTTATTATACCTCAAACCAAGACTCATAATACCGTTGGTAGCACCTTGACATACATAGTCAAAATGTTTGGTTTCACCCCTTATCACACATCCAATACAAATTACACCATCCACTTGGTTTTTTTCTAGTAAATATTGTCCACCAAGTGGCAACTCAAAAGTTCCTGGAACCTGTTTTACAATTATATTCTCTTTAAGGATTCCTGATTTTTCTAAAACTGAAAGAGCTCCTTCCAATAATCTATTTGTTATATGATTATTCCATTGAGATACAATTATTCCAATTTTTAAGTTGGTAGGGTTGGAAAGAAAAATCTCCTTTTTTTTAGAAAGATTATTACCCTTTGAAGCCATTATTCAGCATCTTCTTTCTTAAATTTATAAACAGGGCTACCTAATTTTAAAGATTCAGCATATTTTTCTGCTGTAACTGCACTACTATTATTAGGATAATTCTTATAAACTTTTTCGTATAGAACTACTGCTTCTTCATATCTTTCTTCTATTTCTAAACAAAGAGCAGCTTTCATTAAATATATCGGGGTTGTTAAATCATTTTCTTTTCTTGAATAAGCTTTTTCATAATACTTTAAGGCATCACTTACTGCACCTAGCTGTAGATAAGAATCACCAATTGCTCCTTGAGAAATAGTGCCTAATAAAATATCATTAAAATCAACTTTTTTTAGAGCGATTATGGCATTTTCATACTCTTTGTTATTCATAAAGGCAATCCCCAAGTTGTACTGCGCAATTTGTCCAGCTTTTTGTCCAGAATAATCTTCTGATATTTCCTTAAAACCTTTGAAGAATCCTAAACTATCACCATATATAGAAGTTTCCCAATCATTTTCATCAAATGCTTTTGATTCTGCTTGCCATAACTCTTCAATACCTTCTTTTTCTTTGGGCTCCACAATCATTTTTATGTAAATCAATTTATAACCAATTACAGCAAGTAAGAGTACAAGTACAATAACAGCATAAAGAGTTACTTGTTTTTTATTGTTCAAATAATATTCATAACCTTTTTCTCCGAGAATGAGTTCTAAAGTATTTTCAACTACATTTTCATCATTTGAACTTTCACTTACAACAGTGCTATCATTACTGTTTTTATTAGTTTCTGATTCTTGATTATTTTTTTCTTCAGCCATTTATATTCAAATATGTAATCTTTCGATTTATTTAATTTGTTTGCAAAAATAGTTTTTTTTATAAACTATAAACTAATCTTTTATGTTGTAATTTTACATTATGTATTTATCAGACCTTTCACTTGTAAATTTTAAAAACATAATTCAGTTAGATTTAGATCTATCTAATAGAGTAAATTGCTTTCTAGGAGACAACGGTCAAGGTAAAACAAATTTATTAGATGCAATCTACCATTTGAGCTATACAAAAAGTTTTTTTAATTCAATTGACAGTCAAAATGTAAGATTTGATGAGTCATTTTATGTAATTCAAGGTTCAGTAATTGATAATGAAGAAGTTATAAAACTCTATTGTGGACTTAAAAAAGGAGAAAAAAAGACATTTAAGAAGAACAAAAAAATATATAAAAAGTTAGCAGAACATATTGGACTTTTTCCAGTAGTAATGATAACCCCTTATGATATTAATTTAATACTTGATGGTAGTGAAACAAGAAGAAGATTTTTCGATGCTTTAATTGCTCAATTCGATAAAAACTATTTATTGAATCTATTAGATTATAACAGGTTACTAAAACAAAGAAATGCCTTTCTTAAAACAAAAAATAGTGCAATAGATTTACTTGAAATTTACGACGATCAAATGGTAGATAAGGCTCAATCTATTTTCAATTCTAGAAATGAGTTTATCAATGAATTCATTCCCATTTTTAACCAATTTTATCATGATATTTCATCTAATAAAGAACGAGTATCTCTTGAATATTCTTCTTCTTTGATAGAAGATTCCATGAAAAATATATTTATCAATAATAGAGAAAAAGATCTAATTATTGGATATACTTCGTCTGGTATTCATAGAGACGATTTTCATTTTTTTATAAAAGGCAATGCTATTAAAAAATTTGGTTCCCAAGGTCAACAAAAAACCTTTTTAATTGCTTTAAAATTAGCTAAATTCGAGTATATAAAATTGAAGAAAAATATTACTCCTGTTTTATTATTAGACGATATTTTTGACAAGCTTGACGATCATAGAGTAGGGTATATTCTTTCATTAATAGAAAAAAACAAATTGGGACAGACTTTTATAACAGATACAAACAAAAATAAAATACCCGATATTTTAAATGAAATAGGTATTGAAAATCAATTGTATTGGATTGAAAATGGGACTGCCTCAAAAATATAGCAGATGAAAAAAAGGACAGCTAAAGAGGAAAAGTTATCTGATGTAGTAAATGATTTTATAGATCAATCTGGACTTCGAAAGAAATATAGAGAACAAGAAATTTTGCTAAATTTCAAAGAAATTATGGGTCCTTTTTTGATGAAAAAAGTTCAAAAATCTTATGTCAGAAATCAAAAGTTGTATTTAAAGCTATCAAGTGCTGCTTTTAAGCAAGAACTGCATATGCAAAAAACCAATTTACTTCTTCAATTAAATACTAAAATTGAACATAAGTATTTAATTGATTTGATTTTAATTTAAGGAAAAATTATCCTAATCCAACATCTAGGGCCATCATTACAATAAATCCTGCAATTAGACCCATAGTTGCCAAATCAGTATTACCCCCTTTTTGACTTTCTGGTATTACTTCTTCAACAACNATAAAAATCATTGCACCAGCAGCAAATGCTAGAGCATAGGGTAATATCGGTAAAATTTGCATAACAATTGCNGCTCCAATTACTGCAAAGATGGGTTCTACTATTGCTGAAAGTTGCCCCCATTGCCACGATTTAAATTTACTCATCCCTTGTCGCCTAAGGGGCATAGAAACTGCAAATCCNTCTGGAAAATTTTGAATTCCTATTCCAATGGCTAAGGCNACAGCTGAACCTAAAGTGAAAATATCTCCATTTAAATTATTTAAAATTTCCGGTGATACAATTGCTCCAAATGCTACACCTACAGCCAAACCTTCNGGAATATTATGCATTGCAATTGCCAGTACTAAAAGAATGGTTTTTTGCCATTTGGTATTAAATCCCTCTGCATGAATTTTTTTATCAAACATGTGTAGGTGAGGAATAATTTTATCAAGTGAAAATAAGAACAATGCTCCAAAAAAAAATCCAATAGTAGGAGCTAACCAAGATGGCGTCTTAGTCAGTCCCATTTCTTTTTGCATTTCAACATATTCGATTGATGGAGCTAACAAGGACCAAAAACTTGCTGCNATCATTACTCCACCCGTAAAACCAAGAGAAATATCCAATAATTTTCTGTTAGATGAATTAAAGAAAAAAACTAATCCAGAGCCAATAGCTGTTACTACCCATGTAAAAACACCTGCTAGAAGAGCTTGAAATATGGGATTTTGATTTACAAACCAAAACTTTAAANTTTCAATCATAAGTTTCTAATAATAAATTTTGACAAATCTTTTCAGAAAAAGTACATTTTCTGCCATTAATATCNACAATGTAGGTACCATCAAATTCAATAATTTCTAAAACTTGAATTTTATCGCCTAGTTTTATTTTTTCTTTATCTAAATAACTTAATAGGCTCGCTGTTCCTTTTTTAACACCTGTGATTATTCCTTTTTGAAGTTCTTGGAGCTCAATTAGAACTTTTTGATTCATTTTCTCGATATTACCTTCTTTGTTAGGAATTGGATCACCATGAGGATCATATTTTGGATTTCCTAAAAACGATTCCAATCTATCGGTAAGTTCTTCTGACTTTATGTGTTCTAGTTGTTCTGCAATAATATGTACTTGACCCCACCCAAATCCTAGTTTATCTACCAAGAAAGTTTCCCAAAGACGATGTTTTCTAATAATTTTAAGAGCAATAACTCTTCCTTTTTTACTTAACGATGAACCTTTATATTTTTGATAGTTGATATAGTTTTTNTCTGANAGCTTCTTCAACATATCCGTTACACTAGAGGGTTTCATTTCCAGAAACTCAGCAATAGAATTGGTAGTCACTTCATCACTTTCTTTTTGTAAATGGTAAAGTGCTTTTAAATAATCTTCTTCTGATTCTGAATTCATTTACAGTAAAGTTAAATATTTTTTTAGANTTNTCTAAAAAATATATTTATTTAACCTAAATTTGTTTTAAATGATCAGATATTTATTATTTATTTCTTGCCAACTATTTTTTTTAAGTTCTTTTTCTCAATCAGTTCCAATTACTGGTAAAGTAATGGATCAAAATTATTTTCCAATTCCATTTGCTCATATTACCGATTTAAATTTAGATTTCAAGTCTGTAGCAGATTCAGCTGGTAATTTTATTATCCATTTAAATCGCTCAGAAATATCTCTTAAGGCATCTGCAGTTGGTTTTCAAAATCAAATTATAAAAATCACTTCCAAATCTTTTAATAATCCAGTTGTTTTCAAATTGAAANAAAATAATGATTTTCTTAATGAAATGGTAGTGAGTGGAACCTTACAATTAATTAAAAAAAANNATAGTCCTATTCCAATTGCTGTATANAAGTCTCAATATTTAAATNCTGTTCCTTCNTCATCTTTAGTAGATGCAACTAATCAAATNGCNGGACTNAGACCTCAAATAAATTGTTCTGTTTGTAATTCCGGAGATATTCATATTAATGGAATGGAAGGTGCTTATTCCATGGTAGTAATAGANGGTATGCCCATAATGGGAGGNCTATCTACAGTTTATGGACTACAAGGAATTCCTACAAGTTTAATAAATCAAGTAGANATTATTAAAGGTCCAGCGTCTACACTTTATGGTTCTGAAGCAATGGCNGGGCTTATCAATGTAGTTACAAAAAGTGTAGAGTGTATCCCTAAAATAATGTTGGATTTTAACNTATCATCTTGGGGTGAAGTACAAAACTCATTAACCTTTAAATTTATAGATAAAAAAAGGTGGAAATCATTTACATCATTAGATGTTTTTCTATACAATAACCCNATAGATAATAATGAAGATAATTTTACAGATCTTACTTTAAAAAATAGATTTTCACTCTTTAATAAGTTGCAGTTTTTTTCAAAAAACAGNTTAAATCCTTTAAATATTTCCTTGAGGTTTATAAANGAGAANAGATGGGGTGGAGAAATGGACTGGCAAANTAAAGATCGAGGAAAAAACACAGTTTATGGCGAATCAATATTAACCAATCGTGTAGAGGCCAGTTCTTTTTTTACATCTTTAAAAAATCCAGACTTAAAGTGGCAAAGTTCATTTAGCTGGCATGATCAGAAATCTTGGTATGGTACTTCAAATTTTGATGCACAACAAATCATTGGCTTTAGTCAAATTACATACCATAAAAAAATGGCTAAAAAACATCATTTGCTCACAGGGCTGGCCCTTAGATTTAACAATTATGATGACAATACGCCAGCAACTCTTAAAAATGATAAGTGGTGGTTACCTGGAATATTTGTGCAAGATAATTTCCAGCTTTTTGACAATCAACAATTATTACTTGGATGGCGGTCTGATTNTCATACAAAACATGGTTTNATTCATTCGCCAAGAGTAAATTATCAATGGAATNTNAATCCTTCTTCTACATTAAGGGTTGGATATGGAAATGGGTTTAGAGTNGTAAATGTGTTCACAGAAGATCATGCCGCTCTCACNGGTTCGAGAGAAGTGATTTTTTTAGAAGAGTTGAGACCAGAAATATCNCAAAATATTAATCTTACNTTAAGTAAGGATTGGAGTAATGAAAAGGTAAATATCAACTTTGAAACTTCTATTTTTCAATCTAGATTTTCTAATAAAATTATTCCAGATTTTTTATCGGATGACAATCAGATTATTTATAAAAACTTAAATGGGTATGCAATTGCAAAGGGATTAACTACAGAATGGTTAGTTAAATTTAAAAAATCGCCATTAAAAATTTCTATAAATTCTACATTATTAGATGTTGCCAATTTTGAAGAATTAAATAATGGAACATTTTTTAAAAACAGACAACTNTTAGCAGAAAAATACAGTATTAAATGGATGATTATGTATGACTTTGGAGACTTGGGTATAAGNGNGAATTATGCAGCAACGAATTATGGCCCAATTAGACTACCAATTTTAGAAAATGATATAAGAAGTGAATATTCTTCACCATATACAATACATAACTTTAAGTTAACTAAAGATTTACCTAGAGGTTGGACTGCATTTATTGGAATTAGAAATTTCACCAATTTTACTCCACCAGATAATTCAATTTTAAGAGCTTATGATCCTTTTGATCAAAATGTGAATGACCCTGTCAATAACCCAAATGGATATACGTTTGATGCTTCCTATGTATATGCCTCTTTTCAAGGCATCAATTTTGTTTTTGGTGGAAGTTTATTATTTTAAATTAAAAACAATACTTTCCTTTNTTTATCAGTTTTTTAGCTATTAATCTTCTTTTTTCTTTTAAATTAATTGGAGAAACTTTTGTAAATCTTTTAAGTCCTAGTAACAAAATCTTTTGTTCATCTCCAGTGGCTATTGCATAAATAGCTTCTTTTCCATTTAAATGAATTTTTTCTGCAGTATTGTGAAGAAAATTTTGGCACATAGCTATTTGTTCTNTGAAACTTTCTTTAGGGTTTAAANTAATTAATTTTTCAGTTTTCAATAANGCAGATTCTAGTAAATATATTTCTATAATCATTTCTGAAATATTCATCATTAATTCCTGCTCTTCAGCTAATGTAGATCCCAACTTATCAAAACAGGTTCCGGCTATTAATAAAAAAGCTTTTTTGAAATTTTTAAGATTATTTTTTTCATCTTCAAAAAGTTCTTTAGAAGGCTTATTAAATGAAGGAATACTCATAATCTCATTGACAACTTCTTTTACAGATTTCATTAAATCAATTTCACCAGAAGAAGCNTTTTTAAGAATCATTTTCACAATTAGTAATCTGTTTATTTCATTAGTTCCCTCGTAAATTCTAGAAATTCTAGCATCTCTATAACATGCTTCAACTTCTGATTCTGCAGAAAACCCCATTCCACCATATATCTGTACAGCCTCATCTGAAACATATTGAATTACTTCAGAACAAAAAACTTTCAAAATNGCACATTCAATAGAAAATTCCTGAAATCCTTTTAGTTTCGCTTTTTGNCTAGANAATCCTTCTTTTTCAAGTGTTTTAATGCGGTTTTCTATGTTTTGACCACNNCTGTAATTTGCCGCGTCAGCTACATATATTTTAGTTGCCATTTCTGCAATCTTATATTGAATTGCCCCAAATGATGAAATTGGTGTTTTAAATTGTATTCTTTCATTAGCATAAGATATTGCATAATTAATTGTTTTTTTAGCAGCACCATTTACAGCAACACCCAATTTAATTCTGCCAACATTTAGTGCATTCATTGCTATTTTAAAACCTTCCCCTCTTTTTCCTAATATTGCTGATTTAGGCACTTTTACTTTATTGAAAAATACTTGTCTAGTGGAAGAAGATCGAATTCCTAATTTTTGTTCTTCTGNATTTAATGTCAGTCCTTGAACTTGATCTTTCTCAAATACAAAGCCAGTAATATTTTTATCCTCTTCTATCCTTGCAAATACAATAAAAACATGAGCAAAACCAGCATTAGAAATCCATATTTTTTGTCCTGTTATTTCATAGTGTTCCCCATCTGCAGTTAGAACTGCTTTGGTTTTTCCAGAATTAGCATCAGACCCTGCATCTGGCTCAGTTAAATTATAACAAGCCATCCATTCACCAGAAGATATTTTAGGTAAATAATGCATTTTCTGATCTTCGTTCCCATATAGTAAAATGGGAAGAGTTCCTATGCCTGTATGTGCTC
Organism: Crocinitomicaceae bacterium; assembly: GCA_002691605.1. Taxonomy (GTDB): domain Bacteria; phylum Bacteroidota; class Bacteroidia; order Flavobacteriales_D; family Parvicellaceae; genus MED-G20. The sequence goes on from NZID01000036.1 coordinate 26,969, forward strand.
CAAATGCAGTTGCAATAGATCCAGTAAGGCTAGATATTTCTTCACATATAAGCATACTTGTATTAAANCCCATTCCTAANCCTTGNTATTTTTCAGGTACGCTTATTGCTAGTAAACCCAGTTGCCCGGCTTTTCGCATTAATTTTTCTACTAAATCATAATCTTTATCTTCAAATCGCATTAAATTAGGTCTGACCTCTTTTTCAGAAAATTCTTTAGTTGCATTAAGCATCATCATTTGTTCTTCTCCAAATTCCTCTCTTATAAACACTTCACTAGCATGAGTTTCTTTTATAAGAAATTCACCCCCTTTAAGTATTTGATCATTTTTTTTAATAGTATTCATGATATTNCTAATTTAAAAGTTCAAAAATTCCACATGCACCTTGACCTGTTCCTACACACATGGTAACAGCTCCTATTTTTTGTTTTCTTCTTCTCATTTCATTGAGTAATTGAACAGTGAGTTTAGCTCCTGTACAACCTAANGGATGCCCTAATGCAATAGCACCTCCNTTTACATTCACAATTTCAGGGTTTAAATCAAGTTCTTTTATTATTGCAATAGACTGAGAAGCAAATGCTTCGTTAAGTTCAATTTGTTGTAAATCTTTTTGCTTTAACCCTGCCATTTTTAAAGCCTTTGGAATTGCGTATAGTGGGCCAACCCCCATAATTTTGGGATCTAATCCAATTACTTTATAAGAAATGAGTCTTGCTAGTGGATCTATATTTAATTCTTTTACTAAAGACTCAGACATAACCATTACAAATGCTGCTCCATCAGATGTTTGTGATGAGTTTCCAGCTGTTACCGTACCTCCATTTTTAAAAACGGGACGTAATTTTGAGAGTGCTTCTAGGTTAGAATTTTTTCTTGGTCCCTCATCTACATTGGCGATATAATTTTCTTCAATTTTTTCTTCATTGTCATCTAAAAAGATATGATTGATATTTATGGGAGCAATTTCATCTTCAAATTTCCCTTTTTCTATAGCCGAAATAGCTTTGAGATGCGAATTCAAAGCAAACTCGTCTTGAACCGATCTGCTAACGTTAAATTTTTCAGCTACTGCTTCTGCAGTAAGTCCCATTCCCCAATACCATTCAGGATTGTCTTTACTTACTTTATGGTGAGGTACAATNCTCCATCCTCCAAANGGAATGGGAGACATACATTCTANCCCCCCTGCAATAATACAATCTGCAGCTCCGGATTCNATTTGATATTTAGCTAAAGCAATACTTTGGAGTCCTGAAGAACAATACCTNTTNATAGTCATTCCAGGTACTACGTCCGTGTTAAGTCCCATTAAAGAAATCATTCTTCCAAGATTNAGNCCTTGTTCTGCTTCTGGAGTGGCATTTCCAACAATAACATCATCTATNCTTTCTTTTTCTAGTTCTGGAAAATCTTTTAGTAAATNTTCAATAACCTGTTTTCCCATTTCATCAGGTCTAGTAAATCGAAAAATCCCTTTAGATGATTTACCAACGGCAGATCTATATCCTCCTACAATATATGCTGTTTTCATAATTTAATTTCTTAATATTTTACCCTTTTGTAATAAACTCTGGATTCTCTCTAGGGTCTTTTTTTCATAACATAATTCCAAAAATGCTTTTCTTTCCAACTCCAATAAATACTTTTCAGATACTTGTGTTATTTGAGATAGATCTCCTCCAGAAAGAACAAAACCCAATTTTTCAGAAATAAGTTGATCATGCTTTGACATATAATTTCCAGACATCATCGAATTAGCTCCAGCATATACAATTCCAAGTCCTTCTTGTCCAAGAACTGTAATATCTTTTCTTCTGTTTTTTTGTATGTAGCCTTTCTTTATCATATTTAAACACGTTTGTTTAGCATAAGAAATTTGATTTTTTCTTGAAATAACTATTTCATCAATTCCATTTCTTAAANAACCAAATTCCATTGCTTCATTAGCTGAACTAGAAACCTTTGCTTGGCCAATTGTTAAAAAATTATCTCTAAAACGATTAATTCTCATATCCCCATTTCTTAGACCATCCGAAAATCTAAGTGCCATTTCTTTAGTGCCTCCNCCTCCAGGTATTAATCCGACTCCAAACTCTACTAATCCCATGTAAGTTTCAGCATGAGCAATTACTTTATCTGCATGCAAACAGATTTCACATCCCCCACCAAGGGTCATGCCGTGAGGAGCAGCTATAATCGGAATCGATGAATATCTTAATCTCATGGTAGTATCCTGAAATGTTTTTACCGCCATTTCGAGCTCTTCAAATTCTTGCTCAACAGCTAGCATAAAAATGATTCCTACATTAGCTCCTGCAGAAAAATTAGGACCNTCATTTGCAATAACTATTCCTTTATANTGTCCGTTTTCTGAAATATCAATAGCGTAATTTAATGCTTGAAGAATTTCGCTTCCTATAGTATTCATTTTNGAATGAAAAGCTACATTGATAATTCCGTCTCCAATATCAATAATAGAAGCTTCATTATTTTTCCATACNACGGAACTTTNATCTAAATTTTTAAGAGAAATATTTTCAGCTTGATTTGGNATAGAATCGTAACTTAAGGTACTTTGATTATAAAAAAGCTGACTGTNTTTTTCAATTTTATAAAATTTAAAGTCTTCTTCCTTGGATATTTGCTGAACCCATTTAGGTATNGNTAAGTTNTATNTATTTANTTGGGAAAGACCATTTTTAAANCCTACTGCATCCCATANTTCAAANGGCCCCATTTCCCAACCAAACCCGGCTTTCATAGCTTCGTCTAATCGGTAAATTTGGTCTGAAATTTCAGGTATTCTACAGGCAGAATAACTAAATACGCCAGCTAATATTTTCTTATAAAATTCTCCCGCTTGNTCTTCACCATTAAAAAGAACTTTAATNCTNTTTGATAATGAATCTTCTTTTTTTGCTTTTNTTATAGTTTCAAATTTGGTCTTTTTTGACACTTTATATTCTAAAGAATTCAGGTCTAATTCAAGAATAACTTTCTGTTTATTTTNGTCTATTATTTTCTTGTAAAATCCTTGACCAGNTTTACTACCCAACCAATTATTTTCTTGCATTTTTAATATAAATTCCGGATGTTGAAATACACTTTTTCTTTCATCATTTGGACAATTTAATTTTAAACCATTTGCAACATGAATCAAAGTATCTAATCCTACTACATCACATGTTCTAAAGGTNGCTGACTTAGGTCTACCCATAATGGGACCTGTAAGCAGGTCAACATCCGCAACAGAGAGATTCATTTTTTTTACAATATGAAAAAGTTCTTGAATAGCAAATACGCCAACTCTATTAGCTATAAATGCTGGAGTATCTTTACATANAACAGNAGTTTTGCCTAATATTTTTTCTCCAAATTCGATCATAAAATCAATTATTTTTGGATTCGTGAAAGTAGAAGGGATGATTTCTAATAAGTTTAAATAACGTGCAGGGTTGAAAAAATGAGTACCCAAAAAATGAGATTTAAAATTTTCTGATCTTCCCTTGATCATACTATTTATGGGTATTCCAGAAGTATTACTAGATANAATNGAGTCTTTTCTACGGTATCGATCTACTTTTTCAAAGATGATATTTTTAATTTTGAGTTGTTCAACAACTACTTCTATAATCCAATCATAATTTTTNANTTTTTCAAAATCGTCAGTAAAGTTGCCAGTACTAATATTATTTAAAACCGATATGTTAAAAATAGGCGAGGGCTTAGATTTTACTGCATTTTTTAAGGACGAGTTTACCCAACTATTTCTAATTTTTATATTAGAATTTGCTTGATCTTTTTCAGAAACTATATCAAGCAATAGAACTTCTAGTCCAATATTTGCTAAATGACAAGCGATTCCTGAACCCATAATTCCTGANCCTAGCACAACAGCATTTTTAATGTTTTTAATCATATTATTTAAAAATATTTTTACTATCTATAATGGTATTAACTTTATTAAGTACTCGAAAACAAGTTTCTAAATCATCAATATTTATTTCATCATATATTTTCTTATTGAATTCAATCACATATTCTCTAGATTTATTTCTCATTTTTTGACCTTTTTCNGTAAGATGAAGGTTGACCATTCTTTTATCTTTATTATTTACCTCTTTCGTAATCCANCCATTTTTCTCTAATAATTTGATCATNCTNGTNAGACTTCTAGGTTCCATNCCCATTTTAGGCCCNAATTTTGTAGAAGGAGTTCCATCTCTATCTATATTTAATAAAGCATAACCAATTGACATGGTTCCACCAAATTCATTGGCTTTTGAATTATACATTCTTGATATATTATACCAAGACCATCTAATATGAAAGTCTACNGTTTCTTGTGGTTTCATGAAAAANGTTTCTATAAATATAAATAAATTAATAGTATGCATGCATACTATTAATGAAAAAAATTTACTGGCTTTGTATTATTTTTCCAGTCATTTTAAGTAGGGTAGCATTGGATTCTAATAAATCATAACTTGCTTGATAAAGAGCTACACCTGCAGATAAATAGGCCATTTCAATATCTCTGAAGTTAAAGGAATTAATTAATCCACTTTGTTCTTTTAATTTGGCAATTTCTAAATTACTTTGACTTACTACAAATGCTTTTTTAGTTAATTCAAATATTTTAGTTCTAGTTTGATATAATTCATAAACATTTTTTAATTCAAAAATAAGTTGATTGGTCATTTGAGCCATTTGAAGTTGGTCAACTTCATTTTGAATTTCTAAAGCTTTTATTCCTCTTTTAACTTTACCTCCGTCGTATAATTTAAAATTAAGTGTGAAATTACCGTAATAGTTTAAGTTTCTACTTGCTGCATTTCCAATAGGGGCATTAACATCTTTTGTACTTAACTGACCAAAACTAGTGTTTAAACCAGCATTAAAATTAATAATGGGATAAAATTGGGATTTGGCCAAAGAGATATCTTGTTGAGTTAATGCAATATTGATATATTGATTTTTAATATTGGTATTGTTAGACAACATTTCTTTTTTTAGAACTGAAAAATTTTTATTATTTAATTCAGGTTTTATTTTTGAGGTTAAGAACCATTTCTTTTCTACATCTTCACCCATAATTAAGTTCAAATTTCTAATAGCATTATTTAAACTTAATTGCTGTAATACTATATTTGTGCTATCAGTATATAAGTTACTTTCATATTGGAGTAAATCAAATTTCACCCCAATTCCAATCTTACTTTTAATTTGCTGTTGAGAGTATTTTTCGTAAGAAAGTTGAACTATATTATTAAGTAAACTATGCTGTTCTATTTGCATTTTAGCTTGATAATAGGCTAAAATTATAGCATGAATAGTGTTTTCAATAGCTAGTGTGGCTGTATTTTCACTTTGCAATTGCAATTGTTCTAATTTGATTTTATTAGCTTTTATACCAAAGCCATTAAATAGAGTCCAATTTAATGCAGCATTGCTACTAAGATCAGTAGATTGAAAGAGGTACGGAGCAAAAGATATGGGATTCTTTCTTTGATCAGAAAGTGAATTATTTTGACCCAAATTAAAAGTAAGCTGAGGAAGTCTTCCTGCCTCACCCCAATTATTAAATAAAGTATTTATTTCTACATTTTTAAGGGTGAGTCTAATATCATAATTTTTTTCAAGACCAATCTCAATTGCTTTGCTTAGGGATAAAGAATCTTGCGAAATAGATTGAAAACTTAAAAAAAGTAATATGTAAAAAATCTTATTCTTCAAACTCTTTTACTCTATTTAAATTTTCAATTACAGGTTCCACTTCGCTCCAACTTGGTGCAGTTTTTCCCCCTTCAATAATCCATTTTTTAGTTCTTTTTATATCGTTAAAATATACGATAAGAGGCGGGAAGTATAGAAGAAGGATAATAGTTCCAAACAAAACTCCATAAGCAACTGAAATGGCCATTGGAATTAAAAATTGTGCTTGAAAACTTTCTTCCAATATCAATGGATATAAACCAGCTACNGTTGTTATAGTGGTTAATATAATTGCTCTAAATCTGGATATNCCAGCTTTTAATACAGCTTCCTTNATATTCATTCCCAACGCTAGATTTTTATTAAATTGATCCAACATCACTACTGCATCATTAACTAGTATTCCTACTAATGCAACAACTCCCCAAACACTTAATGTAGAAAAGGGTTTACCCACAATACCATGNCCTAATAAAGCACTGAAAACTCCTACAGGAACTACCATTAAAATAAGTCTGCTTTGATAAAAAGATTTAAAGTTTAGTGAAATGGTGATCATAATGAGAACAATACTTATAAGAAAAGCAATACCTAGTCTCATTCCAGAATCAGCAGCTCTTTCTGCCTGACCTTTTATTTGATAGTCTACATTTGGAAAAAGTNCAGTCATTTTAGGTAAAACTTCTTTTTCAATTTGAGAATTTACTTGGCCGGAAAGTTCAGCATCAGTAAGAGAGGCATTTACTCTTACTTCTTTTTTCCCATCTATATGATTGATTTTAATTTTNCCTCTTTTTATGGAATAATCTGCTAGTTCTCTAAGAGGAAATTCTTGCCCACTTTCTGTTTTTATTCTAGTATTTTCAAAATCTTCCACAGAATTTCGATCCTTGTAGGGATATCTTAACCAAATTTTAACTTCATCCCGTCCTTTAATTAACCTTTGAACTTCTTGACCAAAAAAACCTTGTCTTATTTGGTTGGATATGGTTAATTCATTAAGTCCTAGTAGATAAGCTTTATTTTTGAGTTCTAAATGAAGTTCTCTATTCCCAATTCCGCTGTTGTCTATTACACTTTTTACTTCAGGAAATCCACCTAATTGATCTTTCATCCAATTAGCTGCATTTTGCAATTCCTGCCTATTTTCGCTCTGGAGAGATAAGGATACTGCCTTTCCAAATCTTTGTTGTCCTCCAACAGAAAATTTTTCTAAAAATCTAGTTGAATCTTTTGGAAATTTTTCTTTAAGTTCATTAGACATATCTATTGTAGAAATATATTTATTTTCTTTTACAGAAATTCTTAATGAACCCACATGAGAACCCACTTCTCCTAAATTTTCCGTACTACCCACGCTAACGGCTTTATAAGTAATTATGGTATCGTTAAATCTTTCTATTAATTCCTCATTGTAGTCATTGACTATGGAATCACAGTACCAAAGAAAATTTTCAGTTCTAGTTTCTCTTTCTCCAGGCTGGTAGGTAAACTCTACTAAAATACTATCAAACGGTATACTTGGAAAAAAAGTCCATCTAATTATTCCAAAATTAAAAAGCAATACAACTAATCCTATAAACCCCATTGGTCCCCATACATGAAGACGGTGCCTTTGAAGAATTTTTTCTAATACTTTCCCATAGCCTTCTCTAACAACATGAACCCCTTTTTCTAGGATTGATCTTAATTTATCTTTTTTCTTTTTATCAGGATTAAGAATTTTTTTACTTGCTAAATGTGAGGGTAAAATTAAAAATGCTTCCAATAGAGAAAACAATAAACATGCAATGACACTAAATGCCATTTCTTGCATCATTTCCATTTCACCTCCAACAAAAAGTAATGTTGAAAATGCAAATACTGTTGTTAAAACAGAGGTAAATACAGCATTCATAACTTCTGTAGTTCCATCAAGAGCAGCTTTCATTGGAGATTTACCTCTTTCAAAGTGAGCATAAATATTTTCAGCGATTACTATTCCATCATCTACTAAGATNCCNACNACNAATATCATTCCAAAAAGCGAAATCATATTGATGGTCATTCCATACATGATCCCAAAAGATAACATTCCAATAAATGAAAAAGGAATTCCAAATGCAACCCAAAGAGAAAGTCTAAGGCTCAGAAAAAGTCCTAGTACAAAACAAACTAAAAATAAACCAATAACTAAATTGTAACTTAAAGTTTCTATTCTTTGATCTAATAAATCGGCAAATTGGAATAAAGTTCTCATTTGAAATTCATNCTTGTTATTGTTGAATTGGGTAATATATTCGGTCATTTCTGAAGCAATTTTTTCTAAATCTTCATCGGTTGTTTTTTTAACAATAAAACTTACCCCTCTTTTTCCATTTACATAATTTTTAAGAGGAATTTCAGAAAAGTCAAGATTTACATCAGCAATATCTTTTAGTCTTATTAAATCCCCGTTTGGTTGNGCAAAAATTACCGTTTCTTTAACCATTTCTGGATCAGTAGATCTGTTCATTGAACGAATGATAATTTCTTCATCTTCTGTTTTAACACTTCCACCTGAAAGATCTATATTACTAGATTTAATAATATTGGAAATATAGTTAAAACTAAGTCCATATTTTAGTAAGTCATTTTCTCTTATATCTACGGCAATTATTACNGGAGGGTAGCCNACNACATCAATTTGACTTATTTCTTTAGAGGCTAACAAATCTTGCTCTACTTTTTCCGCCATTTTCTTTAGTTTCCATAAATCATCTGGCCCGTAGAGTGAATAAAATCCAACAACATTTGAGAGACCTCCCATCCCCCTAGAAGTCTGTGCAAAAACCAAAGGTTTTTCAGCACCTGATGGAAATTGACTTATTCCATCTACNGAGTTTTTGACATCTTGAAGCATTTTATCTACATCTATACCTTCTACACCTGTNACTGTAATACTGGAAATATTTTCGGAAGATTTAGAAGTTATTTCTTTAACTCCTTGAATTCCATTAAGTGATTCTTCAATTTTTGTAGTAATGCCTTCTTCAATTTCTTTAGGAGATGCACCNGGATAGGAAACATTAATGTAAACTCTATTAGGATTCATTTCCGGAAAAAATGACTTAGGCATAATAAACAAACTCAAAATACCTGCTATTCCAGTGATGACTATTAAAGCGTTAGCCCAAATTGGAAATTTTATAAAATAGGCAATGAGTTTTTTCATACTATTAAAATACCGGTGTTATCTTAGTATTGTCTTTAGCATTTATTAATGGCTGGTTGACAAATAAGGTAGAATCTTTTAAATTATCTACATAGTAAAATTTATCATCGCTAGATCTAANATTTATACTAATTGTTTTGATAGTGCTGTCTTTTTTTANCTCATAAATTTGATTTTTTCCAAAAACAGCTTTTCTAGGTATTCTACNCACTTCATGAGTATTTTCAAATTCTAAATACGCTTCTACATACATTCCATAATAAAGCGAATGATTCTTACTAGGTTTTANATAAACAGGGACGCTTTGAGTTTTTGAATTTATAAAGTCGCCTTTTCTTAATACAGTTCCTTCGAAATTGATGCCATTTTCATTAAGTGTTACTTTACTACCTATTTTAATTTGTTGCATATATTTTACTGGTACAGGGATTTCAATTTCCAATTCATCATTTCTCATAATTTGTATTATTGGACTCCCAGGGTTAACAATGGCACCTTGGTCGCTATATGCCTCAATAATGGATCCATTAAAAGGAGCGGTTTGTTGGTATTTGGTTAGTTTATATTCATCACTTTTAATATTTAGATATTCAGCAAGAAGATTTCTTGATATAATAAAGTTTTTTTCTCTTGCTGAACTAAATGAAGGAAAATCAGCCAGTGGCTGATCGACAACTATACCATTGAAAAAAGCATACCATTTTTCATATTGTTCAGAATGNTCAGTTGCTAAGTCCGGGAGTACAGANGTCCATAAACTCAAATAATTACTTTTTCTAGCTGCTAACATTAGTTTAGCATCAATGTCTCTAATTTTAAATAAAAGATCTCCTCTTGAAAAAGAAGTTCCTTTTTTAAGATTAATCGAGCTGTTTAAAACACCTTGAACTTCTGTAGAAATATTGATAATCGTTCCAGGAATTACTCTACCAGAACTGGAGACTTTTANCGGATAGGGTTCATTAACAACTAATTGAACGTTGGCAAATTTTTCAGTCTCNACTCCACTAACATTTTTTATTTGAGAAGATCTAATTTCTTCAGCATGAGATTCACCATAACTTACTCCAAATTGATAACTTGTACTTCCAACCAATACTACTAAGGCTAGGACTAAAAATAGAATTATAAAGATTATATACTTTCTTGCTTTCATTTTTTAAAATCGGACAAAGATAAGTTTATTGTTTAACTTTTGTGTTAAAATTTTATAACAAAAAAAGCCTCCATGGGCTCTCTTTTTTTGTTAGTATGAGATCAATCATAGTATTCGAATAAACATCTTTTGAAAAGTTTAGAAAATAGATTCATTTATAGTACGAATTGTTTTACGTATCTAATTCCCTTTAACTCTATTAAAAAGTGATAAAAATAGTTTTTTAAAATTAGTTATTTTAGGTTGTGTTTTCTTTGCTGAAACTCTACCATTTGAATCAATATTAAGTTCGTAATACCACAAAAAAGATGCAGTATTAACATCCATTCCCATTTGGCCAAAACGTAAATCCCAAAAAAGTAATTTCCCTTCTTTTTCTTCAACTCTATACCAGCCTGCAGAAATATTTATTAGTTGTTGCACAATTTTTTGATCAGAGTAGGGTGCTAATAATTCGTGATTTTTTTTGAATTCTTTTGAATATGTGATTTCTTGACTGTCAAATAGGGAATAATAAGCAGTTCTGTAACCTTGATCAGTTTCTATTAAGGAAGACCAAAGTATTGCATTTAAAGGAGAGGGTTTAGTGTCCATTTCAACATACTCAATTTTTTGATTTTGTAATCCGTCTTTAAATTCTTCAAAAGAAATCCATTTGAAAATTAGAGTTAATAATAAATACGTTGAGCTTAAAGACAATCCTATCTTATTAAATTTTGCTCTTTTAGGTTGTTCTTTTTTTAATGTCATAGTAATTATTAGAAAAGTAAGAAATGGAAAAGTGTAAAGAGGATCTACCACAAAAATATTTTGATAAGCTAATCGGTAGTTAAATGGCCAAAAAAATTGAGTTCCCCAGGTAGTATGCGCATCCAGTAAGGGGTGGGTAACTGTAGTCCAAAAAAACAATTTACACCAATTTGCAAAAGAAACATCCTTTAATTGGTAATGTAATTTTTTAGCAATCCAGGCTAACAGAGGGGCAATTATTACAGCAAAAATAAAAGAGTGGGAAAATCCCCTATGCATTTCAGTTGCCGATATTTCATCAGTGAANTATCTNAGNAATACATCTAAATCTGGNATAGTGCCTGCAATAGCACCCCAAAGAATGGCTTTATTACCAATTTTTNTACCTAAAACTAATTCTCCNACTGAAGAGCCTAGTACAATTTGGGTTAATGAGTCCAATAAAGATTAAAAGTNTTCTCCATTATCACNNTGTAAATTANNAATTTTNAATNAGAAAATATTAATCTTCACCATTTATTAATACAGGTGTTTTACCGTCTGTTAGTATAAGTTTAGCGTTAGGGGANGTAGCAATTTCTTTTANTACTTCTAAACTTCTCCACTCAATGTTTCCTTCGGTTAATCCTTCTTTAATAATTTTTTGGGCATCTCTAATTCCTTCTGCTTCAATTCTCTTTCTATCAGCTTCTTTTTGTTCTCTAAGCAAAACAAATTCCATTTGCTGTGCTTGTTGTTCTGCTCTTAGCTTCGATTCTATAGCTGCATAAAGTCCAGAAGGTAATGCAATGCTTTTTAGNAGTACGGCTTCAATAACAAAACCACGATTTTCTAATAGTTTTTTCATTCTTNNCTTAATCTCTTCTTCAATTACTCCTCTTTTACCAGAGTGCATATCTTTTGCATAAAATTTAGCACAAACATCTGCTGANGCAGATCTAAANGTACTNAGTATTAAAACTCTATCAAAGTTAGCTCCAACTTCGTTAATAATATCTATGGTTTTTTCTTGTTTTACATGGTANAGTATGGATATTTCAGCACTCACATTCAACCCTTCTTTTGATGGCAAGTTTAATTTAACTTCTCTGTTTACGGTTCTTGTAGGAATTTTTACCAGAATGGTCGTAAAAGGGTTTATAAAAGCTGGCCCAGGAGATACAATATTTCCTTTTAATCTTCCAAACTTTTGTCTTACACCAACTTCACCTGGTTTTACGATAGCACAAGAGGTGAAAATGATTGATGAAATAAATAGATAAATAAATATTTTAGTAGTCTTCATAGTCTTAAGTTTTCAGTTATAAAAGTACAAGATTTATGCCAAAACAACTACAATACATAGAAATATATTTANAGNCTAAAAAATGTCAAAGCAACAATTTTATGTTGGTTGTAAAAAGTTTTATAGAAATTGCTAATAAAATTACACCAAAAATTTTTCTTATAATACCAATTCCATTTTCACCAATCATTTTTTCAATTCTATTAGAACCCTTTAATATGATATATATAAATAGCATATTAATAATAATAGCAATAATTATATTGGTATTGCTAAATTCAGCTTTNAAAGAAAGNAGAGTTGTAAGACTACCAGGACCGGCTATNANTGGAAAAGCTAATGGAAATACCGTAGCGTTTAATGGGTTTTTATCGTCTTTGTATATTTTGATTCCCAAAATCATTTCGAGAGCTATAAAAAATATTATTAGAGAACCTGCAACGGCAAAAGAGTGAACATCAATTCCAATAATACTTAACAATTGCTCTCCAATGAATAAAAATATTATTAGNATAAATCCTGCAATTAAACTTGCTTTTTCGCTCTGTATTTGTCCAGCTTTCTGTCTTAAGTCAATGATAATAGGTATATTACCAATAATATCAATNACTGCAAAAAGAACCATAAATATGGTGAGAATGTCTTTTAAATTGAATTCCATTAGTAAAATTTTTCGCGAAAGTAAGCTAATTTTTTAATTCACTAACTATTTAAAAATTAAGTTGCTGGATCGGGAATTANTTCATGAACTTTTTCTATTTCTTTGAGCGTTTCAGATTTTAATTCTATTTTGATAGAATCTATATTTTCCTTTAGCTGTTCTAAATTAGTAGCACCTATAATATTACTGGTTACAAATGGTTGTTGGTTGATAAATGCAAGAGCCATTTTAGTAAGGGACATATTGTTTTTTTGAGCTATCTCTAAATACATTTTGGTGGCTTCTGTACTTTGTTTACTGCTATATCTAACAAATCTTTTAAATAAATTGAGTCTGCTATTTTTTTTATCTTTTTTCTGAATATATTTTCCAGAAAGCACTCCACATCCTAATGGGGAGTAAGCCAAAAGTCCAATATTTTCTCTTANAGAAACTTCTGCATTTCCCACTTCAAATTGTCTATTTAGTAAAGAATAAGGATTTTGAATAGTGATCATTCTAGGAAGNTTATTTTTAGATTCTTCCAAAAAACGCATGACTCCCCAGGGATTTTCGTTGGAAAGACCAACNTGTCTTATTTTTCCAGNTTTAATGAGTTTATCCAGTGAATGAAGAACTTCTTTAAANTTGTCTTCCCAAGATTCATTTTTTTGATGTTTAAAACCTCTTATTCCAAACTTATTGGTATTTCTGTCAGGCCAGTGGAGTTGATATAAATCTATATAATCAGTTTGTAAGCGTTTCAAACTATTTTCAACAGCTTCATTTAAAGAATTTTCTGAAAAGCCGGTAGTTCTAATATGTTTGGTATAATCTCCAGGACCAGCAATTTTGGTAGCTAAAACTATGTCATTTCTTTTTCTAGATTTTTTAATCCAAGTACCAATAATTCTCTCTGTGTTTCCGTACCTAGTTGCTTCTGCAGGAACTGGATACATCTCTGCAGTATCTATAAAATTAACTCCATGATCATGGGCATAATCTAGTTGCTGGTGTCCATCAATTTCAGAGTTTTGTCGCCCATAAGTCATGGTTCCTAAACAAATAGTACTCACTTTAATATTGGTATGGGGTAATAATTTATACTTCATCATTATTATTCATAACACTATTTTGTTTTTCTATAGATTCTTGATGAATCGCTTTTAATAATTGCTGAATAAATACTTCACTTAGGCCATTCTCTTTCCCATATAGAGTTCTTTTTGTTAGCATTTCTGCCCAACGATTGTTTTGAAGAATAGTGACTTTGTTTTCTT
>NZID01000037.1 GCA_002691605.1 Crocinitomicaceae bacterium
CCAATTGGATAATTGAAAATTTTTATAATCCTGATATTGGAGTTGGGTACGTATTTATTTCTAATCTAATTTCAAGTATTGTTAAGTTTATATTTTTAGGTAAGGAAATGAGTTTTAAGGAGAATTTTGACTTTTCTGTTATTAAAGCAATGTTAAAATATTCATTCCCAATGCTCTTAGTAGGGCTGGCATATGTGATTAATGAAACATTAGATAGAGCTATGCTAAAAGAGATATTATATCAACAATATTTAGAACTTGGTACTTCTTCATCAAAGGCATTAGAAAAAGCTCAATCTCAAAATGGAATTTATGGTGCAAATTATAAAATTGCAATGATTGTAAGTATGTTTATACAAGCATTCCGGTATGCTTCCGAACCCTTTTTTTTTAAAGATGGAAAGAATAAAACTTCTAAAAAAACCTTGGCAAGGGTGATGAACTATTTTACAATTGTGATGATCTTTATTTTTTTATTAATCACCCTTTATTTACAAGTTTTTAAATTTTTCATCAATAATCCTGATTATTGGGAAGGTCTTACTATTGTCCCTATATTATTAGGAGCCAATATTTGTTTAGGAATTTATACTAGTCTATCCATATGGTATAAATTATCAGATAAAACTATCTATGGAGCATATATTTCTGGATTTGGTGTAGTAGTAACGGTAATTGTAAACTTTTTACTTATTCCAAGTTATGGATATAAAGCATCTGCTATTGCTACATTAATTTGTTATAGTTCTATGATGACTCTTAGTTTTGTTCTAGGCCAAAGATATTATTGGGTTCCGTATGATTTGAGGAAGTTCTTTATTTATTTAGCTGCAGGAATAATTATATATATTATCAGTATTCCTATAGACCCACTTGGAAGTCTTAGTATTTTAGAGTATGGATACCATACTTTATTATTACTTAGTTTTTTATTAATTGTTGTTATATTGGAAAACCCGTTTAGAAAAAAATATAATTAGTTTAATGGAAACAATAAAAATACAAATTATCAACTCGTCTGGAAATCCGACTCCAAAATTGGAAACTACAGGTTCAGCTGGTGCAGATTTAAGAGCTTTTATTGGTCAATCTATTTGGTTATACCCTTTAGAAAGAAAATTAATTTCTACAGGGTTAAAAATTGAATTACCTGTTGGCTATGAAGCACAAATCAGACCTAGAAGTGGATTAGCTTTAAAACATGGAATTTCAGTGTTGAATTCACCAGGAACAATTGATTCAGATTATAGAGGAGATATAGGCATCATTCTAATTAATTTTTCTAATGAAAAATTTAAAATCAATAATGGGGATAGGATAGCTCAATTAGTTGTAGCAAAACATTCATCCCCTATTTTTATTAATTCTTCTGAATTATCCATAAGCAAAAGAGGGGCTAGTGGATTTGGAAGTACTGGAAAAAAATAACAAAGTAAAATTAGATATGAAATTTACTTTTTGGTTTATATATTGTTTTTTTTTCTTGTTTGGAGCTTATGATCTAAAAGCTCAAAAAAACAAGATATTTGATGATAGATTATTTTCAAAGCTTCTTATTCAAGCTACAGGAGAAAAAATAAGCGGAGATCTTTATTCTGCTGACTCTTTGTATAAAAAATGTCTAGAAATCAATCCTAATAGCGGAGTAGTTAATTATGAATTATCCGGAGTTTACCGAAATCTTAATAACCTTGAAAAAGCTTTAGAGTATGCAAATAAATCTGTTGATCTTTCGTCAGAAAACGAATGGTATTTAGCAAATCTAGCTTTACTTTATAAAGATCTAGGAAATCACAAAAAAAGTGCAGAATATTTCTTAAAACTTACAGAAAAAACTCCAGATAAAATTTCTTATCTATTTTCATTAACTGAAGAACTTTTAGAAAACAATCAATATAAGAAAGCCATCAAAATTTTAAATAAAATTGAAATAAATATTGGAATTAATGAAGAACTATCAATTGAAAAACATAAAATATATGTCTATTTAAAGAAAAATAAAAGTGCTATTGAAGAACTTAAAAAATTTATAGAAAAGCAGCCAGATAATTTAAGATCTATTGGACTTTTGGCTGAATTCTACGAAAATATTAATAAACCCGATGAAGCTTTAAAATTATTATCTAACATGATGCAAATAGATTCCTCCAACGGATTAGTACGGCTTTCACTATTTCAACATTATTATAAGCAACAAAAATTTGACCAAGGATATAAAGAATTACTTCATGTTATGACTTCAAAAGAGGTTGATGAAAACTTGAAAAAACAAATTCTTTTACAAATTGCTTATGATAGCAATAGCCCATATTCAGTGGAAGAAATCTATTTACTCTCTAAAAAGTTCTTACTAGAACATTCTCAAAACAGTGACGTACTATTACTTGTTGGCAATCTTCATATGATGAGTCGTAAAGTTGATTCTGCTTGTTATTATTTAAGAGAATCACTTAAATATAATCCTTCTGAAATTGAAGTTTGGATTCAACTGCTTTCTTCCTGTCTTTCAATAAATAAATTTAAAATCGTAGTTCAAGACGCTAAAAATGCAATTGAAAGCCACCCAAACCAGCCGTTTCCTTATTTAGCACTTGGGATAGCTTTATCTAACTTAGGGGAATTAAATGAAGCTATACAAATTCTTATTAAGGGGAAAGATTTTGTGATTGACGATAAAATTTTAGAAAGTGATTTTGATTATGAAATTGGCAATCTATTTTATAAGAATAAAAATATTGAATCTAGTTTTGAATACTTTGAAAAGAGCATTGATTTAAATCCAAATAATTATATTCTTCTAAATAATTACAGTTATTACTTATCTGTAGAAAAAATAAATTTGAATAGAGCAGAAGAATTAATTTTAAAAGTAATTGATAAATTTCCCAATGTTGCTTCCTATATAGATACCTATGGTTGGATTTTATTTCAACAAGGAAAATATAATCTTGCAGAAAAAGAGCTTTTCAAAGCTGTAATGTATAGTAATGACCAATCTGGAGAAATTCTTGAACATTATGGAGATGTATTATTCCAACTTGAAAATAAAGATGGGGCATTGTTATTTTGGAAAAAAGCCGAGAAAACCGGACAGCATTCTAACCAATTAATTCAAAAAATTAATGCGAATAAGTTTATTAAATAAAATAATATATGGATTTATTTTATGCGTGTCTTGCTCGTCTTTGAAAAATTTAGATCCCAGTCGGAATATCAAGGTGCTGAATGAAAAAAAACTTTTAGATTCCATAAAAGCTCATGAAATATATCCTCAATGGATGAAAATTAGAGGAAATGTAAGTGTGAAAATTAATGATGATGGAGAGCAAGAAATGGAAATTAATTTACGATCTAAGATTGATAGTGCTGTATGGATAAATATTTCAAAGTTTAAAAAAAAAATATTTAGAACCCTATTGAAAAAAGATTCTATAAAAATGACTATCGAATATCCAGATAAAATATTTTTTGATGGACCTACTAAGAATTTTATTAATTTAACTGGAATTTCATTAAGCTATAACTTAATTGAGGAACTTATAAACGGAGGATCTTATTTAAGGTATGTTGATCATAAGTTCAAATTACAATTCCTTGAAAACAACTACCACTTGCAAACCCATTTCCCAAAAAAGACAAAAAAAATAACCAATAAGAAAGCAAGTAAAAATACAACTTACATCTATGAGTCATGGATTGACCCAATTAACTATTATTGCAATAGAATCAATATAATTTATCCAGAAAATAATTCAGAAATTAATATTTACTATAACAACTGGAAAAAATTTTCGATTTATAATCTGCCAACAAATATCCAACTTATCATTAGTAATAATGATATAGAATATTTCATCTCTATGAATTTTAAAAGTATTAAATTAGATCAACCTCAAAAATTTCCATTTATCCGCACTTTTAAAGATTATAAGTCATTTCAAGAAAATGAATAAACAACTAATCTACATATTCATAGTACTATTAAGTTTTTTTAACCTTCCATCTTTTTTAAGTCAAAAAAAAAGTGAATTACTCAAAAAGCAGGAAAAAATTCTTCTTGAGAAGATAGAAAACACTAAAGTTCTTATTAATCAAACAAGAGCAACAAAAAAATTAACACTAAGTGAGATTAATATTGTAAACAGACAAATCAGGTATCGGCAAAAACTTATTGATAATTATAATTTTCAGCTCAGGAAAATGGATGAAAAAATTCAAGAAATAAATAGACAAGTAAATTCTTTAAAAAATACCAATAAAATATTAAAGGAAGAGTATAAAAAAATGCTTTTATACGCTTTCAAAAACAGGGATCCTAATTATAAATTTCTATATATTATTTCTGCTTCAACATTTTCTGAGGCTTTTCATAGGATGAAATATATTCAACACTATAAAGATTATCGATTAAAGCAAATAGATAGAATAAAAAAAACTCAGGAAGCCCTGGCACTTTCAAAAGAGGAATTAAATGAGGAAATCAAAAACAAAAAGGATTTACTAGAAATCAAAGAACAAGAAAAATTAAATTACTTAACTGATAAAAACTCTCAATTGATTTCTCTTGAGAAAATTAAAAGAAATGAAAATAAATTAGCTGAAGAGCTTGAAAAAAATAATGCTGAAAGAAGAGAAATTGCTAAAGCAGTTAAAAAAGCTATTGAAGATGAAATAAGGGCTTTAGAAAAGCTGAAAAAAGCAAAATTTTCTTTAACTCCAGAAGGACTTGCAATGTCGAAAAGCTTTAATAAAAATAAAGGCAAATTAATATGGCCTGTAGAAAGAGGGGAAATAACTAGTAAATATGGAAGGCATCAACACCACGTTGTTTCAACTGCGTTTGTTGATAATAATGGAATTGATATAACAACTTCAAAAAATGCTAACGTTAGATCTGTATTTGAAGGCAAAGTCACTAGTGTATTAATTATTCCCGGAGCTGGTAGAGTGGTTATGGTTAGTCATGGGGAATATAGAACAGTCTATGCCAACTTACAGGAAGTTTATGTTAAGAAGGGAGATATAGTGAAGAGAAAGGAAAACCTTGGAAAATTATTAGCTAAAGAATCTGGTATATCTGAATCACATTTTGAAATATGGCGAATATTGTCAAGCGGAATGGATACCGTAAACCCCAGCCTCTGGTTATCTAAATAATTATCCAATTTGTATTAAAACATCAATCCCTTCAAAGGGGTTTTTCCCAAGAGGTTTATTTTTTAAAATTACCTTAACAAAACCGTATTTATTAATCATTTTATGGACGACTTTATTTATTGAACTGTTTAAATACCCTAATTTAAAATCCTTATAAAATACTGCTAAAGAATTTTCATCCCAAAATCTACTTTTATCTTCTTCTATAAATAAAATATCATTAATCTTCAATTGATCTTTGATGTAAATATAATCATGTCTAGTAAGTTCTACTAAATGAGTCATTATACCCATTTTTGGAAGTATAACTTCAATATTATTTGAAATTGCTAAAGTTTTCATTTATGCTATTTTTTGATTAAATAAATATGATTTTAAATAAGAATCGTTTCCAGAAAAGATAATTTGATGTCCCAGGAAATCTTTAGGTGATAGTTCAGAAACTTGATCATTAACTTTAAGTAAATTGTCCCATATTGAATTTGTTTTTTTTAAACCAATGGCTTTTTCGCATAAATAAGTGAATCTTACCAAATCAACAGGAAAAGTGGTATGGTATTTTTTATTATTTATTTTTGCAATACCTTCTAGTAATACTGCCGTATCATTTTTTTCATAAATTATATAATTTACCTCAAAAGTATTAAGGGAATTGTTATTATTTCTCATAGTTGTTTTTTTTATTACAATACTAAGATCTAATTTAAGTGCGTAAAGGTTTTACGTTGTTTTTCTATCTTTCAACATGAAAAGATTCATCAATTTTTATTTCTTTTGAGAATCCTAAGGCTTTAACTTTTATAAAGCCATCCACGGATAATTTAACATCTTTACCTACAAAATAATTTAAAAATCCAGAGAGGATTGGTTGGATATTTTTGGATTCAGTATTGATAGAAAGATCCATGACTGATTCCTGATTACTTTTAAAAATGGGTTGATTATTTAATTTCAAAAACCCTAATTCGTCGTTATTTAAATGTGCTTTAATTTTGGCAGACTTTATTGTTACGTTGTAAAAGTTAGGGTTAAATAAACTCAATTTTACACAAATTGGATTACATCCTTTTTCTGAAGAAAAGGAATAATCTTTAAATTCCTTAAATTCAATAGGTTTATAAATGCTACAAGAAAATAAAAGCAGAATTGATACAACATAAATAACAAGTTTCATTTTATTTTGACTTTAAATCAGCCAAGTTTTGGTAAAAATAGGGTATGGTCTCTATTCCTTTATAAAAATTGAACAACCCAAAATGTTCGTTGGGGGAATGGATTACGTCAGAATCTAACCCGAAACCAAGTAAAATTGTTTTAAGACCTAAAACTTCTTCAAACATTGGAACTATTGGAATACTACCGCCACTTCTAACTGGAATTGGTGTTTTGCCAAATGTTTTTTCCATTGCTTTTTTTGCTGCTAAAAAAGCGGGAAAATTTGTCGGAATAACCACCCCTTCACCACCATGATGAGGGGTAATTTTAACTTTTACATACGGTGGTGCAATATTTTCAAAATGGTTTATAAAAAGTTGAGTAATCTCTTTTGAACTCTGGTTAGGAACTAATCTCATAGAAATTTTAGCATATGCCTTTGAAGGAAGCACGGTTTTAGCCCCTTCTCCAATATACCCTCCCCATATACCATTTACGTCAAGAGAAGGACGTATAGAGTTTCTTTCGTTAGTAGAATATCCTTTTTCTCCAAAAACTTCATCTACTGATAAATCAGTTTGATATTCTTTTAAATCAAATGGCGCTTTTGCCATTTCTGACCTATCTTTTTCACTTACTTCAACTACATTAGAATAAAATCCGGGTATATTAATGCTACCATCTTCATTATGTAAAGATGCGATCATCTTTGAAAGAATGTTGATCGGGTTACCTACTGCACCACCATAAAGTCCTGAATGAAGATCTCTATTTGGCCCAACAACTTCAACCTCAACATAGCTTAATCCTCTTAACCCAACACAGATCGATGGAGTTTCATTATTTATAATGCCAGTATCAGAAACCAATACTACGTCTGCCTTTAAAAGTTCTACATTGGAACGAACAAATTTCTCCAAATTTTTTGATCCTACTTCTTCCTCTCCCTCAAACATAAACTTTACATTACAAGAAAGTTCGCCGGACTTATACATTGCTTCAAAGGCTTTTACATGCATAAACATTTGACCTTTATCATCACATGCACCTCTGGCAAAAATAGCTCCATCTGGATGAATATCAGTTTGTTTTATAATTGGGTTGAATGGATCTGAGTCCCAAAGTTCATATGGATCTGCTGGTTGCACATCGTAATGACCATAAACAAGAATAGTTGGTAAATTTACATCTATTTTCTTCTCTCCATATACTATAGGATAACCATCAGTTGGAAAGAGTTCTACATTATCTACTCCTATTTCTTTTAAATTTTGTTCTAAAAAGCTAGCTGCTTTAAGTACATCTTTTTTAAAGCTTAAATCGGCACTAATAGAAGGAATCTTTATGAATTCAAATAACTCTTCTAAAAATTTATCCTTATTTTTTTGAATATAGTCCTGAGTCATTTATTAATGATTTATAAATTAATTTAGAAAGGTAGAAATTAATTTATAAAACGTAATTATGTATAAACTTTTTTGATATCAGTATATTTACAATATTTATTTTAAAATTTTTAGTTGAAATTAAAGCTGCTATTTCTACTTTTTATTTGCACTTTTCTTGATAAAATTTTTTGTCAGATAGATGTAAATAATACTGCCCCATTTAATAGTCCTATTATTTTAATTGATAGTATTCTTCTTGGAGGAGGGGTGGTTTCTAGTAATCATTCATTTCAAGGAGATCCAACACAAATTGGGTATTTTAACGCAATCAATACCAACTTAAATATGGATAGTGGAGTTGTTTTGTCAACCGGAAATATTATTGCACTTGATCCCAATTTCAACGGAATTATTACTTCACCTATTAATAGTGTCAGTGATCCAGACTTATTAAATGTAGCAAATAGTGTTCCTGGTTTAATTGGTCAAGCTTTTTCTGTGTCTGGTATTTTTGATGTAGCGTTACTTGAATTTGATTTTGTTCCTAATTCAGATACTCTAGTTTTTGACTATATTTTTGGTTCAAATGAATACCTTCAGTGGGTCAATAGCGAGTATAATGATGTTTTTGGATTTTTCATCTCAGGACCCGGGATTACTGGTCCTTACTCTTCTCCAATTGGATTCCCAAACGGATCCATAAATATAGCTACTGTCCCCAATTCTAGTCCTCCATTGCCTATTACTATAAGCTCCATTAATAATATTTTAAATAGTAACTATTACATTAATAATACCAATGTATTTCAAACTTTATTATGTAACGGATTTACACAAAAATTTCAAGCTAAAGCAATAGTGCAATGTGGTGAAACCTACCACATTCGTCTTGCCATTGCAGATGGGTCAGATGCAAATTTAGATTCTTGGGTTTTTTTAGAAGCTGGGAGCTTTTCTTCAAATGGTACTATTGGGCTTTCAAGTGGAATTACTAATAGCGATACTCTATTACACGAAGGGTGTAATTCTGCTTATTTCAATTTTGAAAGAACAGATACAATGGGAGATTTTACAGTTCGATTTAATTTTGGTGGTACCGCTACAATGGGACTAGATTATGATTTTTTAATTGATAGTTTAGTAATCCCTTCTGGGCAATTAGTTGATACTATTTTTATTAATCCTATTTTAGATAGTATTACCGAGACAACAGAAACGGTAGTGTTAACTGTGATTTATGAAGAATGCTCAGGACAATTAGATACTTCTACCGCTACATTATATATTAGTGATTATACTCCCATGCAATTATCACTAATAGATAGTGTTAACATTTGTGACCAGCAGGGAGAAATTGCAACACTTAAATGTAATTTAACTGGAGGATTAGATCCTATTTCTATTAATTGGTCTAGTGGAGAAGGGTTAGACAGCATTAATGTTAATCCGTCTAATACAACCACTTATTCAATTACAGCCTTTGACAATTGTAATAAAGAAATTTCCGATAGCTGTAAAGTATGGGTTCAATGTCCTATAGAAAATATTAACATTTTCACCCCCAATAATGATGGACTAAACGACTTTTTTATTCCAATTAATTTAGAGCAGTACCCTGATCCAACTTTGATAATTTATAACCGATGGGGTGAGATGGTTTATGAAAATGAAAATTATCAAAACGACTGGGAAGGAACCCACTATCTAAGCGGGGAGAAATTGAGTGAGGGCCTTTACTATTATTTTATAAATCCAGAATCAAAAAAGTTTAACTACAAAGACATTAATATAAGTTCCAAAGGCAAAGAACCCAAAAGCATAATTGGGCAAGTTCAAATCATTAGAAATTAGTATTTAAATAAGACTGGACCCTGACATTTCTAGGGGTTTTTCTAATCTCATCAATTTTAAAATTGTAGGGGCAACATCTGCTAATCTCCCATTTTTTACATTAATAACATCTTTATTAACTACTACTATAGGTACCATATTTAGTGTATGTGCAGTATGAATTGATCCATCTTTATTTTTCATCTTGTCTGCATTTCCATGGTCTGCTATTACAACAGATGAATAATTATAAGATTTTAAACAGGAAATAATTCTCTCTAAACATTGATCTACTGTTTCACATGCTTTGATTATAGCTTTTGGGACCCCAGTATGACCTACCATATCAGGATTTGCAAAATTTAAACATAAGAAATCTGGTAATTCGTCTTCAATGAAGTTAATAGCTTGTTCAGTAACATCGTAGGCACTCATTTCTGGTTTTAAATCATAGGTGGGAACTTTTGGTGATGGAACTACAATTCTTGATTCCCCCTTGAACTCAGTCTCTCTTCCTCCACTAAAAAAATAAGTCACGTGAGGATATTTTTCAGTTTCAGCAATTCTTAATTGCTTCTTGTTATTTAGACTTATTGTCTCACCAAGTGTGTTTGTTATATTTTCTTTATCGTAAATTACTTGAATATTTTTAAATGCTCTGTCATAATTAGTCATAGTAAAATAACTTAGATTTTGAGTCGTCATTTCAAATTTTGGGAAATTTTTCTGAGTTAAGGCAGTAGTGATTTGTCTACACCTATCGGTTCTAAAATTAAAGCATATTACTACATCCTCTTTCTTTATTGTGCCATCTAGATTGCTAACCTTTTTTGGCTCCAAAAACTCATCTGTAATTCCCTTATTGTAGCTTTCTTCAAATGCTGTCTTACTATCTTTTACAAGATCTCCCTTCGCATGAATTAATAAATCATACGCTTTCTTAATTCTCTCCCATCTTTGATCTCTATCCATGGCATAATATCTTCCAATAATGGAAGATATCTTAATGTTAGTATTACGAATATGTTTTTCTAATTTAGAGAAAGCACTAGCCCCAGAGATTGGACTACAATCTCTCCCGTCTGTAAATCCATGAATATATACATTGCCCTTAAAACTCTTTTCTAGCAAAGAACACAATGCTAATAAATGTTCTAATGAAGAATGAACGCCCCCTTCTGAAACTAACCCCATAAGGTGGATGGAGGAATTATTTTTATTAGCAATTTCTATAGACTTTAATAATTCTGGGTTGAAAAAAAAACTTTCATCAGCAATAGCATTGTTTATTCTTAGTAAATCTTGAAATATAACTCTTCCAGCTCCTATATTTAGATGGCCTACTTCAGAATTACCCATCTGACCCGTGGGCAACCCTACATCTTTACCAAATGTTTTTAAAAGAGCATTAGGATAAGTTTTAACCAAAGAATCAAAAAAAGGTGTTTTAGAAATATGAATACCATCGGAATCATCTTTTGAGCCGTAGCCCCACCCATCTAATATAATTAAAGCTGCTTTTTTATCCATATTATTTTTTCAAATGAATTTCGAATATAGCACCTTTAGGAGAATTGTCTTTGCAATATATTTTACCTCCATGTATTTTAATTATTTGGTCTACCAAAAAAAGCCCTAAGCCAGTGCCTTTAGAATTTCTAGTCTCTTCATCTTCTAATCGGTAAAATCGGTCAAAAATTTTGGATTTTTCTTTGTCGGAAATTCCTATTCCTTGGTCAGAGATGCATATGATGTTTTTAATTGGGTTTTCTTTTAAATAAAAATTAATCTCCGAACCATCAGGTGAGTATTTTTGAGCATTGTCTAATAGGTTTTGAAATAATGAGATGAAGTAAAAGTCATCCCCATTAACTATAAGATCTTTTGGAATAGAATTTATTAATTTATGCGAATTTGAAGTGTTTTCAATAATTTGATCAATTAATAGGTGAATTGAAATAGGTTTTAAATGCATGTCATTATGCATTTCATCGAGGGTACTCACTAATAATATTTTTTCCACTAACTCATTTAGTCGGTTCTGTTCTTGTATGATTTTTTCAAGACTTGATGTAATCTGGCTGGGTTCTAGTCCTTTTCTTTGTAATAATGTTTCTGCAAATAATTTTGATGATGCAATGGGTGTTTTTAACTCATGGGTAACAGAAAGTGCAAAATTCTTTTCTTTTATAGCTAAATTTATTTCTTTGTAATAAGATCTTATTACGTAAAAAGCCCCTAGACAAATAATAATTATAAAAACAGTTCCTTCACCAGCAATCATAGTCAATCTTCTAGAAATATAATCTTCATTACTATTGAGTTGTTCTGTTAATGAAGAAATATGATATCCCCACCACAAAAATTGCAAGATGACATAAGTAATTAATAAGTAAAAAATAAATAAGGTTTTGTTTTTCCTAAAAGATTCTACCACAATAAGACAAATTTAATTGTATTTTTATTTGAAACTAGTAATGATAATTGTTTAATTCTATTATAAATAAGTTGAATATCAGAAATTTAATATTCTTTACAATAATTGTCTACATTTTTTTTTCATGTAAAAAAACACCTGAAAACTCTTCTGTTAATCAAGTCACAAATGAATTCTATTTGGGAGCAGATTTATCTTATGTAAATGAAATGGAAGATTGTGGTGCCTATTATAAAAATTCACAAAATGAAGAATTAGATGTCTTTAAAATATTTAAAGATCATGGAGCAAATTTAGTAAGAGTGCGACTATGGCATAATCCAACATGGACTAATTATTCCAACCTAGAAGATGTTAAAAAAACTATACAAAGGGCTAAAAATAATAATTTACAGGTATTGTTAGACTTTCATTATTCCGATACTTGGGCAGATCCAAATCAACAAGAAATTCCACAGGCTTGGGAAAGCTATTTAACAGATGATACTGCCTTATCAAATATTCTATATCAATATACATTTACTACTCTTCAAATTTTAGATAGTCTCCAATTGCTTCCAGAAATAGTTCAAATTGGCAATGAGATAAATCCAATGATTTTACAAAAAGGGAATCTAGTATGGCCTATTAATTGGACTAGAAATGCTTTATTACTAAATAAAGGGATTGAAGCAGTAAGAAATTACTGTCAAACCCATACAAAAAAAATCGAAATAATGCTTCACATAGCGCAACCAGAAAATGGGTTATGGTGGTTTAATGATGCTACCAATAATGGGGTAGTAGATTTTGACTGGATTGGGTTATCTTATTATCCCCAATGGTCTCAATATGACTTTTCTAATCTTGAAGAAGTTCTTTACGATCTAAGAACCCAATATAATAAAAAGCTTATGATTGTAGAAACTGCGTATCCTTATACCTTAAATAATTATGATAGCGCTAATAATATTTTAGGGAACCAGTCTCTTCTAGTAAATTATAATGCTACTCAACAAGGGCAGTTAGATTATCTCTTAAGGCTTAAAGAAATTATTTCTAATTCAGGTGGTTCAGGACTGGTATATTGGGAGCCTGCATGGGTTTCAACCAACTGTAATACTTTGTGGGGAAATGGTTCACATTGGGAAAATGCCACTCTTTTTGACCAAAATTATGTAGCAACCAAAGGAATGGGGTTTTATAATAACAGCAAATAAAAAGTTTCAAATTAGAGTAAAAAAGTGGTGCCTCCAGGAATCGAACCAGGGACACATGGATTTTCAGTCCATTGCTCTACCAACTGAGCTAAGGCACCAACTTAGAGACGCCAAAAATATAAAAATTTTACATTATCAAACATTATTTAAAACAATTGTTGTATCTATCTACAAACAAATTATAGCAGTTATTTTTTGTCAGATAATAAAAGCACTTATTTTTACATCTATAAATTGGAATTTTAATGAAAATATCTTACAGCTGGCTTAAAGAACATTTAGATTTTAATTTAGATCCTATTTCTACGGCTGATATACTAACTGATACTGGTTTAGAGGTAGAAAGAACAGAAACTTATGAAAATATTAAAGGAAGTCTTTCAGGACTTGTAGTAGGTGAAATTTTAAGTATAGAAAAACATCCCAATGCTGATAGACTTAGTATAACTAAAGTCGACATAGGAGAGATTGAGAATTATACAATAATATGCGGAGCTACTAACATTGAGAAAAATCAAAAAGTAATCATAGCAAAGCCAGGAGTTACCATTTATCCAAAAAAAGGAGAACCAATTAAAATAAAAAAAGCAAAAATTAGAGGTCAAGAGTCCTTTGGAATGATTTGTGCAGAAGATGAAGTTGGATTAGGAGACAATCACAAAGGGGTTGTTATACTAAATAGTTCTTCCAAAATTGGATCTGACGTTAAAAATTATTTTGACGTTAGAATAGATACTATTTTTGAAATTGGATTAACTCCTAATCGAGCAGATGCAATGAGTCACTATGGCGTGGCCAGAGACTTGCTAGTTGCACTTAAGTTTAAAAAAATAATCAATCAAAATACCCAACTAAAAAAACTTCCAATTTATAAGAAATTAGATCTTAAAGTTGAACAATCTATTAATATACAAATTGATAATCCTAAACAATGTTACAGGTATTCTGGAGTAATTATTAAAAACGTAAATGTTAGACCAAGTCCTAATTGGCTTAAAGAAAAGTTAGAATCCATAGGTTTAAAACCTATAAATAATGTAGTAGATATCACAAATTATGTTTTACATAATTATGGACAACCTCTTCATGCGTTTGATTATGATAAAATAAATGGAAAAATAGTTCATATAAAAACACCAAAAAAAGACACTTTATTCACCACTCTAGACAGTGTAGAACGGAAACTGAACGAAAACGACATTATGATATGTAATAAAGACCAAGAAATGTGTATTGGAGGGGTATTTGGAGGTGAAAATTCTGGTGTTACAGAAAAAACTAAAAATATTTTCATTGAAAGTGCTGTATTTAATCCTGTTTCTGTAAGAAAAACTGCTAAGCGTCATAGTCTTAATACTGATGCATCATTTAGATATGAAAGAGGAGTTGACTGCAAGATGGTGATGCCAGCTCTTTATGAAGCGAGTGAACTAGTTGTTGATGTATGTAATGGAGTGATAGCCTCAGAATTTTATGATAATTTTCTTAACAAACAAAGTGATTACACCTTCCAAATAAATTTTGATAATATTAGAAAAACTGGTGGATTTAGTATTCAGAATAAAGAAATTACTAAAATTTTAAATCTTCTTGAAATTCAAACTGAAAAGACAGGCGTAAATTCTGCTCAAATAACAGTACCTAATTACAGAGCTGATGTTCAAAGAGAAATAGATATTACAGAAGAAATAATGAGAATTTATGGATATAACAATATTGAAATTCCAAATAAAATTAATAGTTCTCCTTCTTTAACGACTTTTAAAAGTCGACATTCTCTAGAACAAAAAATAAGTAATCATCTTGTAAGTCTTGGATTCATGGAAATGATGAATAATTCGTTAAGTAAAGAATCATTTGGAGTGGATAAAAATTCTATTCAACTTTTAAATCCGCTCAGCAAAGATACTTCTAAGCTAAGAACATCGTTAATTTTTGGAGCATTGGAGATTTTAAAGTTTAATCATTTTAATGGAAGCCCAAATAATAAATTTTTTGAATGGGGAAGGACATACAAGGTGCAGAATGAAAAATATATAGAAAGTAATGAACTTGTAATTACTATAAGTGGGTTGCAAAATAATGAGCATTGGTACAATGGTAAATCACCCTCTACTTTTTTTCAAATTAAAGGAATTGTAGAAAGTATTTTTAAACTGTTTGGGATAGTTTATTATCAGGAACCCATTTCAAAAGATTCCTATTTTCAAGAAGGAATTTTAATTAAAAATGGCCAAGAAGTTCTTGCTACAATTGGGTTAATCAGAAAAGATATTTTAAATATTTTAGGATTTAAAGAGACCTGCTATTTAGCAGTAATAAAAAATGACCCTTTTATTAAATCTTCCAATCAATTTAAAAACAAAATTAAGGCCGTAAATAAATTTCAAAAATCCTACAGAGATCTTTCTATCTTGATTGAGGAAGAAGTAAGTATGAATGAAATGATGAAATCAATAAAGAATATTAATAGCACTATTCTAAAATCCATTTCTTTATTTGATATATACAGAAATAAGCAATTGAAAGGAAAAAAATCTTATGGCTTTAGATTCGTATTTTTGCATCCGGAAAGAACCCTTAAGGATTTGGAAGTTGATGAAATCATGAACGAAATTCAAACAATATTAAAAAAAGAATTCAATGCTTCTTTAAGATAGTATGCGAAAATTTTGGGTAGGATATTGGTTTAAAGGATGGCACTTTGCTTATAAAATTGGTTTCTCTATTGTAATAACAGGAGCCAGAACTTATTATAGAAATTTCATGTATTTAGGAAAAGAAAAAATACCAAAAAATGCTGGGATAATTTATGCAATAAATCATCAAAATGCATTTTTAGATCCTATAGCTGTAGCAGGACAAACTAA
Organism: Crocinitomicaceae bacterium; assembly: GCA_002691605.1. GTDB lineage: Bacteria > Bacteroidota > Bacteroidia > Flavobacteriales_D > Parvicellaceae > MED-G20. The sequence goes on from NZID01000037.1 coordinate 16,037, forward strand.
TAATCCCATACATTTTTTAGCAAGATCAGATATTTTCAAAAATAAATTTGCTGAGAAAATACTTAGACAACTTTACATGCTTCCTATTTATAGAAAAAGGGATGGGGTTGATACAATTTCAAAAAATCAAAAAACTTTTGAAGAGTGTCATGACATTTTAAAAAATAAAGGCCATTTGGTCATATTTCCTGAAGGGAATCATAATTTCAAGAAACACTTAAGATCATTAAAAAAAGGTATTTCGAGAATTGCATTAGGGACCTTATCTAGACATGGAGAAAATACACCTCTATATATTGTCCCTTTGGGAATTGATTATGAAAATCATTTTAGCATGAATGCAGATATCTTATTAAATGTTGGTGAGCCTATTGTTGTTAAAAAATATTATCATGAATTTATTAACTACAATGCTGAAACCATAAATAAATTAACCAATAAAGTAAGTGAACTGTTAAAAGACCTCTTATTGGATATTAATGACCAGGAAAATTATGAGGAAATATATTATTTATTACATAGAGTTCCTTTAAAAAGTAAAAATATAATAGAAAAATTTAAAGAACGAAAGAATAAATTATCCAATTTAAAATCTTTGAAAAACACCGATTTAAAGAATTATAAAAAAATTATATCCGATGCTAAACTTCTTAAATCTTTTGTTGAAAATCATAAAATAAGGGCGTACCTCTTTAGTAAACCGCCAATGTCTTTATTTAAGTTTTATCTAACAAGTTTTTTAATGTGTTTATTTCTTCCTTTTCATTTAATCCTTTTGACAACGAATTATTTTCCTTACAAAATCCCTGTATGGTTCGTTGAAAAAAATATTAAGGATAAACATTTTCATGGATCTTTAAAACAAGCATTAGGAGTAATACTTTTTATTGGTTATTGGTCAATGATTTTACTCCTTACCTTAGTTTTTTATGGATGGAAGTTTTTTATTTTAAGTGCTATTTTATTACCTATTTTTGCGAAAATAAATCTCAAATATTGGATACAATTTATTAAACTAAAAGGGACTTGGAGGTTTAGAAAATCCTTAAAGCATAAAAACTTTAATAAAGCAAAAGAAGCTTTTGAAAATATTCAAAAAAATTTAAGCCTCTGAGTTAGAAATTCCCTCTAACATTTGGGAAGTAATTTTCTCAAGGTTAAATTGATGAGACCAGTTCCAATCTTTTCTAGCGTATGAATCATCTATTGATGAGGGCCAAGATAAGGCTATTTCATTTCTGAAATCTGGCTTATAAGAAATCGAAAAATTTGGGTAAGTTCTTTTAATACAAGATGCAATTTCTTTGGGAGTAAAACTAATACCGGATATATTATAGCTTGAATTTACTGTTAATTTTTTTCGTTCGTAATTCATTAGCTCTAATGTTGCTCTTATAGCATCGTCCATGTATATCATAGGTAATTCAATATCTTTATCAATGAAACATTCATATCTTCCTTTTTTAATAGCTGAGTGAAAAATTTCTATTGCGTAATCTGTTGTTCCTCCACCAGGCGGTGATTTATAACTAATAATTCCTGGGTATCTTAAACTCCTCACATCAACACCGTATTTCAAAAAATAATATTCACACCACCTCTCCCCCGACATTTTACTAATCCCATAAACTGTAGAAGGCTCTAAAATTGTTGTTTGTGGAGTGATTAATTTAGGACTAGTTGGGCCAAAAACAGCAATAGAACTTGGCCAAAATATTTTTTTAATATATTTTTCTTTGGCTAAATCCAAAATATGGAAAAGCCCTTTCATATTTAAATCCCAAGCAAGCTGAATATTTCTTTCTGCAACTGCTGAAAGTAATGCTGCTAATAAATAAACTTCAGAAATATTATACTTTTTTATAACCTCCAATAATTTTATTTTATCTAAAACATCAAGTTTAAGGTAGGTTACTCCTTGAAGGTTTCGATTTAAATTTAAGTTTATATCAGAAGCAATAATTTTACTTGATCCATGTATTTTAGCAAGTTGTTCAATTAGCTCTACTCCTATTTGTCCAGAAGATCCTATAACTAATACTTTTGCCATCTGGTTTGAAGATAATAAAAAAGACTCTAATAATAAATTTGGGTTTTGTTAAAAGGAAATCTTGTATAATGAATGTCTCTAACTTGGTTAAAAAGTTCTTTTTTTAAATAGTTTAAATTTGTTTTTTTTTCGGCTGAGATAAAAACAACATGCTGATCTTTATTTGCCCAAAACTCTTTAAGGGATGAAAGCTCTTGTTGGCTAATTAAATCAATTTTATTAAAACAAAGAATTGTAAACTTTGGTATTTTTAATAGTTCCTTTAAAGTTTCATTTACTGCATTCATTTGGTCTTGATAAAAAGAATGAGAAATATCTACCACATGAATTAAAATATCTGCATCTCTAACTTCATCTAATGTAGATTTGAAAGACTCAATAAGTTGATGAGGTAATTTTCTAATAAAGCCCACTGTGTCGCTTAAAAGAAAAGGAATTTGATCTACCACTACTTTTCTAACGGTGGTATCTAGGGTAGCAAAAAGCTTATTTTCTGCAAACACATTCGATTTACTAATAATATTCATGAGTGTAGATTTACCTACATTAGTATAGCCAACTAAGGCAACTTTAACCATGTTGCCTCTGTTATTCCTTTGAGCAGATTTTTGCTTATCTATTTTAATCAGCTTTTGTTTTAAATTGCTTATTTTTTGGTTAATAATTCTTCGGTCAGTTTCAATTTGAGTTTCCCCGGGTCCCCTCATTCCAATACCTCCTTTTTGTCTTTCTAAATGTGTCCACATTCTAGTTAATCGAGGTAATAAATATTGATATTGAGCTAATTCTACTTGAGTTTTTGCATGAGCTGTTCTTGCTCTACTTGCAAAAATATCTAAAATTAAATTGCTTCTATCTAATATTTTACAACACAATTGTTTTTCAATGTTTCTTAATTGAGAAGGTGTTAAATCATCATCAAAAACAGCTAGATCTATCTCGTTATCTTTTATATAATGAGTGATTTCATTTAACTTTCCCTTCCCCACAAAAGTGGTAGTATGAGGAACATTCATAGATTGGGTAAATCGAGCAAGGATCTTAGCTCCAGAAGTAGTAGCTAAAAAAGCTAATTCATCTAAAAACTCTTTGGTTTGGGCTTTTGTTTGCGAAGAACAATGAATTCCTACTAAAACAGCTTTCTCCATAAATAAATTAGATTACTTTAAGATGGGCTATTCTCTCTAGCTTTTCTGGCTGCTATAAAGCTTCTTACGAAATAAACCATTGATAAAACAGAAGTTCCAATCATTGAAAAAACTCTTACCAAACCCAAGCCTCCTTTTTCTATTGATTTAGGTAGCCTCATTCCAGCTAAAGCAAGTAAAATAACTAGTGTTAGTAGAACAGCAACGTGCGCTATTACCTTATTTTGCTTTTTAACGCCCGGAGTACACAAAATTAAAACAGTTCCAAAACCAACAGGTATGAGGGCAGTTGGAGAAGAAACTTCAAAGTATCCCCACAAACCCATAACAATCAAACAAACAGAATTTATAATATTTGCATTTGTATAATTCATAGTAAAAAAATTTATTTAATATTTCTCGAAAGATATAGTTAATTATTTATAAATTCATCTAAATTGAAAGATAGGGTTCTATTTGTTTCATCCTTTTTTAATTTCTTAGAATATTACAAAGAAGTTATTAGCTTTTTAAATTATTCAATTTTATATCCTCATTTATTTTTTTTTACTTTTAGAATTGTATAAACAATTATCTATTATGAAAATCTGTAAAATCATAGCCTTATTTCTAACTTTTAGTCTAGTAACAAACATCTTTTCCCAAGAAAAAAACAAAACTCCTTTTATTGAAACAGCGCTCAAAGGTTTTAAGTTTAGAAGTGTTGGTCCAGCATTTATGTCTGGTAGAATTGCTGATATATCTATTGATCCAAAAAATCAAAATACTTGGTATGTTGCAGTAGGCTCTGGAGGTGCGTGGAAGACAACTAATGCTGGAACTACATGGTCTTGTTTAACGGGAAAAATGCCCTTTTATTCAACAGGGTGTATTTCTATTGATCCCAACAATAACCAATCTATTTGGTTGGGGACAGGAGAAAATGTGGGGGGAAGACATGTAGGAATTGGGCATGGAATTTATCAAAGTATAGATGGTGGGAAAACATGGAAAAATAAAGGTTTAAAAAATTCTGAACATTTGTCTAAAATAATTATTCACCCAAAAAATTCTAATATAATATGGGCTGCATCTCAAGGACCGTTGTGGAGTTCAGGAGGAGATAGAGGTCTATTTAAATCGGTAGATGGAGGTAATTCATGGAAAAATACATTAAAAATTGATGAATGGACTGGAGTAACTGATATAATTATTGATCCAAGAAATCCAGATATATTATATTGTGCAAGTTGGCAACGTCATAGAAATGTTGCTTCTTATATTGGTGGCGGTCCTGGGACATCTATATATAAAAGTATAGACGGTGGGGAAAATTGGAATAAAATTAACAAAGGACTTCCATCTTCAAATATGGGAAAAATTGGACTGGCCATTTCCCCAATGAATCCCGATATAGTATATGCTGCAGTGGAAACAGAAAGAAGAAAAGGAGCCGTATATCGATCTGCAAACTCTGGAGGAAGTTGGGAAAAAATGTCAGAAACTGTATCAGCTGGAACAGGACCCCATTATTATCAAGAACTAGTTGCTTCACCACATAAGTTTGATAAAATTTATCTTATGAATGTTAGAGTTTTAGTTTCTGAAAATGGAGGTAGAACATTTTCTACCATGAAAGAAATTAGAAAGCACTCTGATAATCATGCTATGGTGTTTAAAAAAAATGATCCCAATTATATTTTAGTTGGTACCGATGGAGGTATTTATGAAACATTTGATGATACTAAAAATTGGAAGTTTGTCGGTAATTTACCCATCACTCAATTTTATAAACTTGCAGTAGATGATGCAACTCCTTTTTACAATATTTTTGGGGGAACACAAGACAATAATACCCAAGGAGGTCCTTCAAGAACTCTTAGAAGAGATGGCATATCAAATGCAGATTGGTTTGTTTTACTAGGTGGTGATGGCCATCAGCCAGCAACTGAGCCTAATAATCCCAATATTGTATATGCTCAATCTCAGGAAGGATATTTAAATCGAATTGATAGAAGTTCTGGAGAGGTGGTGAGCATTAGACCTCAGGAAGGAATTGATGAGCCCTACGAACGTTTCAATTGGGACTCTCCTATAGTAGTGAGTCATCACAATCCTAAAACTATTTATTTTGGATCACAGCGAGTTTGGAAATCTAATAATCGTGGAGATAGTTGGACCCCCATTTCAAAAGATTTAACCAAAGACGAAGAACGATTTTCACTACCTATAATGGGAAGAATCCAAAGTATTGATAATGCTTGGGATGTTTACGCCATGTCTACTTACAATACTATTACATCCATTTCCGAATCAAAACTAGATTCCAATATTATCTATATTGGAACAGATGATGGTATTATTCAATCTACCAAAGATGGAGGACTACAGTGGGATAAAATGACTGTTGATCAATTACCAAAAACACCAGCTTCTGCATTTGTAAACGATATAAAAACAGACTTATTTGATTCTAAAAAAACTTATATCTGTTTAGATAATCATAAATATGGAGATTATCAACCTTACTTATTTAAAACAACAGACGGTGGTAAAACATGGAAAAAAATTACCAATGGAATACCCAAAAACACCTTAGTTTGGCGAATTGTTCAAGACCATGAAAACCCAAATTTACTTTTCCTTGGTACTGAGTATGGTGTATATGTTAGCCTTAACCAAGGCGAAAAATGGCATAAATTTTCTAATGGATTGCCTACAATTCCAGTAAGGGATTTGACTATACAAAGACGAGAAAATGATTTGGTAATAGCTACTTTTGGAAGAAGTTTTTACATACTAGATGACTACAGTCCTATTAGAAACTTTACAGAAGATTCACTTAATCAAGAAGCGGTGTTATTTGAGCCCAGAAAAGCACTTCAATACACTCCTGAAATAGGAGGAACTAGCAGTGATGGCTCTGCATCATTCAGAACAGAAAACCCAAAGTACGGGACAATTATAAGTTATTACATTAAAGAGGGTTATAAAACATTAGCTCAAAAACGTATTGAAAAAGAAAATTCAGCTGGGATAGACGATAATATTTTGGAGAAAATTAGAGAGGCTGGGTATAATTTTAAAAATATCCTGGAAGCTGAAATAAGTGAAATAAAAGCCAAAACAAAAATGGATGATAAAACTATAAAGAAAGTTTTGATGGCCATTAAAAAGTACCAATCCAAAAAAGAGGATATTCCTTTTAAAGGGTGGGAGGCATTAGATAAAGAAAAAATTGATGATAAACCAGAAGTTTTAATAGAAATAACCAATTTAGAAGGTGTAGTAGTAAAACAAATTATAAAGCCTTTAAAAAAAGGGCTTAACAGAGCTAATTGGGACTTAAGTACTTTTAATACTACTGTTGTTAAGGCTAGTGACAAAGGAGGGAAAAGTTGGAGATATGGTGGGGCTATGTACAAAGAAGTACCCCCTGGGATTTACAAAGTAAAAATTTATAAAAGACAAGGAACCGTACTTACTTTATTAGCAGGTCCCGTTTCACTTAAAGTAGAGCGTTTAAGATCTAACACTCTGAAAAATCCACTTGAAAATGAACATGACAGTTATTATAAATCTCTAGCTGACTTCACAGCTAAATTAAGAACTTCTCAATATGAACTAGAAAAAGCAAATAACGTTGTCAAAACTATGAAGTCAAATATTAAATTCTTAAAGACCAACAAACAAGAATTAACAAAAGATATCTATACACTATTAAATACTATGCATGAATTAAATAGCGCAATTGGCGGTAGTGCAACTAGAAAAGAAGTTGGGGAGAAAGATTTTTTAACAATTAATGAACGATTATCAAGTGCTAGAGGCGGATGGTATTCCAATACCTATGGACCTACAGCTCTTCACATGAAAAGTTTTGAAATGGCTCAAGAACTTTATAATAAAATGAACCCCAAGGTAATGGAATACATAGAAAAAGTAACTAGGATATCTTTTTTATTTGAAAAAGCAGGAGGACCAAGGATATTAAAATAATTTTGAAACTAATCTATCAAGAATAATCTTAAAGTAAGGGCCCTTTAAATTTTTTATATAAGAAAAGTTTTATCCCCTAACCACCAATTCTATTTAGTTATAGTATTACTTTATTATAAACAAAATTATATCCTTTGATTACATATAAATATTTTAAATATACTGTAGCAAATATGATTTATAAGGGCTAAAAAAAAATTACTATATTTTGATTATTTTTTCTTAATATTTATTAATTAATTACGTCGTTATGACGTCAAAGGTTGTTTTAATAAGATTCCCCCTGTAAGATTATTTTAAAAAAATAGGTCTTTACATAGCAATTAAGCATATTTTTTAATATATTCACTTAGTTATTAATTATATAAATTTATCAAAATGGGTTATTCACACAAAAATAGTAAAGGAACTACTTACTATTTACACACACAAGATGTAGTTCTTAGAGGTGGAAGAAATCAGACTATATATTACTTCTGTAAAGATGAAAGAACGAAAACCAAAAAAGGTAATAAGTGTTCAGTATGCGACGTACCAGCAGGAAGCAACATAGTTGAAAGTCCTAAAACTGGTCTTCCTTTTGTAAAAGGTTAACTAGGACATTTTTTATTTTAATTTAAAACCGCTCTTGAGCGGTTTTTTTTTTGATCGAAAATTTTTAAGCCTATGGTTTTAATTCAAAAGGGGATTTTATTCGGAATTATCATTAGTTTTATGCTCGGTCCAGCTTTTTTTATTTTAATTGAGACTAGCATAAAAAAAGGATTTAAGGCTGCAGTATTTCTAGATTTAGGAATACTTTCAAGTGATGCCATTTATTTATTATCAGCCTTTTTTATTGCTGAGAAAATTAACTTTTGGTTAACTACCAACACTTTTGTACAATATATAGCTGGTTTAGTTTTTATTATTTTAGGGGGTTTTTCAATTAGAAAAAATTATTTAAAAAAGAATGATTTTAGTTTGTCTGAAGTTAAGGAGGTTGAAGGCGACGATTCTAATAGAATTATCTATCCGTTAAATTTATTTATAAAAGGTCTAGGATTAAACGCAATCAATCCTGGAGTTTTAATGTTTTGGATTGCGGCTTGTACATATGCTACTAACGAGCTTAAATTATCAGATATCAAGCTTTTCACATTTTTTGGAATTACCCTTTCTACATTATTCGTAGTAGATGTGTTAAAAATTTACTTTTCAAGCAAACTGAAAGAAAAAATAAATAAAAATACTCTATCAATAATTGGAATTTTAATTGGTTGTTTATTAATCTTTTTTGGGTTAGCTATTTTTTTTAAAGACTTGAGCACTTAAATGGAATATGATTTTTTAATCGTAGGACAGGGAATTACAGGTTCTGTACTAGCAATTGAGTTAGAGGCGAGAAAGAAAAAATTTAAAATTATAAATTTGAATTCTGACCATACTAGTTCAAAAGTAGCAGCAGGTATTATGCATCCTTTAGCTCTTAAAAGGGGATCAATAGCTTGGAGAGGAAAAGAATTTTTTGAATTTAGCAATCAATTTTACAAAAGTTTAGAGTTAAAAAACAATACTAATTTTTATAAAAATTATACTTTAAGAAGGGTTTTTAGCTCATTTGAAGAGCAAAATAACTGGATTGGAAAATCATCTGACTTTAATTATAAAGACTTAATTGACTATGATTCTAAATATGTAGAATTTAAAAATTCCTTTGGAACTGGACTACTTAAAAAAGCTAGTAAGGTTAAAGTAAATAGTTTTTTGGATTTCTTTAAAAACAAATATGGTCAAAACTTCATCAATAAAAAATTTAATCCAGAAAAACTGAANATAAAAAATGAACTATTTTATTTTGAAAATAATCCTTATAAAAAAATAGTGCTTTGTCANGGCGTTAATGCTATNGAAAATCTACTTTTTAATTACTTGCCCATTATNCCAAATAAAGGGGAATTATTAGAAGTTAAATCTACNCATCTTCCCGATTATATTTTAAACGCTGGAGTTTTTTCTTTACCAAAAAAAAATAATTTATTTACAATAGGATCAACCTATAATCATCTAGATAAAGAACCTCAAGTAACTTTGAAAGCTAGGGAAGAACTTATAAATAAATTAAGTAAAATTATAGATGTTAAATATTTAGATTTACGAAATCAAAAATACGGATTCAGACCAACAACTTTGGACAGGAAGCCTTTAATTGGGGAGCATCCTTTAGTAAAAAATTTATATATAATAAATGGGATGGGGAGTAAAGCCGTTTTAATGGCCCCTTTATTAATTAACGAATTTTTAGATGCTATTTTTAACAACAAAAATTTTAATTCATCTGTTGATATAAAACGTTACGTGAGAAAATTAAAAAAAGAAAATTTATCTTTTGCAAACAACATTCTCAGAAAATAAAAAGATTCTACATATTTCTGAATATTAGTATGTTTTTTATTATTTTACTAACTTTGCGACAAATAGAGTATCATGAAAAATATATTTACTGTTTTTTTCTTTTCAATAATTACATTAAGTTCCTATTCACAATGCATCAAAGGAAATTGTCATCGTGGTCATGGAACATTTAAATGGGAAAATGGAAGCGCCTATGATGGTTACTGGGTTGACGGCAAACCTCACGGATTTGGTGACTTTAATTATGAAAATGGCGATAAATACAAAGGTAATTTTATTGCTGGAAAAAGGGATGGAATAGGCAAGTATACTTGGAAAAATGGAAATACTTATGATGGTCATTGGAAAGAAGGTCTTACAAACGGTATTGGAAAATACCGATGGATTAAAGAACGTGCAACTTATGAAGGTCCTTTCAAAGATGGACAGCTTGAAAGTGTAGAAATTGAGGCCTCTGTAGAAAGCCCTACAAAAGAATCTAAGTAATTTTATTTCCTGCTAATGCAGCTATCGAAATAGTAATAGGAGATTTTTTTTGAAGAATTGCCTTTACACAACTACTGATTGTAGCACCTGATGTGACAACATCGTCAATTATCAAAACTTTACTATTTTTAGGCAGTTGGGTCAATGTTTTGTATTGGTTCTCAACATTCAACCATCTTTGGTAACGACTACTATTCACTTGAGAAGTTAAATTATTATTTCTCCTGAAAAAATCAGAAAAGATTGGAAGATTTAAGACTTCTGAAACCCCTTCAGCAATTAATTCACATTGGTTAAATCCTCTTATTTGTCTTTTAGCTTTACTTACTGGGATAGGAATAATTAAATCAAAATTAGAAAATGAACTTTTGATCAAGTGTCCTAATTCAACTCCTAAAATATAAGCTGACGATTTATTGCCTTTGTATTTTATTTCATAAATCATATTCTTTAATAACTTATTTTTAAAATTTTTAAATAAAAAATATTCTTGCTCAAGAATATAACGTCCAAAAGCAACCTTAGAAGATACAATAGAATGGTTTCTTAACTCTACCATACAAGATAAACAGATGGCTTTCTCTGAAAATTGTAATTGTGATTGACACCCAGAACAAAAATTCGGATAAATAAGTTGAATGAATTCTTTAATCAAGATATGTTAACTTTGTAAAAAGTTAGAAAATGAGTTAATCAAACTTAATATAACAATAAATTAAAATGTCAGAATTGAATTCAAACAAGAAAAATTATTCGACTCTTATTATATTGGTATTAATAATTAGTCTTGGATATACTGGATACTTGATAAGTAACTTAAATAAAGAAAATCATCAAATAAGTAAAGAACTTTCCAATTTATTGTTAGAAAATAATGAAATGAATCAAATTTTAATTAATCAAGAAGGACTATCATCCTCAAAGAAAGAAAATCTTAAAGAAAATTTGAAATTAATGCTATTTTCTTACGATAGTCTAGAGAAAAGTAATACTATGGCTGTAGACAGCATCAATCAACAAAGAGAGAAAATTGTCAAATTGTTAAGTAAAGTAGATCAGTTAAATAGTAAATCTAAAAAAGATTGGAGAAAAATCTTTTCTTTGAAAAAAGAAGCCGAAACTTTAAGAGGAATTATGAAAGGCTACATTCACACCATAGATTCATTGAATACACTGAATATCAATTTATCTAATTCTCTAACCGAAAAGACAAATACACTTACCAAAGTATCCAAACAAAATAAAGAAATCAAGAAAAAGAATAACGACTTAGAGAAAAAAGTCGCATTGGGAGCTGTTCTTCAGGCAGGAAATATTACAGTTTCCGCTATTAGAATAAGAAACTCAGGTTCTCAAAGTGAAACAACAAGAGCTTCTAAAACCAACATGGTTAAAGCTTGTTTCTCTTTAATAGAAAATAAACTATCCCTTTCAGGTGATAAAAACATCTACATAAGGGTAATTGATCCAAGTCAAAAAACACTTCAATCTTCAGAACCAATTACAATTCAGAGTGATTCTGGAAATAATATTGAAGTAAGTTCTAAAAGAGTGGTTAATTATCAGAACGAAAATATGGACGTTTGTATATATCACGAACTCATTGCAGAAGTTCAATCAGGTTCCTTTTCTGTAGAGATTTATAACGACGGATATATTATAGGAACATCGTCTTTTGCGTTGAGATAATTACAAAATAAAAAGTAAGGCAAGTAAAAAAATGATGATAATAACAAGGTATTGCCAAATGTCTACAAAATATATTTTATACTTTATCCATAAATTTTTTAAGCTTTTTATCACTTTATTAATATTCACCTTTATTATTAATTTTAGTAATGCCCAATTTAATGATACTTTATCCTTAAAGTACAAAAACTCTCAATTCCTTGTTATTTCTAAAAGTGATGAAGTAGAAGAATGGAGTTTTGAAGATGAACTAGAGGAGCCTCAAACAAAAATTAACTCATTTAAGATCCATATATCTATGGGGATTTTACAACTAAATAATTCTTATCTTTTTAANAAACTTGAAAATTTTAAGCCCCTCCCTTACAATCGATTTAANTCATCGACATTAAGTATTAAACTTTATTTGAAATCATTTAAAATGAATACCGATTATTTAAAAATATTTTTGGGATTGGGATTAGATAAGATCAAACTTAACTTAGGTAATAATATTTTAGAAATTAGAGATGATAGTTTGAACTTTAGTAGGGTAAACTCAACAGAGATTGTTAAAAATAATTTAAACCATCACTATATTACACTTCCAATTAATATAAGTTGGGNTCCANTACCCAATAAAAATCNAAATTTGATTACACAAATTGANATNGTTAATCAATTTTTGTGGTATGGAAAATCCAATTTTAGATATTTAGAAAATAGAGTNAAATATTCNAGGAATATAAATAGTNATTTTTTTAATAGAAAATATTACGTGTCAGGTTCTTTAAANTTGATATATAAAAAAATTGGNGCTTATTTTCAATCCAATTTATCTCCATATTCTAATGCNTACCCAACTATGTCAAACTATTGTTATGGACTCACGTTATGTTTGTAAGAAACTTTTTCTTTTTACTACTNTTTGTCTTTATAATTACANGCTGTANTAACGATGAATATCATCCTGATCTTCTAAAACCCAAAACAAAAAATAATTATGGTGAANTACTTTTTGCTATTGACAAGAAATACTGGAAAACTGNTCTAGGNAAAGTAATAAAAAATTCGTTTGAAAAATTAGAGAAAACCACTCCACTTCCATTTGAAAAACAGTATAATATAGANTTTGTTGTACCTGACAAAATNCTTAAAAATCTTAAAAATAATAATTGCTTTGTTTTTGTAGATGTTAAACATTATTACCCTTCTAAAACTATTCCAATTACTAAAAGNAATCTATGGTCTAGAAATCAAATTATCATAGANCTAAAATTTAATTCGGNGGAAAGTGCTATTCATTATTTCAAAACCGCCTCCAACGAATTAAAATCAATAGTAAATGAATTTAATTTTCAAAAAATTGCTAATAATTGGTCGTTTTCTAATAGTCTTTCTTCTGAANTATTAAATCAAAATAACTTNAAATTTANGGCTCCAAGAACTTTTAAAATTAATGTGANAAAAAAAGATTTTTGCTGGTTTAGCGATTTGGAAATTAAAAAAGATCAAAATGGATCACATGAAGTACAAAAAGGTATTGTAGTTTATCAAAAACCTTACATAAATGAAAATCAATTTAATCAAAACTATATNCTNAAATTAAAAGACTCTATTGGCGAAAAGTATTTAAAAGGGAAGAAAAAAAAATCCTACATGATCACATCAAAAAATGATATTAGTGAAATTAGTGATACTTCAATCTATATAAATAATAAGTATGTAAAATTAATTAAGGGNTGTTGGAGAATNAAAAATGATAAAATGGGAGGCCCTTTCATAAGTTACTCTTGGTTAAATAATAGTAATATAATTACTGTTGAAGGATATGTTTACGCTCCAAATTTTAAAAAACTAAACTATTTAAGAGAGCTAGAAGCTATTATTATTAGTGGAATATGATCTATTTTTGCACATAAATACCTTTTGATATAGCTTGGTTTTCAATCCTGTTTTTCCACTTTTCAAAATTTAAAAAATCCAACTCATCAATAAAGTGTTGCTTATTATTTTTCATTGAAATTAATACCCCATTATATTGGAANGTAATTGTTTTCACATTCACCCAAAAAATAAAATGTGGTTGATGATTTACAATAATTATTGTCTTAAGAGAAATAACCAATTTAAATTCACTTTTACCTTTTACTAAGAAAATGATTCCTTCTATTATTANGAGGCTAATTACTGAAATAAATAATAATGTATGGTTTATAAATAATAGGAGCTGAACAATAATTATAATGTAAAAAAAATGGGGGAGCATCTCATTAAACAAAGATTTTTTCCAACCTTGATGNGTAATTTTAAATCCTTCTTGGCTCCTTAATAATTTAAGTTTTCTCCATCTAGAATAGGCTTTAAAAAGCCAAATAACTAAAATTAAAGCAGGGAAAAAAAAGGTAATTTCATTATAAAATGAAATATCCCATCCATAATCGTAGTTGTGATGAAAAAAAGAAATTATAGCAAAGAATAAGATAANAGAATAATTAAACCAATTCAGGAATAAAATCATTAATTCTCTATAGAATTATAATTATTACAATCAAAAATATAATCACAATCGGATAATACGATTTCTTTTAGTGTAAGCATAGCTGCTATTGCTATTTGTGAATAATTTTGAGAAGCATTTTTGAAGTTNCCATATTCATTACTCCACATCCACTGTATTAGTTCCATTCCTTGANTAGGCTCTTCAAGTTGGGATAACAAAGATTCCACATTTTTAGCNCCTGCATGGTATATATGAAGTACCAAAAATTTAAACCAAAGTTCATCTCCATTTGGATCAATATCGTCCATTTCACATAATATTCTTCTCGCTTGTGGAATACATATTGTCCTTAGCAACTCNCTTGCAGCAAATGCTGATTTTGTAAAATCTTTTCTTTCGTCTATATATCTATTTACTGTTAGCCCCATGGTGCGAGCAACTCTTTTCATTATTTGAAAGGGGCCNTATGCTCCAACACTTGAATATTTTAATTGTGCTGGACTCTCAATTAATAAAATTGACTGTGCAAACCATGGATCTACTCCGTTAGCATGAAAAATTTCTATTGCACTTGCAATAGAAGGAATTACTTCTTCAATTTGATAAAATTCTTTTTTTCCAGTTGTTATATATAGTTTAGTTTTGGGGTCCAGACAAAAATAATTTATTACTGAATCTTTAAATTCTTTTTTTTCATCTTCAGACTGATTAAACCAAAATTTTCTATCAACACTATTTAAAATTTCTCTTGTACTTGCAATATTAATTAAACATGTATCCTTAGAAGTATTGATTACAGTCTTCCAAAATTTAGACTGCGGCAAGGTGTCCCATCTTTCTACAAAAAGCATTTCTGGGTCAATTAGAGTGTGGCTNCAAGAGTCCTCAGAGCAATAAACATCAATAATGTTTTGAGAATAANAGGTTAAGGAAAAAAGTAGGGCTGAAATCCCNATTAATTTTTTCATGAAAGTAAAAGTAGTAGAAAATAAAAGCTAGATTTAAGAAAATCATATCAAATCTTAAGAAAGAATTGTGAATAATTATATTCTTATTAAAATGTCCCCCGCTCTTTTTAAAGTTTCTTCCTTTTTAGCAAAGCAAAATCTTAAATTATTTTCATCTTTTTTTTGTGCAGAAAAAACAGAAATAGGTATACTAGCTATNCCTTTATTAATTATTAAATCTTTTGCCATAATCGTATCAGGCTTNTCAGAAATTTCAGAATAATTAAGTAATTGGAAATAGGTTCCTTGACATGGTTTAGCAATGAATCTTGATGCAGAAATAATTTCAAGAAATAAATCTCTTTTTGCTTGATAAAAATTTTGAAGATTTAAAAAATGGTCCTCATCCTCNAAATATTCTGAAATAGCNATTTGAAATGGATGATTGCAGGAAAAAACATTAAATTGATGAACTTTTCTAATTTCTTTCATTAAATTTTTTGGTGCCAAAACATATCCTAATTTCCATCCTGTTATATGAAATGTTTTTCCAAAAGAAAAAGTCGCAATTGCTCTTTTAAATAAATTTTGATATTGACATACCGATAAATGATTCCTTTGATCATAAACCAAATGTTCATAAACTTCATCACTTAAAACCAATAAATTATTTTTTTCTGAGAGTCTTTCAAGATTTGATAAATCGTGATTATTTAAAATTGTTCCTAACGGATTGTGTGGGTTATTTATAATAATCATTTTAGTTTTAGTAGAAATCTTTTTTTCTACAGTTTCCCAATCTATTTTAAAATCAGGCGAATCTAACTCTATAAAAATAGTCTTCCCTTGATTTAATTCAACTGCTGGCTGATAACAATCATATGTTGGAGAAAAAATTATTACCTCGTCTCCAGGACTTATAAAAGCAGTAATTGTAGTAAATATAGCCTGAGTAGCCCCTGCAGTTATTGTAATTTCGTCTACTTCATCATAATATTTTCCGTATAATTGATGGTGCTTTTTTGCAATTGCCTTTCTTAATTTTAAAACTCCTTGCATGGGAGCATACTGGTCAAATCCTAAATCAAGATTTTTTTTTACAAGCTTTTTAAGTGTTGTATCTACCTCAAAATCTGGAAATCCTTGTGATAAATTAATTGCTTTATAGGAATTAGCTAATGAAGAAATTTTAGTGAAAATATTGGTCCCAGTGCTAGGTAATTTTGATTTTAAATTGTTTTTCAATGAATAATATTTTCTTAATTATATTCTTTTGAATTAGTTATTTTAAGTTCCAAACTCAATATATTTTCAAGTACAGTGTCTCTCATTGCTTGGTTGAGCTTAAAGCGGTATTTCCCATTAATAGGAAACTTAATTTTTCTATATAATGAGTATTGGAAATTTACTAATAATCCGGATTTTTCTCCATTCCAATGACCTTTTTTGTCTGTTATGAATAATTGAAAAGTATCTGCTCTTGATTTTCCATTTGGAAAATCAATTTCAGCATATAAATACATATTGGACCATTTGTAATCGGTAGATGTTCTTAATTGTAAATCAACATCAAAATTATTTAATGTATCAGCAATCAAAACATCAAAATTCAAAGTGTCTAAATAAGACCAATTTGAGTTTGGTAAATCTCTAAACTCATTGAACACAATATTTTCCCTATTACAACTTAGAAAGGTCATTACAAGCATCAATTCAATTAATTTAAAAAAATTGTTTTTAAACATTGTTCAATTTATTTTCTTAATAATTTGTAGAACTGTAAAGATACATCTAACATCAGTATTTTAGGATTTGCATTTCTTTCTATATGACTGTATGCCTCGTTCATAAGAGCATTGATTTCAGAAATGTTTTTATGGTTTATAAATGGTTGGAATTTTTCTAGGAATTTTTCTTCTTTTTGAGTGATTTGTTCATTAAAAATTGAAAAATTTCCTAAAATACAATGTCTACTCATTTCTAAAGAATAGCTTATGAAATCTTTGACCTGTTCCCTTCCCATTTTAGACAATTCATTTACCCAGTCTATGGTGTCAGCAATATTTCTAGAATAGCATAGTCTCATCCACTTTATAAAAAGGGATATATTAAGTTCAGAAGAAGTAGCATTTAGGTGTGAAATAATTGCTTTATTCAAATTGCCATTTGAAAAATTAGCCAATGTATCGGAAGATTCAGTAGATAAATTAAAATTTTGCTGTAAAAAAACAGAAATATGTTGTAAAGGCATTTTAGGTATAATTATATGTTGCATTCTAGAAAAAATAGTGTTTATTATTTTATCTGGAGTGTCTGAAACTAAAATAAAATATGTTTTTTCAGGTGGTTCTTCAATTAGTTTAAGTAGTTTGTTAGCTGCTTGAAGATTCATTAATTCAGGTAACCACATTATTAAAATTTTTGCCCCACCCAAAAAAGACTTTAAGTTGATTTTTTTTAAAATAGAATGACTTTCTTGAACTCCGATTACCCCTTGCTTATTTTCATTGCCCATTGCAGAATACCAACTTTTTTTTCCTAAACACTTGGTTTCTATTAATGTTTTCACGAATATATCTCTTCTGTGATCTGAAATTTCTGAATTTTCTGATTTTAAAAGATGTATTGGAAAAGAAAAGTGAATGTCAGGATGTTGAAATTTTTCATACTTCAAACAAGATGAGCATTTCTTACAGGCATCATACTCTTGAGGATTATTACATGATAAAAGTGCTGCAAAAGAAAGCGCTAATTGCAAGTGTCCACACCCTTCAGGACCACTAAGTAATAAAGCATGAGGAACTCTATTTTGTGAAAATAAATTTAATAGTTGTTTTTTTGAAGCGTCTTGAGAAGTTAAATCTGAAAAATACACCTAACAAATGTAATTAAACTTTAAGATAGTTTACCGGTTTCTTTTTTGATATTAGGGATGTGATCCAATAAATTATTATGATTTAAATTGGGAAGAATGGAATTACCAATATTATTTAAAACTGGAAAAAATAGAGAGTTTTCTTTAGTCGATTGATCAATCATTATACTTTGAGAATCCCATGTTTGAATGATGGAAACTGCAATTACTAAAAAAGAGGATATTTTCAAAACCCCTAAAATTAATCCTGCTATTTTATTAATCAATTTTAATTGAATAAAGTTGACAAATCTCTCAATTATTTTTGTAGTTATAGCTCCAAGAATTATTACTGAAAAAAACAATACTATAAAACAACTAATCGATAGGTATTTTTCTTGCACTTTTTCAATAATAAATGGAGAAACCATTTCCTGATAATTGATTCCTAACCAAACTCCGGCAAAAAGACTAGTTAATCCAAGTACTTGGGCAATTAATCCTTTTTTGAATCCGCTGTAAGCTCCCCAAAGCAATGGAACTAAAAAAACAAAATCTAACCAAATCATTCCTATAAATATACCATGAAAAATATTATTCCTTTTTAATTAATAAAATAGATATTCACAGAAACAAAATTAAAACTACCTAATAATTAAAACTTTAGATTTGGCCTTTGAATAGCCATCTTCTGATGAAGCAAAAAAGTAATAAACCCCACTACTTACGAGTTGATTGTTTTGGTCTCTTCCATTCCATATAGCCTGCCCTCCAGTAGAAAATACTGTTTGAATATGAAATCCGCTTGCATCAACTATTTTCACTTCTGAATTGTTCATCATTCCTTTTACAGAAATATTTCCTTGATAATCAGGTCTAACAGGGTTTGGATAGACCACTAATTCAGTAAAAGTAGTATTGGAAGATGTGGCTCCCGATTTAAATCCTAATATTCCTTTTTCCGTTCCAATAAAAAGTTCGCCATTTGAATTATTTATAGCAAGTGCTTGAATTTTATTACTAAATAATGGACTATTTTCTTTTGAAAGTGAGTAAATAGTAGATGTTCCGTCTTCTGACATTAAAAATAATCCCCCACCATCAGTTGCGAACCATTTTCTATTTGCTCCATCAATTACAATATCAGTTATTATTTCATTTTGAAGTAAATATTGTAATGTTCCATCTAATTCAATCAAAATATTTTGAGCGTCAACATTTGAATCATTAAAGATAGAATAGGAGCTATAGAAAACACAAGGCCCCTTATCTGTCCCAACCCAAATCTCACCGTCATTATCTATTGCTAGAGTATTTACATTACTACTAGGTAGGGAGCCAGAACCTGAACTAGTTCCTAAAATTTTATACTCATCATCTGTAATATCTAGGGGAGTAAAATTATAATTGTATACTACTATGCCAACATCTTTTACTACCATCCACACATAACCATATTGATTATCTATAACTAAGTCTGTACATAATTTATCAGCAGCAAGGGGCCCGCAATAAAAGGATTGCCAATGTCCATCAGGTGTTTTTACTGAAAGAGGAGATGTTGTAAAAGAATTAGCTATCCATAAATTTCCAAAACTATCATAATTTGATCCAGCAACATAGACACTATTTCCATTTTGACCCATTCGGGGTTGAAGAGAAGAATTATGAAAAGAATACCTCTCCATTAATTGATTATTTTCAAATAACAAAAGTCCTCCTCCAAAAGAAGAAGCCACAAATTCTTTTTTATTTATCGGATTAGAGCTCACCCAAACTATATCAGAAATTGTATCTATTTCTTCTTGCATTCTGGGAACAGTTATTTGATTAAAAAACTGCCAAGATTCTTCATATAGATAAATTCCATGCCAATTAAAAGTCTTATTCCAATTGGTCCCATAAGTTGTACCCGATGCAACTAATAATTGATTTTCGTTGGAGAATAAATGAAAACATTCGTTAGTAAAAGGCCCTCCATAACCCACAATCGATTTACTGGCAGAAAAATTATTTTTTATTCTTCTAAACCCTTTGCTTTCGTCTGCTACCCAACAATATCCATTTTTTAAGATAATATCGTTTGGAGTAATTCCTGGTTCAGCATTATAAGCATAATAGAAATTAAGGGTGTCCAGGTTTTGATTGTATATAGTTATAAAATCGTCTGTACACGTAACTAAATGATCATCCTGTGCTTTAAAGGTTCTAAGGTTTTCATTTGGATAATTGATAATTGTGTCCCAAGAATTGTTGGAATATTTATATACAATATTTTGAGAGCCAAATGCATAAAAGTCTTCATTTTCAGAAACTAAACTGGATAAATTAGCCCCCAATGGTGTAGCTAGTTGGTTCCAAATAGCGGCGTCTGATAAAAACGGGCTATTTTTATCAGCATATTTTATATGATTATTTGTTAAAGCATAAATAAAATCATCCGAAATATGGATGCCTAGTACCGCTACTTGTGAGCCATTATTTCCTATTATGTAGGTGTCTTTAATTTCCTCTCTTTCCAAATCTATTACAACGATTCCAAATCCAGTACAGAGATAAACGAATTTACTATAACTATATAAACTATATATAGTCTTGTCTCCTATTATAGAACTATTCAATATTGAAGATATATTGATTACCTTATCATCTTTGATAATGTCTACATTACTAGAGTTATATCCAATAATTAGTGCTTTCTGGGAATTATTACTTACAATAGAAGAAATTCCAACTTCACTTAACCCGTTAACCGTACTGAGTTTTCTTACTTCATTAGTGGCATAATCAAATTCAATAATGGAGTGAGGAGTTGAGGCATAGAAGATATTATCCACATTTGCTAATTGTTTTATTGAATTATATGGAAGATGATCTCGCCAAGTGAGAACATTAAAATCTTGTGCATTAATCGAAAAAAACCAAGGATTTAATATTAAAATAAAGTATATAAGCCATTTCATTTAATACAAACTAACAAATTATAAAAATAATTATTGCAAATAAACTACTTTTGTTGTAATAATTGGCTCCGTAGTTCAACTGGATAGAATATCAGATTTCGGCTCTGAGGGTTGAGGGTTCGAATCCTTCCGGAGTCACCAAAATAACCTCACTGTTTAGTGGGGTTTTTTAATTTTGAAAATATTTACAAAGGCAATTTAAATAAATCCTCCACTTTACAATGAAGAGTTTTTACAATTTTCAATGCAAAATTAGTTGATGGTTCTTGTAATTCTTTCTCAAGTTTATTTTTTTTCGTACTTATCAACTGCATTTGTCAATTCCTTTCCACTATTAGGATTAAGATGTCCTGATATTATTTGTCCAATACCAATAATAGCAAACGTCAAAAATTACAACTGTTTAACTCTGTTGTAAGAAATAATTACTTTTGTTTAAGTTTTGTTTGAAAAAATGAAACTAAATCAACAATACGGTAATAAATTATATACATTGTAATAAGATTATAATTAAATTAAATAAACATGAAAAAAATTACTTTATTACTATCGTTTTTATTAACGGTTTTCATCACTAAAGCACAATGTGATTACTATGTAGTAATGCAAGATTCATATGGTGATGGGTGGAATGGCGCTTCTCTTGACATGTCTATAAATGGCGTATTGATGACGAGCTTTACTGTCTCTCCAGCAGCTGGAACCGCAGATTCAGCAAGTTACNCCACATATACAGGAGATAATGTAGAATTTTATTTTAANTCAGGTACTTGGGATACTGAAATAACTTTTCAAATATNCGCTCCAGATGGTTCNNCANTAGGAAGTTACGGNCCTTATGCTACTAATTCTGGTAATGACCAAANCATTTGGACAGGTGTNTCTAACTCTACGTGTGCTCCTCCAGCATGTTTAGACCCTTATGGNTTAATGGCTGGAAATGGCACTTCTTCAAGTATAGATGTTTCATGGACTGGAGGNCCTAATGCTACATCTTATACTNTTGAATATGGTATTACTGGATTTACACAGGGTTCTGGATCAACTACTACATCATCTACAAACTCAGCAACTGTTACTGGTTTGACAAGTTATACGGTTTATGATTTCTATGTTCAAGCTGATTGTGGAACTAACGGAACAAGCTCATGGGCGGGGCCAGTAACATTAAGTACTTGCCCTAGTGGAGCACCGTTTTTAGAAAATTTTGATGCAACCCCTGCTTCACAAGCTTTAACAAATGCTACTGCACCATGTTGGATACAATCTACTAACGATGTTTTTGATTGGTTAATTAANAATGGAGGAACTACATCACTCACAACAGGACCTTCTGATGATATTACAGGTGGNGGTAATTATATGTATATTGAAACTTCTGTACCAAGAACAGTAGGCGATAGTGCTATACTAATTTCACCAGATTTTGATATTAGCTCTCTTAGTTCTGCAGAAATATCATTTAGAACTCACATGTACGGTGCATCTATTGGAACATTAAATGTTGCTATTTCTGGTGACGGAGGAACTACTTTTAATAATGTTTGGTCTAAATCTGGTGATCAAGGCGATCAATGGGTTGAAGAGGTCATTCAACTTACTGGGTTAACTAATACCGCAATGGTTAGATTTACTGCAACCGTTGGTGTTGATGCTGCTGGGACTGTTTCGTATTGGAGTGATATAGCAATTGATCATTTTCAAATTAGACAATCTGCTACATGCCCTCAAACATCTCCTTTAACAGCGTCAAATGTTGGATCTTCAACTGCAGATATTTCTTGGACTGCAGGAGGCTCTGAAACATCTTGGAATGTTGAATATGGACCTGCTGGGTTTACATTAGGTTCAGGAACCAACACAAATGTTACTAACACTTCTTATGCTATGACCGGGCTAACACCTAGTACTGATTATGATGTTTATGTACAGGCTGTTTGTAGTCCAACTGATGTGAGTTACTGGGTTGGACCCTTAACAATTTCGACAACTTTTGTACANCCAGGTTGTGGAGATAATTTNGGTCCTTATTGCTATGGCGCTAACGCCTATACTGTATTTACAGCTACTGCAACTCCAGGAGATTTCATTACTGTAGATATTACTGCAGGTGAAACAGAAGTTGGGTATGATAATCTAGAATTTTACGATGGCGTTGGAAATACTGGAAACTTATTATATAGTGCTGACGGTGACCATACAGGAGTTTCTGTTCTTTCTACATCAGGAGTAATATCTATGTATATTGATGGTGATGCTATTTGGAATTGTGTGGACGGAGTAGGTGGACCTTATGTACCTATAGAATTAACCATAACATGTACAACTCCGTCTGCTCTTGATATGGCAGGTAGAGCAATGACGACATCTCCTTCTCTAATTTTATCGAATGGCCCATTTATTATTTCTGGTGACCTTCAGAATATGGGAAGTAATACTGTTACATCAATGGATATTAATTATTCTGTTGATGGNGGCGCTGCTGTAACTGAAAGCGTTTCTGGATTGTCATTGTCAACTGGTGATTATTACAGCTTTAACCATGGAACAACTTGGTCTCCGGCTGCAGGAACTTATAATATTGATGTTTGGGCAACTAATATTAATGGCTCTGCAGATATGGACACTAGTAATGATATGGCATCAGGGACAGTAACTGTTTTTGCAAATGGTGATATTAAAAGACCTATGTTGGANTCATTNACAAGTTCTACNTGTGGTCCTTGCGTTGCTGGTAACCANAATANATCNGCCGTAATGGCAGCCTATTCAGACGATCAGTATTCTATNTTAAAATATCAAATGTCTTGGCCAGGATCCGGTGACCCATATTANACTGCTGAAGGAGGAGATAGAAGAGCTTATTATAATGTAAATGCAGTTCCNGATTTTATTATNGATGGAAATGTATGGCAAGGNAATTCAAGTAGTGTTACTAATTCACAAATTGATGCTGTTATGNCAGATCCTGCATTCGTAAGTTTATCTTCTTACCATGTTGTAGATGGACAAACCGTTGACTTTACTGTAACTATTAACCCTCTTGGAGATTTCCAAGGACCGTTAACTTTATATTCAGCAATATTTGAATATATGACTTACAACAATGTTGGTAGTAATGGTGAAACACAATTTTCTCATGTGATGAAGAAAATGGTTCCAGGATCTATGGGATTTAATTTAGGAAGTTTGACTGATGGACAAACAGTGGTAGAGAATTTCTCTCACTCTTTCCAGGGTTCTTACACACTACCTCCAGATGCAAATAACCCAATTGACCATAATACACAACATTCTGTTGAAGATTTTAGTAATCTTGGTGTGGTTTCTTGGATTCAAGATGATGCTACAAAAGAGGTGATTCAATCGACTGTTTCAGTTGAAAGTTCAGTTGGTCTTAATGAAAGACAAGTAACAGAACTCAGAGTATTCCCAAATCCTACAGAAAATACTGCGATTGTAGCATTTGAGGGAATTCAAGGAACTGATGTTACTATTGAATTATATAATTTATTGGGTGAATTAATCATTTCTGAAAACTATACATCTCAGTCCAACCTCGATTACTATAATTTAGACGTTTCTTCTTTTAATAACGGAATGTATAACTTAGTATTTAAAGTTGGTGAATCGACCACAACTAAAAAGTTGAAAATTCTTAAATAAGAATTTTAAATATTTTTTAATCAAGGCCTGATTTTATCAGGCCTTTTTTTTGTCAATATTTGAAATAAAAATTCATACTTTTATAAAAACAGAAAAAGAGTAATTGAATAGTTTTTCTAAATATGTAATAGGGTTTACTGGAGTTATTGTAGTACTTATATATGGTCAATCAATCTTAGTACCATTTATATTTGCTCTACTTTTATGGTTTACCATAAGAGTATTTAGTTCTATCTCAAAAAAAATCCCTTTTTACGGTCAATTTGTTCCTGATAATTTACAAAAAATTATATCTGCCATTCTAGTATTTTCCATTTTATATTTTTTTTCAAAAATCATACTTTCAAGTTTTAATTCAATTATAGATTCACATCATGACTATGATGAAAATCTATCTAACCTAATTGTTCTTATTAACGAAAAATTTCAAATAGACTTAGAATCTTATATTAAAAATCAAAGTTCAAAAATAAGTTTAACTGGTTTTGCTGAAATGCTTTTTGATGCTATATCAAACATTATTAGTAGCACACTTATGATTATAATTTACACTATTTTTATATTTATTGAAGAAAAATATTTTAATGAAAAATTAAATCAGTTTTTATCAGAATCTGGTTCTAATTATAAAGGGCTTAACAATACAATAAATAAAATTGAAAAATCTGTTACAAAATATCTTGGAATCAAAACTTTATCTAGTTTATTAACAGGTACATTTAGCTTTATTGTATTTTATTATTGCGACCTGAACTTTGCAATTTTCTGGGCATTTTTAATATTCTTACTTAACTTCATTCCAACAATTGGTTCTTTATTAGCCACTTTATTCCCCGTAGCATTTTCTTTGCTTCAATTTGGTGAATTTACTACTGCTTCTATAATCTTATTTATTGTATCAGCAATTCAGATAGTTATAGGAAATTTTATAGAGCCTAGATGGATGGGTAATTCTATGAATATTAGCCCTCTTATTAGTATTTTGTCTCTTATGTTTTGGGGGTTAGTATGGGGAACAACAGGAATGATTATTAGTGTACCATTTACTGTAGTAGTAATTATTATTCTCTCAGAAATTGAAAGTACAAGACCTTTAGCCATATTACTATCTGAAAAGGGAGATATTAGTGAAAAAGGCCATTCTTAACAAGTCTTACTGGGACAATAGATATATCAACCATCAAACAGATTGGGATTTAGGAGAAATATCACCAGCAATTAAAAAGTGGTTCGATAATCAAAAAAATAAAGAATTAAAAATTCTAATCCCAGGTGCTGGTAGTGGTTACGAAGTAAAATATGGATTTGAAAATGGGTTTAAGAACATTTATTACTTGGACCTTTCTTCCGAAGTGGCCTCGAGGTTTAAAATGAATAATCCTCAGATACCAGTATCACAGGTTCTCATTAAGGATTTTTTCGAATTTCAACAAAATGACTTTTTTGATGTGATTATTGAACAAACTTTTTTTTGCGCAATAAATCCTAGATTAAGAGAAAAATACATTACTAAAGCGCAAACCCTTCTTACTGATATAGGAAAAATTATTGGATTATTATTTAATGAAAAATTCGATACAGAATTGCCCCCGTTTGGTGGAACAAGTAAAGAATATGAAATTTTATTTTCAAAAAAATTTATTATCAAAAAACTTGAAAAAGCAAATAATTCAATCACTCATAGAAAAGGGCATGAATTATGGATTGAATTCATGAAAAAGTGAGATTGTATTTTCCTGAAAAAACTAATTCATAAATTTGTTTTTATAATTGTTCATGTAATAAATAAAAAAGAAATGGAAAAAATAATAGTGGCAAGAAACTATGATAGTAGCCGAGATGGGGGAATTCAACATCATGGAATTGAAGTTTCAATAGGTCGTTTGACAGTTGATAAATCAGAAATTCTAAAATCATTACTTCAGAACGAAAATCTTTTTGAAGAAAGGAAATTTAATTTCAATACTTTTCAGGGATCAGATTTTTTAAGTGAACTTATGAATGTTAACGAAAATTACCATAAACAAGGTATGATTACTTATGAAGGAGAATTGTTCAGATTTTCAAGCTCGGATTGGGGGGATGCTGAGAAATTTTCGACTAATAACTGGTTATTTGGTAATTATGAGGCCAGAAATGACAAAGCTGCGATGGTAGTATTTAATTGGAAAGAAGATGAACAATGGGAAGAAGGGAATATTCTTAAAATACCAAGGGAAGGTCTTTCAGTAGTAAGCGTAAGGTCAGAGAATTTATATTTTTATGCTGAAGGCTCTGCTTCACCTAAAAAGAAAAAAATTATTCAAGATATCTCTGATGTTCCCGTATTTGATATTCAACCAGGTATTGATACTATTTGGTTTGGTTCAGATTTTGGAGGTTTTAATATCCTACATTCAGTTTTTGTTGATGGGGAAGAATTAAGTAGAAATTCAGAAAAAGAGGAATATGGAGGTGAAATATATTCCTCCACCCACTTATTACTTAAAGACGGGATTGTAGTTGCTTGGCTAGCTACAAACAATAATCCTCATTTTTTTCCATTTGATTATATTGATTCAAACTTAGCTTGTATAAGCCCACACTTCAAAGAAAATAATCCAAAAACTTATAAAGTTGCAGTTAAAAGCTTATTGGAAAAACTTTAATATAATAAGTTTCTAATCAGATAATTTTACAACTTTAATTGATCATTTTCTGGGTGAATTATTAACTAAAATCTCAAAAAGCATTTCTGACTTTAAAAATAAGTACTAAACTTTTCTTGTTTAATTAAATGTAAATTGTTAAATCACCCGCTCAAGAAATAGAAAGAGATTGCATTAATTCTTCTGTAATCTCTAAATTGTGGTAAACAGCACTCACATCTTCATCTTCTTCCATCTTATCAATTAATTTCATTACAGATTGTGCATCTTCTAAAGGTAAGGTAGTAGTCTCCATAGGGATTCTCTGTAATTCTGTATTGTTTACTGTCCAATTCTTTTCGTCAAAAGCAGACTGCATCTTTCCATAATCATCAAAGCTAGTTTGAATGATTATTTCATCGTCTAGTGTAGTTAACTCTTCCAAGCCAAAATCGATAAGTTCCATTTCAACTTCTTCTAGATCATCGCTATCAATACTTTCTGATTTTAAAGTGAAAATACCTTTTCTTTCAAATAAGAAACTTAATGAACCATTAGTTCCTAGATTTCCTCCATATTTATTAAAAATAGATCTTACAGAAGCTACTGTTCTATTATTATTGTCAGTAGTCGCTTCTACAAAAACAGCAATCCCATTAGATGCATATCCTTCAAAAGTTATTTCTACTAGATTAGCTCCATCTCCTCCAACTCCCTTCTTTATTGCTCTTTCAATAGTGTCCTTTGGCATATTAGCTCCTTTGGCATTTTGAACGGCCAATCTTAAAGATGGGTTGGTTTCAATATCACCTCCCGCATCTCTAGCAGCAATGGTAATTTCTTTTATAGCTCGTGTAAAAACCTTTGCTCTTTTTTTATCTTGAGCTGCTTTACGATGTTTAATATTAGCCCATTTACTATGCCCTGCCATAATTTGAAATTAATTATAAAAATAAATAAAAATTGTATTTCTAATGTATGACACTATTTTTGTTTTTAATTAGTATATGAATTCAAAAAATGTCTTATATAAAAACCTGTTAACAGATATAGAAAATATTCTAGACTTATCCGTTCCAACAGTTACTAATTTAGGCAATGTAGTTGCCTTAATAAAAGATTATTTTAAGTGGTTCTGGGTAGGTTTTTATAAGGTTGAAGGGAAAGAATTAATATTAAATGTTTTTCAAGGACCCCCAGCATGTGTGAAAATTGAGAAGGGAAAAGGAGTTTGTGGAAAGTCCTGGAAAGAGGATAAATCTATTATTGTGGACAATGTTGACCTGTTTGATGGGCATATCGCGTGTAACGTTGCTTCAAAATCAGAAATAGTTGTGCCTTTTAAAAATAGATCTAATGAAATAGTTTATATTTTAGATATAGACCACAATAAAAAGAATGCATTTAGTAATGAAGATGAGGAGAATTTAAAGTTACTAAATACACTAATATTGAAAATACTTTGAGGCCTATATATTTATTTATACTGTTTATTACTAGTTGTGCTCAACAAACCATTTTAACTGGTGGAGATAAAGATGTAAAAGCTCCTATATTATTAATTGATAGTAATTTTCAAAATACGAGTTATCAGTATAAAAATTTAACACTGCCATTCAATGAGAGGGTTCAGTTTTTAAAAGATAAAAGAGCTATAATTATAAATCCTGAAATAATTAATTATGAGATTTTTGAAGAAGATAATACAATTAATATAGTTTGGGAAGACACTTTACAAAAAGAGACTACCTATTCTTTTATTTTTATGAATTCGATAGCAGATATTACAGAAAATAACAAGATTGAAGAATTAAACTGTGTTATTTCAACTGGAGCCCAGATAGATACCGGTAAAATAGTAGGGACTATTTATAAATACCCAGAAAAAAAACCTTTAAAAAATGCATTTATTTATGCCGTGAGCATTGCGGATGAGAATTTCACCTATAAAGGATATGCTAACAATAAAGGAAATTTCATTTTAAAAAATATTAAAAGAGGAGATTATTTATTGTTTGCATTTGATGATGAAAATAATAACGAGGAATTAGATACCCTTTCTGAAATTCATGGTTTTATTGGAGACACTATTACCATAATAGACAGTCTCTTGAAAATAGATATAATTAGCTATGAACCTGACCAAAAAATTACTATTGATAAGATGGAATTTAATCATTTAGGAAAATTATCCCTCACATTTAATATGAATATAGATTCTTGTTCTATTAAAGATATAACTACTGGAAATAAATATTTTTCAAATTCTTTAAGTCAAAGTCATTATTTCTACTTAAGAGATACTATTGAAAAACATATAGTAGTTGTTCAATCAAAAAATAATTTTAGAGATACCATTAGGATTTCATATGACCTTAAATCTAATTCAAATACTGTTATTACTTATAAAGAACATATTATAAAATCAATTAATTCAAATCCCAATTTTACATTAGAATTTAATCAACATATCAAATCTATAGATACTTCGCTAATTCGTGTATACCGTGACTCCAATAAAATTGAATCAAATTTTCACTTTTATAAAAATTTACTTACAGTTTCTCCCATAAAAAATGATGGAGAATTTACTATGGAGTTATTCCCTAAAAGTATAAGTGGTATTAGAGCAACAAAAGAAGATACCAGTAAAGTAAACTTTACCATTAAAAAACAACAAAATCTATCTGAATTAGAAATCAAAATTAAAAGTTTACCATACCCAAAGTCTATACTTCAAGTTTTAAAAAAGGGAGAAGTAGTTATGAAAATTCCTATTAAAAAACATGAAATAGATACTGTAATAAATAGGTGTTTAAATGGAAGTTATAAGCTAAAACTCATTGGAGATTTAGATGAAAATGGCTATTGGACTAAGGGAGATATAGTAAGTAGAAAATTGCCAGAGCCTATATTTGAATATAATAGTGAAATAGAACTAAAGAAAAATTGGACTACTAACATTACATGGGATTTTAAAGATGAAAACTAAATTGATCCGCATCTTTTAAAACAGGAAACTTTTCACGGTACTTAATTAATTGGTTTTTATCAAAATCGTAAACAACTATATGAGTTTGATTAATTGGGAAATTATCCAGTCTTTCACCAGTAAAATCAAAAATTCTTGAAGCCCCATTATACACTATTTTATTTCCGTCTACTCCGATTCTATTAACTCCAATTACATAACTAGAATTTTCAATTGCTCTTGCTTTTAATAAACTTTCCCAGGCTTTAGATCTAACAGCAGGCCAATTAGCTATATATACTAAAATATCATATTTATAGTTATTTTCTATAATTCTATTTTTACTCCACACCGGAAATCTCAAATCGTAGCATATTAGTGGATTAATTTTCCAACCTTTAATCTCTATAATTAAATCTTTATTTCCTCTAGAATATTTTTGACTTTCCCCACCCATAGAAAAAAGATATCTTTTGTCATAAAATTTTACAACTTCATGATTTACAACAAATAATCTATTGAAATACTTATTTTTTTCTTTTACAGGGATACTCCCAATAATTGTTGTTTTTTTATTTTGGGCATGTTTTTGCATCCATTTTAAAGTATCCCCTCTTGGTGATTCTGAAATTTTATGGTTATTCATTGAAAATCCAGTTGTAAACATTTCCGGAAATATTATCAAGTCCACTTTAGAGATACTTTTTAATAATTGGTCATAATGAATTTTATTAGCCTCTGAATTTTCCCAGATAATGTCAGTTTGAATAGAAGCTATTTTCATTATTAAATTATTAGTAATCTAATTTTAAAAATACATATTAGTTTTATATTTATTAAAATTTAATTTTCATAATAATTTGCAGGATTCAAAACGCATTAGAAATAAAGATATTCAGTCCATAATTTTTTTAATATTATCTGGAATTTTTTTAGGGTCTATTACTTTATTAAATGTACTGGGCACTTCTAAATTTATAGACTATTCATTTGAAATTTTTAATTTAAAAATCCCATTTGTAATAGCTATAGGAGTATTACCATATCCCATCACTTTTTTATGTACAGATTTAATTAGCGAACTTTATGGAAAAACAAAAGCTAATTGGGTCGTCTGGATGGGATTAGGAATCAATTTATGGGTACTTTTCTTTGTTTGGTTAGCTGGAGCATTGGATGCTCCGGATGAAATTATAAATAATCAACCTTTGTATTCAATTGAGAATAATCAAGTGTTTATTCATTCTCAATATGCCTTTTATTTTATAAGAAATCTTACAATGGGAGCTACTTTAGCTTCTATGGTGGCATACTTAAGTGCGCAATTTATTGATGTTCAAATATTTCATTATTTAAAAGAAAAAACTCAAGGTCGTAGGTTATGGTTAAGAAATAATGCTTCAACTATTGTAAGTCAATTAATTGATAGTATAGCAGTAATCTTAATTACCCATTATTTAGTAGATGGATTGCCTAAAAATACTAATGGTGAACTGACACATTCTTTATTACATTTTGTTTTATCGGGATATCTTTTCAAGTTAGTGATTGCTCTTCTAGACACCATCCCTTTTTATTATTTAACTAAGAAACTGAAGAAATATTTCTGAGAACCTTAACTTTTTTTAAGGATTTCAATATCTTCAATTAATCTGTTCATTTCTAGAAATTCCGTGCCATCGTAAAAACCTCTTATTCTTTGTTTTCTATCAATTAAAACTATGTTTTCTGTATGAATAAAGTCCGCGTCGCTTCCATGCCGAAAATTAGGGTCATTTACATCTGGAACTACTAAATAATCTTGCCTTGCCAGTCTATACAGTTCATTTTTAGATCCTGTTAAAAAAAACCATTTGGAGTGGTCTACGTTGTATTTTTCTGCATATTTTAATAATACTTCAGGATTATCAACTTCGGGCCAAACAGTATGAGATAAAATTAATATAGAACTGTCTTTGATATACTGTTGATGTACAGTAAATAAATTTTGAGTCATTTTAGGACAAATAGAGGGACACGAAACAAAGAAGAAATTTGCAACGATAATTTTATTCTCCATTACAGTTTTACTAACAGTCTGGTTTAACTGATTGGTAAGTTTAAAATTAGAAATGTGGTGATCTCCGCCATTAATACCTCTACCTCTACCGTGAAGAATAGAATCTACTAATTCGGGATTAATATCTTTTGGCTGAAAGACAGGAAGTTTTCTTTGTTTTTGCCAGTCTAAGTTTAAATAGATAATTGCTACCGATCCAAAAATAAATATTATAAATACAATGAAAACTCTCTTCATTACTTGGTCAAATTAATAAAAACTTTTCCCACAAACTTTGACTTCTCTAACCCATCGTGCGCTTCGGCAATTTCATTCCAACCAAATTCATTAGTTGCGTGAGGATTTATTTTATTTTCATCTAACAAAGAAATTAACTCTTTTAGTACTTTTTGAATATGTTGAGGTTTTTTGTCGGCAATTTCTAAAAGGTTTAAACCATTAATCGATTGAGAATTTAATATTAATTTTGCAGGATGAATTTTGCCAATTTTAATCATCTGAAAAAGTGTATTCAAAAATCCTTTTTTACTATTTATTCTATCGGAAATTCCAAAAAAAACCAAGTGCCCTCCGCTATCTAATAATTTTAAGTCTTCTTTAAAAGTTGCTCCACCAACAGAATTGAAAATAGCTGAAATTTTTTGATCATTTAAAAGTTCTGATAGTGTTTTTTGATAATTATTATCCACATTAAGAATAGGAAAATCTACCCCATTCTTTGTCAAAAAAGATATTTTTGATAGTGATCTTGTTAAACCTATTATTTTACAATTTTTAAGTTTTGATAACTGTGTTAGTGCCACGCCAACTCCCCCAGAAGCAGAATGAATTAAAATATATTCATTTTCTAAATTACCGGTTTTATTCATAGCTAATAGCGCTGTACAGTATTGCGTTGCTAAAGCTAATGCTTTCCCCATTGGTAAATCTTTATTTATTTCTATAAGTCCATTAGTTGATGAAATAGCATATTCTGCATAACCTCCAAATCTTGTTAAAGCAACTACTCTTTTTCCGACTAAGTGATTATTTTTTTGATTTTTTACCTTTTCTACCACACCTACAACTTCGTAACCAAGAATAGCTGGTAAGTTAGGAGCAGCACTATAAAGACCCTTTCTTGCCATTACGTCTGCAAAATTAATCC
Organism: Crocinitomicaceae bacterium; assembly: GCA_002691605.1. Classification (GTDB taxonomy): domain Bacteria; phylum Bacteroidota; class Bacteroidia; order Flavobacteriales_D; family Parvicellaceae; genus MED-G20. The sequence continues at coordinate 49,498 of NZID01000037.1, forward strand.
CAAAGCCATGAACCTTTATTAAAACACTGTCATTGTCTACCAACTCAGGAAGAGCAACAGTACTGGTTTTAAAAGCGGTTTCAGCTTCACCATATTTGACCAAATGAATAGCCTTCATCATTAAAATAAAGAGTTAGAATTTATAGCGTTTTCATACCCATGATCAATCAATAGTTGCTCATTTTCAGAAGCTTCAACGGCTAAAGCATCGCACTTTTCATTTTCTACTTGCCCTGCATGGCCTTTAACCCAATTAAAAGAAACTTTATGCTTTCTATAAATAATTAAAAATCTTTTCCATAAATCTGAATTTTTTTTCCCTTTAAAATTCTTTTTTTCCCAACTAAAAACCCACTTTTTTTCTACCGCATCAACTACATATTTAGAATCTGAAAATACTTCTACCAGGCTGTTGATATTATTCAATGTTTCTAAACCCACAATAACTGCTAAAAGTTCCATTCTGTTGTTAGTGGTATGTCTAAACCCTTGAGAAATTTCTTTGTAATGTTTTCCTGAAATTAACACTATTCCCAATCCCCCCTTGCCAGGATTCCCTTTAGCCGATCCGTCGGTATAAAGATGTATTTTCATTAGTTTTTTGGGTTAAGTTCGTCTCCACAAATTTTACAGAAAATTGCGTCATCTTCGTGTTCATCTAAGGAACACGACCGACAAGACTGAGTGTTTAAAGAAGTTTTAGAAAGTTCAACAGAAATTAAACCAGTAGGAACTGCAATAATAGAATAACCTAAAATCATAATAATTGAGGCAAAAAATTGTCCTAGTGATGTTTGAGGAGCAATATCTCCATAACCTACTGTGGTAAGAGTTACAATAGCCCAATAAATACTTCTGGGGATAGAAGTAAATCCATCCTCAGGATCCTCTAACATGTAAATAATAGTTCCCATAAGAACTGAGATCGCAAAAACTACAAATAGGAATACAATTATTCTTTGTTTACTTGCAATAAAGGCTTTTTTTAATGCTGCTGCCTCTTTAACATATCTAATGAGTTTTAAAATTCTGAAAATTCTTATTAATCTAATTGTTCTTATGGTTTTAATGGATCCAATATTATTAGTTGTCCCTAAACCAATTCCTAAAAAAGAAGGAATTAAGGACAATAAATCTATGATACCATAAAAACTAAATATATATTTCATTGGGTTTTTAACCGAATAAATTCTCAATACATATTCTATAGAGAAGAGCATTGTAAAAACCCATTCTAATATATCAAATAGCCAAAACCATTTTAGTCTAAACCCTTCTACACTTTCCAACATAACCACCGTAACACTTAAAAGAATCATTACAAGAAGAATGATATCAAATAGTTTCCCCATAGGAGTATCGGCTTCAAAGATAATTTCATGTATTTTTAGCCTAACCTTATTCATCTTTAAAAGAGCTTATTATTATTGGATAATTTAATAATTCTAATTGACTTATTTTTTCTTTTAATGTAGATAAAGTTTCTGAATCGGAAATTAAAATTGGATGTTGGGAAATTATTTTACCTTCATCATAATTCTCATTTACATAATGAAAGGTGATTCCAGTATACTTTTCTTTGTTTTTTAAAACTTCTTTATGTATATGGTCACCGTACATACCCTTACCCCCATATTTTGGTAATAACGAAGGATGAATATTGATGATATTACCTTTAAAGTTATGAATAAATAAAGCTGGCAACTTTAAAAGAAAGCCAGCTAAAACTAATAAGTCAATATTATCTTGGTTAAGTTTTTTAATTATTTTATCAGAATTGTTAAGATCCTCTTTTTGGAATATAAGATAGGGTATTTGGTAACTTTTTGCATGAAAAATAGCCCCTGATTGAGAGTTATTGGTTCCAATAAAGGCAATATTTACAGTTTTATTACCTTTAAAATAGTGAAGAATATTTTTAACATTTGTACCCTTACCAGAAGCAAATAAAGCTATATTCATCTCTTATTTTTTTCAAATTATAAAGATAAATAATTTGTTATTCAACTATAAATGTTGAATAAGTTTAAAGTAAAGTATTTTGTTGGGTAAAGGAAATGTTATTTATTTGCACTGCAAACAATTAAAAAACACGATATGTCAGACGTAAAATCTAAAGTTATATCTATTATAGTTGATAAGTTAGGAGTAGATGAAGGGGAAGTTGCCTCTGAGTCTAGCTTTACTAATGATTTAGGAGCAGATTCCTTAGACACAGTAGAACTCATTATGGAATTTGAAAAAGAATTCAATATTGCTATTCCAGACGAACAAGCAGAAAATATTCAAACTGTTGGAGAAGCAATAAAATATATTGAAGAGAATATGTAATTCTTTAAAAGTCACGTCTCAAAATTGTATTAATGAATAAAAAACGGGTTGTCATAACTGGAATGGGGGCATTAACCCCCATTGGTAACACAGTAAATGATTACTGGAATAATCTAGTTGCTGGAAAAAGCGGAGCAGAGCCCATAACTAAATTTGACGCTAATTTATTCAAAACACAATTTGCATGCGAAGTAAAAAACTTTGATCCATTAGATATTATGGATCGAAAAGAAGCTAGAAAATTAGATCTCTTTTCTACTTATGCTCTTGCCACTTCTCATGAAGCTATTATAGATTCCGGAATTAATTTAGCTTCTATTAATTTAAATAGAGCAGGTGTTGTTTGGGGTTCAGGTATTGGTGGGATGAAGACTTTTCAAGAAGAATGTTTTAATTTTAAAGACGGAGACGGATCTCCTAGATTTAACCCCTTCTTTGTTCCAAAAATGATAGTTGATATAGCCGCAGGTCATATTTCTATGAAATATGGTTTAAGAGGGCCTAATTATGTCACCGTATCAGCTTGTGCATCATCCAATAATGCCATTATAGATTCGTTAATGCTTATTCAACTAGGAAAATCAGATTTAATAGTTACTGGTGGCTCTGAAGCTGGAGTTAACATAACAGGAATTGGAGGCTTCAATGCTTTGAAAGCTCTTTCTACTAGAAATGACGATCCAGCTACTGCTTCAAGACCTTTTGATGCAAATAGAGATGGATTTGTTCTCGGAGAGGGTTCTGGATGTCTAATTCTTGAAGAATTGGAACATGCAAAAGCAAGAAATGCAAAAATATATGCTGAAGTAGTTGGTGGTGGATTAACAGCAGATGCTCACCATATTACTGCGCCACATCCAGAAGGATTAGGTGCTATTAATGCAATGAAACTTGCTTTGGAGGATGCAAATATGAATCCTGAAGACATAGATTATGTGAATGTTCATGGAACTTCAACTCCTCTAGGTGACATTGCAGAAACTAAAGCTATAAAAGAGGTTTTTGGCGAACATGCGTATGCTTTAAATATCAGTAGTACCAAATCAATGACTGGACATCTTCTAGGTGCAGCTGGAGCAATTGAAGCAATTGCATGCGTAAAGGCAATAGAAAAAAATATAATTCCGCCCACTATTAACTTTGAATCTGAAGATGAAAATATAGATTATAATCTAAATTTAACCCTTAATAAAGCAGAAGAGAGAACCGTTAATGCTGCTCTAAGTAATACCTTTGGTTTTGGAGGACATAATACATCAATAATTGTTAAAAAATTAAATGATTAAATTTCTTTTTAAAAAAAAGAAATTATCCTTAATCTCTGATCCCTTTAAATTTTTTTTAAAAAATAAGTTAGGTATAGTTCCTAAAGATGAAGCACTGTATTTAGAGGCAATTACCCATAGTTCTTTTAAAAATATCCAAAAAAGCAATTTGGATAATGAAAGACTAGAATATTTAGGGGATGCATTTATATCACTAAGTGTAGCACAATACTTATTTAAACTTTATCCAAAAAAGCAAGAGGGGTATCTAACCCAACTTAGATCTAAAATAGTAAGTCGGGAAAATTTAAATAAAATTGGATCCCAAATTGGTTTAGAAGAGTTCATTAGGTACCAAAAAGGAACTAATCAATATAAATCTATAGTTGGAAATACTTTTGAAGCGATTTACGGAGCTGTTTTTTTTGATTTAGGATATGAGAAAGCTCAAAAAAGTATAGAAGAATATATATTAAAGCCCACCTTAGATTTGGATCAAATTATTATAGAAAACCGAGATTATAAAAGTGAATTATTAATTTACCATCAAAAAAAAGATTCTAAAATTAAATTCAAAACTTTAAAAGATGGCGAGTTTAAAAATGGTATTCAGTTTATTTCATCTGTTATTTGTAACGAAAAAACTATTGGTATTGGAAAAGGAAGTTCTAAAAAAATCGCAGAACAAGAAGCTAGTAAAAATGCTCTTATCTAGACTTCGTCATTTTTAAAAAACCTATTTCTTTATCAGATAAAAACCTCCATTTATTTCTGACTAAATCTGCTTTTTGAATTCCTGCAAATTCTATCCGATCTAAATGTAAGAGTGTTTTGTCAAAATACTCCATTGTTCTTCTTATCACTCTATTTTTCCCCGAATGTAGTGTCACAATAAGTTGGGTTCTGTCGGTTTGTTGACGACCGTACTTAACCTCATCATATTTAATTTGCCCGTCTTCTAAATTAATTCCTGAGAGCATTTCTTTTAAGCAGTCTGGATGAATACTATTCTCTAGCTGAATAACGTATTTTTTTTTTACTCCAGAGCTTGGATGAGTAAGTCTTTTAGTTAATTCTCCATCATTAGTCATTAATAATAATCCCGTTGTGTCTCTATCCAACCTTCCTACAGGGTAAATCCTTTCCGAACAGGCACCTTCAATTATATCCATTACTGTTTTTCGATTATGAGTGTCTTTTACTGAAGTAATACAATTTTTAGGTTTATTAATTAAAATATATTGATGTTTTTCTATTTTTAGAACCTTACCATTATATGTAACAACATCATTTTGATGTATTTTGGTTCCTAACTCTGACTGGATAATATTATTTACTTTAATTTTTCCAGCAGAAATAAGTTTATCTGCTTCTCTTCTTGAGCAAATACCTGCATTGGAAATGTATTTATTTAATCTAATCAATAGTTGGATAAAATATTTCTTTACAATGTGTGAATTTATAGGATTTTAAAGATCTTTCAATTAATATTAAATCAAATCTGACTTCTAAATCTATATTATTTAACTTAATGAAGGCGTCTGCAGCTAAAATAATTCTTTTTTGTTGAGAGTAACTTATTGTTTTTTCAATAGAAATAAGTACATTTCTTCTCGTTTTTACTTCAATTATTACTAATTCTACTCCATCAATAGCAATGATGTCAATTTCATATTTTTGATGCTTCCAATTCTTTTCTAAAATTTGATATCCTTTATTTAATAAATATTCTTTTGCCTTTTGTTCTCCTAAATTTCCTAAAGTTAAATGAGAATTATTCAATTTTATAAATTATATATTTTAAATATCAGCTATTTTTGTTTTAAATTTGATTTAAAAATTGTAAAAATGAAAAAATATATATTACTTTCTTTTGTTTTTTGTTGTAGTATTGTTTCTGCTCAAATTAAAACCCCTCAGCCTAGTCCAACTGCAACTATAACTCAAAAAATCGGGGTCTCTAACGTATCTGTTGAGTATTCAAGACCCGGTGCCAAGGGAAGAGAGATTTTTGGAGGATTAGTAAAATTTGGTAAAATTTGGAGAACAGGAGCCAATAAAGCAACTAAAATTTCATTTGAAGAAGATGTTGTTTTTGGCGGACAGAAAATAAAAAAAGGCAGCTATTCATTATTTACTATTCCAAATGACAAGGCTTGGAAAATACTTCTAAATACTGAAACTGAAATTTGGGGTACTGGAAAGTATGATGAATCTAAAGAAGTTTACAACCAAACTGTAGAAGTAAAAGAATCCTCTAACTTTGTTGAATCTTTTACCATTGACTTTGGGGAATTTGAAGATTTCAGTGCCATTATGTCCCTTAAATGGGCCAATACAGTAGTAGATATAAAAATAAAATCATTATCTGCAAAACAGAAGATAAGAGAAGATTACTTGCAGCTTTTAACCAAAGGGCCAAGCGCCAATGATTATTACAATGGAGCAAAATTTTTTGCAGACCATACAGAATTAACTGATTTTGCATTAGAGTGGATTAATATTGCTATTGAAAAAAAACCAGAAGCATTTTGGATGATGTTCCATAAAGCTAGAATTTTAAAAATTATGGGAATGAAGAAGGAAGCTATTAATACTGCTAATGCAGTTATAGACTTGGCTTCAGATAAAAAAGATGACTATGGTTATATTCAAAAGAGTAAGGACTTAATAGCTAGTTTTAAAAAGAAGTAGTTTTTTTAGCTACTAATTTTTGAATTAGTATTGATAAAAGTACTACTACTAAACAACCAACTACATTATACCATAAGTAACCCATTCTTATCCAATTTGGGCCCATTTCATAATGATTTAATAAGTGTATGATTATAACTACTGCTTCAGCTATAATTGCACTGTAAAAAACAGAATTAGATTGAATTTTTTTTATATAAAAGGCAACAATAAAAATTCCTAATATAGTTCCATAAAAAAGTGATCCTAACAAGTTTACTGCTTGAATAAGATTTTCAAATAGCGAGGCGGATGTTGCAAATAAAATGGCTAATATGCCCCATAAAAAAGTAAAGTATTTTGATGACTTTAAATAATGAGGGTCTTTTTTTCTTTTAACTATAGCTCTCTTATAAATATCAATTGTGGTGGTAGAAGCCAGGGCGTTTAACTCAGATGCAGTAGAAGACATTGCAGCACAAAACATTACAGCAAAAAGAAGACCTATTATTCCATGAGGCAAATAATTAATAACATAGGACATAAAAATATAATCCTTGTCATTTGTTTCAGCTTTTGGATTGTTTTTCTTAACGATAGATTTAACTTCTTTGTTAATGTGCTCTATCTTTTGGGTAGTTAGTTTTATATTTTTCTGAAGTTTTAAAACCGCTTCATTGTTAGATAATTTTTGAGCTTCTAACATTTTAAAAAGATCCACAGCCCTTTTAGAATGTAGTGTTTCGAAATTTTCTTCTAATAGTTTTATGTTTGAGTAATAGGAGGATTGCTTTACTTTATTTAGTTCTACTTTATTAAAAAATACTGGGGGAGTATTAAATTGGTAAAAAACAAAAACCATTACACCAATAAATAAGATAATAAATTGCATGGGAATTTTTAATAAACCATTCATCATTAACCCTAGTCTACTTTGTGAGAGGGATTTACCAGTTAAGTATCGTTGAACTTGTGATTGGTCGGTTCCAAAATAAGAAAGAAATAAAAACAGTGCAGCAGTAGTACCTGTCCAGAAATTATACCTATCATTTAAATCAAAATCAAAATTAATTAAATTCAATTTTTCCATTTTTCCAGCTATATGAAGTGCATCAATAAAAGATATTTCTTTTGGCAGCATATTTACTACTATTATCCCTGCTAAAATCATNCCGCCCATCATAACTGCCATCTGTTGCTTTTGAGTTTGAGTTACCGCCTTAGTTCCTCCTGAAACCGTATANAANATCACTAATGATCCAATAAAAATATTTGTCCAGTTTAAATTCCATCCAAGTAAAGTTGACAAAATGATAGAAGGAGCATAAATAGTAATTCCTGCTGCTAATCCTCTTTGAAGTAAAAANAATAAAGCAGCTAATAATCTTGTCTTTAAGTCAAATCTAGATTCCAAATATTCATAGGCAGTAAATACTTTAAGCTTATAAAAAATTGGTAAGAAGGTAANTGAAAGNATAATCATTGCAATTGGTAGCCCAAAATAAAATTGGATAAATCTCATGCCATCTGAATAGGCTTGTCCAGGTGTAGATAAAAATGTGATGGCACTTGCTTGAGTAGCCATGATAGAAATTCCTATTCCCCACCATTTAGCGTCATTATCTCCTTTTAAATAGGATTGAAGATTTTGGGCTCCACGAGTTTTCCAAACTCCATAAATAACTATAAATAATAAAGTAAAAATTAATACAAACCAATCTAAATTACTCATGAAAATTGATATTTTATCCAGCTAAAAATTACTATAAATAAAAGTAAAACGATCAAAAGCAGAAAATACCAGCCCTTCCAAGAGCTGAAAAAAGGAGGCTTCACATCATTCATTTGATAAACTTATCAAATTAACTAATAATTTATATGCTCCACTTACGCCTGCAGGCAACTGTCTAAAAAAAGAAATCCCTGTGTAGGTATAATAACCCTTACCATATTGAGATATCAACAAAGACCCCTTTTTAGCCTCTTCATTGTCATCGTGAAAAGATAATATTGGGGTATATTTTTTGCTCCATAAATTAGGAAAATACAATCCTCTTTCTTGAACCCAAAAATCAAAATCTTCTTTTTGTATTTTGTTAGGNTGATTCATTACTGGGTGGTCTCTATTTAAGAATGTGACTTCAGCATCTTCTTGAGTAACCCTATCTCTTGAAATTTGAAGAGGGTAAGGGAAAAATTCTTTGGTTTTCAATCGATAACTAGTATTATATTGTACAATTAGATTTCCTCCTTCACTTACATATTCTAGCAATAGTGGAGAAACTATTTCTGCCATTGGGTTGACATTAAAAAAACGTATTCCTGTAATAATTACATCGTAATTTTGCAGTNAATTAAGNGTTGTTTTTTCAGGATCTATTTGTTCAACTTGATAATTTAAGATTTTTAAATATTCAGGAACTAAATCTCCTGCTCCCATAAAATATCCTATTTTCTTAGACGGAATATTCAACTTAAAGTACGCTAGTTCAAGTTTGGCTTTTGGGAACCAAGTTTGATGAGCAATATGATCATAATCTATTGTATTTATTGCGAAGACCTCTTGGTTATTTATTTCTACTTTTAGAGCCCCTGGAATAGCATTATTTTCTGGATAAATTTCATACTCTAAAAACTNTTGATCTCCATTATTTAATAATAGAAAATCTTTAGGCCCTATTACTTTCCATCCAATAGGAGATGANATCTTAATTGTTCCTTTTTGATTATCTGTATGAGCTAAAAGTTTTAAGGTGAATTTTTTCTTTTTCTGATCCGAAAAAATCATTACGTNTTGATCAAAATTAGCAGTTACTTTGGGAGATACAATCCAATTTTTATTTTGCTCTCCATTTACTGGATCATTCCATTTAAAAATTAACGGTTTTTGGTAAGAAATTGTAATATCTCCTACCNTTATAGTTATTTCAAANTCAGCTGCTGGGTTATTCTCTGATTTTCCAATTAAAAGTAATGAATCCACGTTATAAGACCCTAGCTTTGGTTCGTNCACTAACCAATAGGGTTGAGAGACGGGTGTTTTAGTTGGAATTGCCACTTTACTTTTTAAATTNTAAACTTCATTTTCTAATAAATCTTTGGTATACTTTTTACTGTNATTTAACACTTTACAATTTATTGATTTTAGTTGCATTTTAAGATTACATCTATTCACTATTTCTAAATTAAAAGTCACAGAATCATTAATAGTTTTATTTGAACTCAAAGTGGTCATTTGGATAAAAAGNCCAGAGCACTGTAATATTAATTGGTCCACTTCCATTAACTTTTGTTCTTTCCAAAATTGATCTTCAACTGTTTCAATCATTTTTCTCAGTTGAATTAATCGNGGAATACTTTGNGATGGCTCTTTTNTGTTATAGCTGTTTACTATTTTATTTATCATTAAGGAAATATTTGGCTTGGTAATTCGTCCCCATGAAAAATCAATTCCATCAAACAGATTAATTTTAGCAGAATCTCCTTTTAAGTATTCGAAGAATTCCAAATACTTTCCCCTNTTTCCTGTGCTTCCAAATCCTTGTGATTTATGCATTGATCTACTCAGGGCTGCAAGCTCATTGTAAGAAGTGCCAAGTAATTTATTATAACCTCCAATATCTTGNGATACTACTGAAGGATCTTTATCTGAAATATTATCATTCCACCATCTTCCAGTATTAACCACTACTCTTTTTGGTTGCCAAGTGGTCACATACTGAAGTTGTTCTTTATATTTGGACGGATCGGAAGAAATTTGGAATGCCTCAGCTGCTAACAAAGCAGAAGCCGTATGATGGCCATGACCTCCTTTCCCATCTAAGGGAAATCTACAAACTATGACATCAGGTCTAAATTTTCTAATTACCCAAACAACATCATGAAGTATCTTTTGCTTATCCCATATTTTAAAAGTTTCTTCAGGAGTTTTAGAATATCCAAAGTCAATAGCACTAGAAAAAAATTGTTTTCCTCCATCAATTTTTCTAGCAGAAAGTAATTCTTGAGTTCTAATAATTCCTAGCTCTTCTCTTATCTCTGTTCCGATTAAATTTTGACCTCCCGAACCCCTAGTTAAAGATAAATACCCAGTGTTAAGTAGCTTTTCATTAGCGCAATAACTTATAAATCTAGTATTTTCATCATCAGGGTGAGCTGCTAAATAAAGAACATTACCTAACACATTTAATTTCTTTATATTTTGAAATATTTCAGCGCTATTCAGCTGTTGTGCAGTTGGTCCTGTAAAAAGAGTAAAGAAAAAAAGATATATTGTTAAATAGCATTTCATAATCAAATTCAAATTAAGTTATTTTTTATTTGCCAATCTATGGCTTACACCAATTACTATCATATCAAATAATGCACCTACTTCTTTGGAAAATATTTTCCCATTTGATATGTGATTATACCCTATAGACATGTAAGTGTTTGATTTTAAGTAGTAGGATATATGCCAGTAATGATGGAAATTGAGACCACTTTGAAGACCATCGTTTTTTTGAGCATTGGATTCTACCCAAACTACCGCAATTTGAGATTTAATAAATAGCTTACTTTGTAATTTAAATGACATTTCTTGTCCCATCCCTATCGCATTTCCCCCTTTTTCAGTTAAGTGAAAGACAGCCATTGGACTTATTGAAAATAATCGCTCATAATACATAGAATCTCCTTCATTTTTTTGAAAGCTTTTAGGGATATCCAATGACCTTTTAAATGGGAAATAAACTTGAGCAAAAACGGAAAAATTTTTAAAGCTATTTTCTATTGCGTTTGCACCTGGCAATCTGGATTTATAAACCCCAGTATTAATACTGTATTTAAATGTTGTTTTTTCTAGTTCAAATTGAACCTTTTCTAATTGAGAAACACAATTAACAGATGAAAAAAAAACTGATGCGATTGTTAAAGTTCGGAGATTCATTTTTGTTTCTAAGAATATAAACTAACTTTTTGAGCTTCTACATCTAAATTGAGATTAATCCCTAAAGGAATTGTTACATTTTCGTCCTCGTGTCCCGAAGGAAAATTAAAGACAATTGGAAAACTAAATTCAGTAACTTTTTGTAAAATAATATTTTCTATTGATGATCCAAAAGAAGTTGAATTATCTTTAATATTTGAAAACGATCCAACAATAAGTCCTTTAATTTGATGAAAAACTCCAGCATATTTGAGTTGCCANACCATTCTATCAATTTTATAGTAATATTCATCTATTTCTTCNATAAATAGAATTTTATTTTCAAAATCGGGTTGATAATTAGTTCCTATACAAGAGCACAATACAGCTAAATTCCCNCCAGTTATTGATGCATTAATATTTCCAAGAACATTAAAATCTGATGGNTGAATTTGATAATTTATGGATTGATCAAATAAAAAGTTCTTCAAAGATTTTATTGTGTTTTCTGTATTGTCTAAAATGTTGATTGGCATAGTGCCATGAATAGATGCGGTATTTANAATAATATTTGAAAAACAATGTAAATTAGTAATGTCCGAATATCCTATAATCCATTTTGGATTGTCAATAAAAANAGAAGGATTCAAACCTTGTAAAATTTGTGTTGTGCCATACCCTCCTCTAAAACACCAAATTGCTTTTGCTTTGGGATGGTCTAATGCCCACTGAAAATCATTTCTTCTCGAAGTTTTATCNCCTGCAAAAACTCCATTTTCTTCCATTAAATTTTCAGAAAGTAGGGGAACNAAATTCCAACTTTTTAATAGTTCTACAGCNGCATTTAATTCATTTTTATTTACTTTTCTAGCTGGCGCCAATATAATTACCTCGTCAGACGATTTTAATTTTGGTGGAATTTGCATTTCATTTAGTTTCTTAACGATAAAAATAGCATATTAACTTATATTTGGCCAGCAAAAATTAATCTTTGAAATATCCTAAGAGACATACCATCACAGCCGCATTACCCTATGCTAATGGACCACTTCATCTAGGGCATTTATCTGGAGTATATATTTCAGCAGATATATATGCAAGATTTTTGAGGTCTAATGATGAAGATGTAGCTTTTATTTGTGGTTCTGACGAACATGGTGCAGCAATAACTTTAAGGGCCAAAAAAGACGGGAAATCACCGAAGGATATTGTAGATATTTATCATAACAGCAATAAAGAAGTTTTTGAAAAACTAGGTATTAGTTTTGATATTTATGATAGAACATCTTCTAGGGAACACCATCAAACAGCTCAAGACTTATTTTTACAGTTAGAAAAAAAAGGGGCTTTCATTAAAAAAGAATCAGAACAATATTTTGATAAAGAATTCGATCAGTTTTTAGCCGATAGATATATAACAGGAACNTGTCCTAAATGTGGTGCTGAAGATGCTTATGGAGATCAATGTGAAAAATGTGGAAGTGCTCTAAGCCCAACTGAACTTATCAATCCTGTTTCTAAACTAAGTGGAAAAACTCCAGAATTAAAAAAAACTACTCATTGGTATCTGCCACTTGATAGACATGAAAAGTGGTTAAGGGATTGGATAGAAAAAGGGAAATACAAGGACCGTCAATTGCATAATGTGCAAGATTGGAAAAACCAAGTAGTAGGTCAATGCATGAGTTGGATAAAATCTGGACTTCAACCTCGCGCTATTACTAGAGATTTAGACTGGGGGGTTAAAGTTCCTTTAAAAAAGGCAGAAGGAAAGGTACTTTATGTTTGGTTTGATGCTCCAATTGGGTATATTTCAGCAACCAAAAAATGGGCTCAANAAAAAGGAAAAAATTGGGAAGACTATTGGAAAAACAGCAATACCAATTTAGTACATTTTTTAGCAAAAGATAACATTGTATTCCACACCATTATTTTTCCTACTATACTTTCAGAACTAGGAGATTATATATTACCAAAAAATGTTCCAGCAAACGAGTTTTTAAATTTAGAAGGAAAGAAACTAAGTACCTCTCAAAACTGGGCAGTATGGGGAAAAGATTATTTAAATGATTTTCCTGGACAAGAAGATGTGCTTAGGTATGTTCTGTGTTCAATTTCACCAGAAAATAAAGACAGTGATTTTTCTTGGAAAGATTTTCAGTCCAGAAACAACAATGAATTAGGGGCCATTTTTGGTAATTTTGTAAATAGAACTTTAGTACTTACTCAAAAATATTATGCTGGAGTTGTTCCTGTTAAAAATAACCTTTCTAAAATTGATAATCAAGTTTTGAAAGTAGTTTCCAAGACTCCAGAGCTAATAGCTAGTGCATTAAAGTCATTTAGGTTCAGAGATGCTTTGNTTGAAGCAATGAAATTAGCCAGAGCTGGGAATAAGTATTTGGCAGANACAGANCCTTGGAAATTAATTAAAACAGATCCGGAACGAGTTAAAACAATTATGAATATTGCTATGCAAATAACCGCTAATTTGGCTATCATTTTTGAACCATTTATGCCACACAAAGCNAATGATTTGGCAAATTTAGTTAANATGGAATTACCAAAATGGAGTAAAGCAGGAAAATCCNATTTAATAAAAGCAGGGCATCAGATTAATAAACCTCGTATTTTATTTACAAAGATTGAAGATATTCAAATTACTCAGCAAATCGCAAAGCTAAAAAAAGCACCTAAAAAATCATCAAAATTTCCTCCTATGAAAAATGAAATTACCTTTGACGAGTTCATGAAAATGGATATTAGAGTAGGCACTATTAAAGCTGCAGAAAAAGTAGAAAAAGCAGATAAATTATTAAAACTAACTATAGANACTGGNGTGGACATTAGAACAGTNGTTTCTGGGATTGCTGAACATTATAAGCCTGAAGAAATTATTGGTCANAAAGTAAGTGTTTTATTGAATTTAGCTCCTAGAANAATACGNGGTATAGAATCACAAGGCATGATTTTAATGGCTGAAAGTCAGCAAGGAGAATTAGCTTTTATTTCCCCCACAAAAGATTTAGAATCTGGAAATACAATCCGGTAAGCTGGTAAAACTCTTCAGCTAATACTAATGTTCAAGTGTATGATATTTATGAAAGTTTCATTAAAAAAATAAACCATATTAAAAATGGTGAAAATTTAAATTCCGGTTTTTATAGGCNAATTATAAAGAATGCAGTTTTTTCAGAATATGAAATGGTTAAAGTNATTAAAGAAGACTATTTATTGTTTAATTATTTGTTAAGTATTGCAANTTNACTTAGTGTTTATTNTTGAGATTTTAACTTTTTTGTTTTACCAAGTTATTCATCCCTTTATAAATCAGTTTTCAATAATATCNCTANNAAATATTTACATTTTTAAATTGTATTTGGAATTTCAATTATTAAACAAATNNAAATTGAATTTTTGTAATTATTAGATTAGTTTTAAAAATAAAAATGTCGTTACGTACTTACGAAAAAAACGCTAAAGTTGTAGAAGAAGCTCGAGATCTCGACGAAGTAGTAATAGATAAAAGAACTAGATGGAGAGCAAATTCTGCAAAAGCAAATCAAAGACAACGAAGATACAAGAAGCGCCTAACCAAACAANTGCTAATACTTAATAAGTGAAAGAGCAATTTTTCAACTGTCCCTATTGCTGGGAAAAAATTTCTATGTTAATTGATACCTCTATTTCTTCTCAAATCTATATAGAAGATTGTGAAACTTGTTGTAATCCAATTCAACTTAACTACACATCCTTAGGCGGAGAAATTATCTTCTTTGATGCAATATCTATAGAACAATGATTTANTTAAATTATATAATTTCTGGTGTTTTGTTTCACCCTTTGAACTAAAAGCTACTCATTAGTTTATGCAAAATACTTAAATACAGNAACTTAGATAGACAAAACCAACAAGGGCTCCTTTTAATTGATACGTTGCANNCTGTGAAATTAATTAAAGCTAAAAAGAATGATTTTTCNCCTCACAAATGTGACTATTTAAAACCTTCTTATAGCATAGATTCGGCTAATAAAACTACCCCACCAGTAATTTCAAACATTCATATTTGGTTATTTCTCTAGAATGCCAAATATTTAAATTTCGTATCTGTATTTTTCCATTATTTTAAAAATTTATCTGTTGTGAGAAAAATTATTACTATTTCCTTTAGGAAAATCATTAACCCTAAGAGTCAAAACCTTTTTAATTTAAAANTTAAACTTTTTAACAAAAAAAGACTCTTTTTTGANNNTTTTTGACCGTTTTTGACCGTTTTTGACCGTTTTTGACCGTTTTTGACCGTTTTTGACC
>NZID01000038.1 GCA_002691605.1 Crocinitomicaceae bacterium
TCAGTGCGCTTCTTCTTGGGCTCGAACCAAGGACCCTCTGATTAACAGTCAGATGCTCTAACCAACTGAGCTAAAGAAGCAAAATTTGGATTGCAATATTACATCAAAGTTTGAATTTATGCAACATGATCTTATTTTTATTAATCCGAGTCTGTAAAATATGTTTTTAAGACTATTCAAATGTTATATTTGCACAAAATATTACAAATATGAAAATTGTTAGTGTAGGAACTGTAGCATTTGATGCAATCGAAACACCCTTTGGAAAAACAGCCAAAATTGTAGGTGGGGCTTGTACTTATATTAGTTTATCTGCATCCTATTTCAACTCATCACCTCATCTAATTTCTGTTGTTGGAGAAGATTTTCCAAAAAAAACTATCGACTTATTTAAGGAAAGAGGTATAAATATTGAAGGTCTTCAAATCATAAAAGGAGAAAAAACTTTTTTCTGGTCAGGAAAATATCACCAGGATATGAATACTCGGGATACATTAGATACACAACTAAATGTCCTTGAATCTTTTGATCCAGTTGTGCCAGAAAGTTACCAAGATTGTGATATTTTAATGCTCGGAAACCTTACCCCATCAGTTCAGTTAAATGTAATTCAACAAATTAAGAAAAGACCAAAATTAATTGTCTTAGATACTATGAACTTTTGGATGGAAATTGCAATGGAAGATTTGAAAAAGGTAATCAAAAAAGTAGATGTACTAACCATTAATGATGAAGAAGCTAGATTACTTTCAACTGAATATTCTCTTAAGAAAGCTGCACAGATAATTCTTGAAATGGGTCCAAAATATTTAATTATAAAAAAAGGAGAACATGGAGCATTGTTATTTGATAAAGAAAACACTTTTTTTGCCCCTGCACTTCCATTAGAACAAGTCTATGATCCAACTGGAGCAGGTGATACTTTTGCTGGCGGATTTGTAGGACATCTTTCGCAGTGTGAGACCATAAATTGGGAAGCAATGAAAAAAGCTATAATTGTAGGTTCAGCAATGGCTTCATTTACAGTTGAAAAGTTTGGAATTGAAAGATTAATAGAGTTAGACAAAAAAGAGATTGAATCACGAGTTAGTGAATTTAAAAAACTAGTTAGTTTTAATTAATTGAAATGAATTCAGAAAATTGGCTTTACTTAATTATTAGTCTAGTAGTATTTAATTATATTTTTTCTACTGTTCTAAATTTTATAAATAATAAATATTGGAAGGATGAAATTCCTCCAATAATGCAAGATTATTATAAAAAAGATAATTATATTAAAGCAAAAAAATACGCTAAAGAAAAAGGTCAAATCAACTTAATTTCTAGTACATTAAGCACCCTAATCACGCTTTTATTTCTAGTATTTAAAGGCTATGGGTTTCTAAATATATTAATTTCCAATTATTATGAAACTCCATTTTTACAATCCAGCATGTTTTTTCTTTCCTTATTTGTTTTAAGTGACTTAATAAGTATTCCATTTAGTTGTTATAATACTTTTGTAATTGAAGAGAAATACGGATTTAATAAAATGACTGTAAAAACTTTTATTTTTGATAAAATTAAAAGTTATCTACTTACTATCATCCTAGGGGGTGCTTTATTGTATGGTGCTCTGTTTTTAGTAAATATTCTTGAAAATGGATTTTGGTTTTCGCTTTGGTTAAGCCTTTCTATTTTAATGCTTTTAATTAATATGTTTTATGCAGATATTATAGTCCCAATATTTAATAAACTTAAACCTTTAAAATCTGGATCATTAAGAGAAAAGATTGAGCAATACAGCCAAAAAGTAGGGTATTCATTAAAAAATATTTATGTAATTGATGGGTCCAAAAGATCTTCAAAGGCCAATGCGTTTTTTAGCGGTCTTGGCCCCAGAAAAACAATTGCTTTATACGATACATTAATTACGAATCATACTGAAGAGGAATTAGTGGCTGTTTTAGCTCATGAAGTGGGTCATTATAAAAAGAAACATATTGTAACTTCTTTAATACTTACAATTTTAC
The DNA here is from genome assembly GCA_002691605.1 of Crocinitomicaceae bacterium. Taxonomy (GTDB): domain Bacteria; phylum Bacteroidota; class Bacteroidia; order Flavobacteriales_D; family Parvicellaceae; genus MED-G20. The sequence goes on from NZID01000038.1 coordinate 2,013, forward strand.
AATTGGGGTTAATGAGTTTTTTATTAGAAATCTGTCTCAAGCAAAATGAAATTTCTAAAGCATTAGGGGAAAATGAGCAGGTATTTCATCTTGGGTTACTAGCTTTCACTATTTTGTATAGTCCAATAGGAACAATTTTAAGTGTTTTAATGAATATAAACAGTAGAAAAAATGAGTTCGAGGCTGATAACTATGCAAAAGAAACCTATAGTGGAGACTCGTTGTCTTTGGCATTAAAAAAGTTATCTGTAGATAATCTTTCTAACCTTTATCCACATCCATTTTACACCTTTTTACATTATTCACATCCTCCACTTCTTCATAGACTAGAAGCACTTAGCGAATAACTATTTCAAGTACCAATTGGTAATGATCTGCTAAGTCCATTTTTGATTTTTTAAACTTCATTACTGGTCTTAAAACATATTGATCTAAAATTTCAATTCTTCTACTTTCTTGATAAAAAATATAATCTATCCAGGATTTATATCCTTTTGAATTCCAAGTATTAAACTCATCAAAAGTATAAGGCCTGTCGTCGTTCAATTCATAATTATTAAGCTTTAAATTTACCATCATTGAATCGTACTCTGTAGTATTAAAATTAGTATTAAAGTCACCTGCCAATAATAATGGAACTGAATCGTTCAAGAAAGGATTAATTATATTTTCAGCAATCAATTTATATTGTAAAGATCTTGATTCAGGACTTTTAGAGTCTAAATGAGTTCCTCCTAATAACAGCTTTTTATTATTTATTTTAATTTCAACTAAGCTACACCCTTTTTGAGCGCCTTTATCACTTTTTTTTGAAACATCAAAAACAATTTGTTTAATAAGTTCTAATGGATACTTAGATAGTATCATAACACCTGAGGAAAGTTTAAATGTAAAACCTTCTTTTTGAGGCATTAAGCAATACGGGTATTTGATTTTTAAGTCATTTTTAAATTTATTGGATATTGATTTATCAAAAACTTCTTGAAGAACTATTATGTCAAAATTAGAAGAGTTTAAATATTGAATAATTTTAGGAGTTCTTACTTTTTGTTTTTTTCTTACCCACTTGCTAAAAGGAGCATAAACTCTTGGAAGCATTTGGATATTCCAAGTAGCTATTTTTAAAGAATCGCTTTTTGAATTACATATTCCTTTGTTAAAAATATTTAGACTAATAATAAATAAAATAAAATATTTTAGCATAATAAAAAATGAGATTTAATTCTTTATAAACTTACCATACTGTACATTTCCGTTTTTATTATGAATTCTAATTAAAAAAACTTGATTTATTAAGTTTGGAAATAGTTTTTTAGAATCAAAGGATTTTGAAAAATGAGAATTAATTGAACTATGAAAAGATTCCTGATATAGTAATTTACCGTCTAAAGAATAAAATTCTAAAGTCTGTATTTCAGAAAATTTCCATTTAGATTTGATGGTAAACAAATTTTTTATTGGATTTGGAAAAACTTCTAAAGGATTTTCATAGGACAAATTTGTAGTAATATTTGTCAATCCAATTTGAGATAATGAATCTAAATTTAAATTTTCATCTCCAAGGACATAATCTGTTAGGAGGTAATAGATAACAAACATTTCATCAGTAGTGTTAAAACCTGCACAAATGGTTTGAGGAGGAGTATTTGGGTTATGTAAATTTGCAGAAGTATTGTCATAAAATGCAGTTGCTTTAATAGTGCTTCCAGGGTCAACTTTAAGCATTTTCTTAAAATGGTATGCTCCTTGCCACTCAAAATCCCAATTAGGAACTTTAACAAAAGGAGTCGTGTCGTTATTTAAATTGATTCCGTAAGTTTCTATAGACTTTCCAATTAAGTGCATATGCGGGAATACACCAAATAAAGATTTTGGAGTACTAAAAATGGGAATCTGATAAGAGTCATGAATAGTTTTTGTTTGATTTGGAGCAATACAAAAATTAAAATTTTGAATTAAAAGATTCATTTCTACTTCTCTAAATTGACTAATTTGATCAGGATAGAAATAAAAATGAACTTGAGTACTATCCATCATACCTAATGATCCAACTGGATAATGCATAGCTAAAATTACATTACTATTAGCTGGAAAATTCATTCCAAAAGCCATATTGTCGTCTCCAGGAAAAGAAATTGGAAGAGAACCTGGGGCAAATTCTCCTACTAAAATACCATTCGCAGGTCCCATGCAATTATTTTCAACTCCAACATTAGAATTTCCCGTAGGATCTATATAAACTAAACAATGGTGCACAATGGCTGAGTTTCCAGGAATTACTTCAACAGCTTTTATTTTTTTATCAGCTATTAGCTGGCTTGGAATAGTAAAACAAACATAATCATCATTTTGAAAAGCATTACTTGTGTAGGTTGGAGCCTGAATAGTTAAATCTGGAGTTCCCAATTGAGGACCTGTTGTATTATAGTTTGGTGGAGGAGGTGCTAAATTTGGATTACCTTCGGGAGAACCAAAACTAATCCAATCATTTATAAGATTTATTTCTTGGTCAGATAGGATTCTCTCATGCCTAAATCTAGAGTAATTGGTATCTGGCGGCCATGGGGGCATGTATCCACTTACAACAGAAGACTGAATGGCATTTCTCATAATATAAGAATTCTGATAATCTATTAAAGAAAAAGGTCCCACTCCGCCATTGTGGTGGCAACCTGTGCAATTAGAATAAAAAATTGGTGCAATATGCTCATTAAAAGTAATTGTCTTAGAGTCAGAAACTTTGGGATAATCTAAAACAAAAGAACTAACTAGAAAGGCCAATATAATAATAAGGAAGAATTTTTTCATGAATTAACAAATATTGAAAAGTTAGAAAAAATGAGGTCTCGATCGGATTCGAACCGATGTAGATGGTTTTGCAGACCACTGCCTAGCCACTCGGCCACGAGACCTGATATTAGATTAACAAAAGTACAACTTCCCGTCTAAAAAACAATTTATTCTTCAATAACAACAGAAACGTAATTAACATCTCCATTTATTGGTGGATTTATTTTTTTTATCTCTATTTTGCATTTGGAAACCATTTTGAAATCTTTTTTTATTCTCTTGAGTATTGTGTAGGCCACAGATTCTATTAATTTTTTATTTTTTTTCATTTCTGAAATAACTATTTCTTTAATTGCAACATAGTCTACAGTCTTTAGCAAGTCATCATTTATTGCTGCCGATTTAAAATCACAATATACCTCCACGTCAATAATATAGTTGCCACCAATTTTAGTTTCCTGCTCCAAACATCCATGAAAAGAATAAGTTCTTATACCTTTAACCTTTATAATATTCATTGCTAATTAGAATTTTCTAAGAAAAGTTCCTCGAAAAATATGGATTTTTTTTCGTGTCTTCTCATAACCTCCTCTTTACCAAGAAGCTCCATAATTTCGAATAATGATGGTCCCACCCCTTTACCAGTTAAAATCAATCTTAAATTAGGGAGTATAGTTCCCATCCCTATTTCTTTTTTTGATATGAATTTTTGAAATATATTTTCTATTGAGAAAGCGGTAAATTCATCATCTTCCTTTAATAACATGAAAAATTCTTTTACTAATCCTAAAGTATTAGATTTCCATTTTTTTTTGAATGTTTTTTGATTGTAATCATCTGTTGATTCAAAAAAATATCTATCTGAAATTAAATCTGATGAAAAAGTAGCTCTTTCTTTCATAAGCTCAATTACTTTTACTAAATAAGAATCACTCACATCGAGTTCTAAATTCGCTTTTAATTGTTGAGCTAATTCAATATTAGATTTTAGTCTTAAATGTTGCTGATTGAACCATTTAGATTTTTCGGGATCAAATTTAGCTCCACTTTTTCCAACTCTTTCCAAAGTGAAGTCTTTAATTAAATCATCTATTGAATAAACTTCTCTCGCGTTTCCAGGATTCCATCCTAAAAAGGCAAGCATATTTACAAATGCTTCAGGAAAGTAACCCTTTTCTCGATATCCAGATGAAACCTCCCCACTTCCAGGGTCTTTCCACTCAATTGGGAAAACTGGAAATCCAAGTCTATCTCCATCTCTTTTACTTAGTTTCCCATTTCCATCTGGCTTTAAAATTAATGGTAGGTGGGCAAACTTTGGCATTAACTTTTCCCATCCTAAAAATTTATATAGCATGACATGTAGAGGTGCTGAAGGCAACCATTCTTCTCCTCGAATTACATGGGTTATTTTCATTAGGTAATCGTCAATAATATTAGCTAAATGATAGGTAGGCATACTATCAGCTTTGAAAATTACTTTATCGTCCATATTATTAGTATTTACAATGACCCAACCTCTTATTTCATCGTAAAACCTAATATCTTGATCTCTCGGCATTTTCACTCTAATGGTATAAGGTTCTTTATTCTTCATCCTTTTTTCCACGTCGTCCTTAGAAAGAGATAATGAGTTCTTCATAGTATTTCTGGTAATAGAGTTGTATTGCCAATTAGGCATATTGGCTTTTTTAGCTAATAACCTCATACTTTCTAAATCTTCTGAAGTGTCAAAAGCATAATAAGCATTACCTGATAAGATAAGTTGATCTGCATATTCTCTGTACAAATGCTTTCTTTCTGACTGTCTATATGGGCCATGTAGACTATTCTTTAGAAAAGGCCCTTCATCCATTTCTAACCCACACCACTTTAAAGATTCTATGATATATTTTTCAGCACCTTCAACATATCTAGCTTGATCCGTATCTTCGATTCTCAATATAAAATCACCTTGATGTTTCTTTGCATACAAATAATTAAACAAGGCTGTCCTGATTCCACCCATATGTAAAGGACCTGTAGGACTTGGAGCAAACCTTACACGAATTTTTCTTTCCGACATAATTTAATAATAAGTAGAATACGAAAGTAATGCTTATAGATAGAACGGAAAATACATTTTGAAAATATTTTCTTTACAAAATTAATTGTCATTTAATTGAAATTCACATCTTCTATTTTCTCTGTGCTCAAGATCTGTGCATAGATCTGGTTTAAAACACGAGTTTACAAAATTGACAGCACCTCTACCAATGACATTTACTCTGGATCTTGCAATTCCCTTATATTCTAAATACCTTCTTGTTGCAGTTGCTCTATTTTTTCCTAAAACAACATTAAATTTTTTATCTAAATATTCTTTTGTTCCAAGACAATCCGTGTAACCAAATATTGAAATGGACTTATCTTTATTTTTTTTAAGATAATCAGCTAGTAAATCTAATTCCATTCTCGAATTATTAGTTAATTTATGACTTTTAAAATCAAAATATATTGGAGTAATAATAAATCCTGACTTTGATAATTTTAAATTAAACTCTTTATTTAAATCAATAACTTTCGGTAATGTATCTCCTATATTTAAAATCAATGTTTTTGTAAAATAATTTCTTTTTTCAATTATTAAATAATAGATGTTTTTTTCATGTAAATGCAGCTCAAAGTTACCTATATCGTTAGTGTAGCTAATGTCTTTAGCATTTGTTGTTGAATCTACTATCGTAATTTTTACAAAATTTAGGGGTTCATCAGTCTCGGCATCTAGAACTTTACCTATTGTTGGGGTATAATCTTCTGTAATATAAACTTCAATGTCTTTTTCCGTTTTATATAAAACACTGGTATGAATATTTGCCACTCCATCAGCATTTTCTTTAAATGCATGAACTTCGTAATCCCTGGCCATTTCTAAATTAAAGAAAAAATGACCTGTTGAATCTGTGTAGCAAGAATCTAATTTTATGCCATCCATATCAATTAGAATAACTTTAGCATTAATTTGAACTGCATTAGATTCTTGATGAGTTACGATACCTTTAAATACTTTATTAACGCTATCTAAAAATAAGTGATGCCTTTTGGCTGATAAATAAGATGAATCTATAAAGAACTCTTTTGAACCATATAAATATTCATTATGCCCATCTAAAAGTAAAATGGAATCTTTATTAAAAGCAAATTGAAAATATCCATTTTCATCAGAATAAATGGTAAGTTTTTTTGATCTAATGCCATTACTTATATCAATTTTTACATTCGGTATTTTTTCGTTATTATGACTTAACAAAGTATATCCCTGAATGGTTTTGTCTGGGTGCAGTTCTATATCTTTTCTTTCATTTCTAAAAAGTGTTTCATCAGAAACTACCAAAGTATCTCCAAAATAATTCTTCTTTGTAGCTACTAGTTTATAGGTTTGGCCTTCTTTGAGACTAAATCTATACTTTCCAGGAAACCCTGTTAAAAATTGACTCACTTCTACATTATCATTATCTAACAACCTCACCAAAGTATTCCTTTGAGAAGTACTGTCCTTATAATATTTTGTATATCCTTTTACATACGGATCAATAGGTGTTAAATGGGCAAAATAAATATCATTATCGCCTTTCCCTTTTGACCTATTAGAATTTAGAATTGCAATACTTTCATCAAACGGATGAATTATGAAATGGTTGTCATCTGCAGGTGAATTTACTGGATAATGTAAATGTCTAACGTCAAAAACACTATCGTTAATTATTTTACATTTAAAAACATCTAATTTTCCATGTCCAGGAAATCCATTAGAAGAGAAAAAAAGAATACTGTCATCGTATATTTTTGGAGTTGATTCATTAAATGGCGTATTTATTAACGGCCCTAAATTGATTGCTTTTCCCCATAATCCTGATTCCTTTTTGTGGGCAACATAAATATCGTTCCCACCTATTCCCCTTTTTTTGTCAGACACAAAATAAATTGTTTTTCCGTCTGAAGATGAACTAACTTCGCCTGATCCGATAGAGCTAGATAAAAATCTTACTGGTATTCTTCTTCTTTTAGCAANTTTTTTTTTCTTTAATGAAAATTTGCCTTGATATATTATAGGATTAAGTGATGCNTCAGTATTGGTATTGGTTAAATAAGGGTGCCTAGTATAATATACTTTTTCATTAAGATGATCAGTGGCTATACTTGTTATATTAAAATTTTTGTGTGAAATAATTAAATCATTTGTCAGAANCGCATCATTTGGAATAGATGAATCAACANCGTTGAATAATTTAGAAAAATCCATATTCATTTTATAAGCAAATGTTCTTGGTGATACAGAGTTACCATATGCTAAGATCTCATTTAGCTTNTTAGTAAATTGCTTTTTTTCTTTAATGCTTAAAGAGTCATTATTTTGAATAAAATCTAAATTGTTANTAATTGATTTTTTTTGTCCTTTTTCAACAATATAAAATATTCCATCATCAAAAAAACTAGGAGAAAACTCTGATGATGAGGTATTAATACTTTCCACATTAGCAAGTTTTTTAAAAACTTGTGCTGTATCCCAACTTATCAGGGAGTCAATAGCCCTTAAATTTANTTTAATGTATTTGTTAGAACTATCNACTGAATGTAGCTCTTTCAATAATTTTTTTGCAGAATTATATCTCCNCGTACTCTTTAGAGCAATACTATATCTTAATTTCAAAATAAAATCACTAGGGTTTTTTTCTAAAGCTTCTTTAAATATTGGAATAGATTTCTGAAAGTTATTGTTTAAATAATATGAATATGCATAGTTTTTAACTTGGTCACTTGATAAATTATTTGATTCACTGTAAATTTTAGCCGCAGTAGAATACTCAAAATTGGTATAAAGAATATCTGCTAATTTAGCTTGACTTAAAAATAAATTTATAGAAAATATAGCAAGTAAAAAAAGAACACTTTTTTTCATCTCAGATGCTTAATTTTCAGANGAGTAACTTGAATATACTCTATTTCTATTCTTCCAAGGAGTTTTTGTTGAGTCATCTTTTTTGAGCTTATAACTTATAAAAACTTCATGGGTTCCCGAATTATGACTTTGTAAATCTGAAATACCAAGATCATAGGCATACCCAATNGATGCTATCCCCAAGTTTACTGCACCCATAAAAGACAATGCATCCTGATTTCTATAAGAAATACCAAGAGAATACGCATTTTTAACGGTAAATTTTAAATTACCATCGAATTGTATTATATCATTAGCCATAAGTCTCATCACTGCAGATGGTTGAACTTCAATAATNGCACCTACTTTAAAGTTATATCCTCCATTAAAGTACATGACTCTCTGAATAGTGTTAATTATTGGTGTTGTTATGGCCAAAAAATTACTTTTATTTTCGAATAAATTAAACCCTGAAACACCCACAAAATGTCTTTCTCCAGACCAGTACAATCCAAAATTACAGTCTGCAGACAATTGATTACTTAAATTCAAAACTGCAACATCGCCTTGTATTTCCGTAATTAACCTATCTCTGTCAATTGAAAACTGAGTTAGTGAACCAGAAATACCGAATGAAAGTTTAGAGCGCTTGCTTGTCTTAATGTTGTAAGCAAAAGTAGTACTAAGACCAGATCTTCTAGTGGGCCCAGCAACATCATTAAAAATATGCCCTCCTATTCCCATATTNTCTCCAAGGTAAGTATGGTACATAAAGTTTTGTGCTACTGGAGCTTCATCAATNCCCATCCATTGTCTTCTAAAGCTAAAAGAAAGCGGGGAATAAACTTTTGTTCCAGCAACNGCTGGATTAATGGNAAAGTCATTATAAAGGTATTGACTATTTAAAGATACTTGCTGACTTTTATAATGAAATAGTATTAAAATAAATACTGAAAAAGTAAAAATTCTTTTCATAATCTTATCTAATTAAAGTTATAGGACCAGTTTGATCAATTGGTTCCTGCCCGGAAACTGATAGTTCAATAATGTAATAATATGTTCCTGAAGGAAGATCTCCNCCATCAAGGGTTTTTCCATCCCACTGANAATTATTAACACCTGAGTATTCAACAATTTTATTTCCCCACTTATTTAAAATAATTAGTTTTAAATTGTCATAATTTGGAAAATTAAGGTTCCAAAAATCATTTATTCCATCATTATTTGGACTAAAAGTGTTAGTCATTTCAATACATTNAAGAGAATTATCAATTTGAATTTGATCTAGAAGTGTATAACATTCATTCGCATCCGAAACTAGAACATTATAACTTCCAGATTCTGCATAAGTAAGTGGATTTTCTAAGGATCCGTCCGACCATTCATAGCTGTAAAATCCTAAACCATTTCTAGCGTGGGCATGTATCATTATTCCCCCTTCAGAACATATTTCAGTTTCAGTTGAATAATTGATAGCAATTGGAGACTCATTAACTTGAATAGTTTCAACATCAGTTGCCACACAAGGCCCTAATGTATATGTGTAAGTAATATTGTGAGTGCCAATACCAGCATTTATTGGGCTAAAAATAGCATTTGAAACTCCCGAACCAGAATAAATTCCACCTGACGGCGTTCCTCCAGAGAGTTCAAAACTTGGGTGATCTTCACCACATATATCATTAAACTCAAGTAAGTTTGTTTCCAAGGTATAAACATCAATAGTTACTCCAAGACAGTTGCTTGATGGGCAAAGTCCTCCCTCTGCTCTGACATANTAATTAGTTGTAGTTGTGGGAGAAACTAAAATTTGATTGTTTGAAGTTCCAATTATCTGACCTGTACCACAAGTTCCTTTNTACCANACCCATTGACTGCCNTTAATTATTTGGTTAGAGTTGTCCAAACTTATNGTTGTTGAATTNCCATTNCAAATTTCATATGAATTAGCTGAAATGGANGTTGGATCAATATTAGATTCTAAAATCACTATTGGAACATGAACNGAATCNGTACAATTATTAGTGTCAGTAAAAGAATAAGTTACAANATGAGCTCCTANCCCAGNAATCGTAGGATCAAAAATAGTATCAAAAACACCAATTCCAGAATAAGTCCCCCCTTCAGGAAATCCGCCNTGNAGTAAAAATGGNGATGATTCGCATGTGGAATCAATNGGAGAATGATAAANATTTAAATCATANGTATTTATTAAAATACTTGAANAAGTNGTAGNTCCNCANNAACCTCCATATGCGTGAACACTGTANGTGCTTGTCGAAGGAGGGGTTACTGTCAAACTTTGGCCATATCCTATAACATTGGAACTTCCATTTTTATACCATNTCCAATTTGCACCACTTCCAAGCTGTCCNCCNTGTACAGTNAATGTTGTGGAATTCCCTAAACATANGTTGTTAGCACTTGCAATNATNCCTGTTGAAGAGATAGATCCGTCTTTGGTAAAAACTGTTATATNTTTACATAGTGAAGCTCCGCATGTACCAATTACTCTAGCATAGTANGTCGTTGTAGAATCTGGATAAACTGTAATAGAATCACCAATACCAATTGGAAATGAACCACATGAATTTTGGTACCATGTAATTGAGTAATCTAAAGGAAAAGTTTCAGAATAATGGGCAAATAATTGAACAGCTGTCTGTGGACAAACCGAGTCAATAATTGACCAAGTATTATCAGACGGATTAAAGGTGGAATCAATACTTATAGAATCTAATTCAATAAAATAAGGGTGATTGTCGACTGTAATGTTTTTGCATAAAGTTGTATTACAATCCCCTTCTGCTCTTACAAAATATGATGTCGTGGATGTTTGATTGACAACAATTGATGAACCTGTTCCAATTGAATTCCCTGAGCAAGAGTCTTTATACCACAACCACTGAGCGTTAGTACCTAATACTCCTCCATTTACATTCAAAAACAAAGCATTATTTTCACATATTATTGAATCAGAGCTCAAAACATTGGTAGGCTCTAAAGAGCTAATTTTTATTTCTAAATTCAAGGTCACTATACTATCGCAACCTGCAGCATTTGCTCCAACGAGGGTATACATTGCAGTATTATTACTAGATGTATAGGTTACTCCATCTATCCACGTAAAACTATCACATGCTATGTGATTATCTGTTGAGGTGGTTTCACATTGGCTCCACCCAGTTTTTATTAAAAAACTGATAAAAAAAAGCGATAAAATGATTGAATATTTATTCATTGCAATTGACTAATTTAAAGTACAAGCGAATTATAAGTAAAATTAAAAAATAATACAAATAAAAATATTTTTAAAAAAATGAGTACTGATTGAGTAATTATAATTATCTGTTTGAGGAAAAATTTAAATCAACAAAAATTAAATTATTAGGTCCTTTAATCTATATTCACGTAATATATATTTTCAATATAGAATTATTACATTCATTCTATTTCTTGTTAAATCACAAGATCCATTTTCCGCATTACTGTAATTTATTGTTATGATTAAAGACACCAACTATAGACTGACGAAATATTCATTTTATTTTTTTTATAAAAATAGAATTTCATTATTAATATTTTATGTTTATTGACTACATTTATTTAAATTAAATCTTAATGTCTAAAACTCATAAGTCAAATTCTTTAGCTGAAATTTCAACCATTTTTGGAATGACCTTATTACTTACTCTATTCGGAGTTTTTGTTTATTTCATGGTCACTGCAAACAAAAAATCTGCAGAAATTAAAGAGCAACTTAGCATGGATATCCTTTTTCATGAAAATATAGATAACACGACTGTAAAAATGATGGAAAAAAAACTTAAATCTATGACTGGAATAGTAAAAAGCGCCCTTTATGTTTCTAAAGAAGATGCGCAAAAACTTATGATGAAACATGTTGGAGAAGATGCATTTGAAATTTTAGACGGAGTAAACCCTCTGCCTTCCTCAATTCATGTAAATTTGACATCTGATTATGTAAATCCAGATAGCGCTAATAATTTTTCTTACTTAATTTCTAAAGGCAATGAACATATCATTTCTGAGATAGCTTATAATGAGTCTCAATTTCTTGAAATTGGGAATGTATTTAAAAACTTTGAACTGATCATGATTTTTATTGCATCTGTTCTTCTAATTATAGCCATTCTTTTAATTTACAACACTATAAGATTAGCGGTATTTTCAAAAAGATTTATGATTAGAACTATGCAATTAGTAGGTGCTAAGTCTAATTTTATAAGAAGGCCATTTATATACAAAGCATTTTACCAAGGATTTATTTCTGGATTACTAGCTATTTTATTCCTAGTTTCCTTATGGTATTCATTTACCTATATTAACCCTAGTATTATCATCTCATTAAGTTCTGAATCAGTGGAACTAAACAAGGAGGTAATTCATTTTGTAAGTATTGCTGCTGGAATTTTAATAGTAGGTGTGCTAGTTAGTGTTATTTCTACTTACTTTGCATTAAATAAATTTATTTGGGTTAAATCAGAAAAATTATATTAAAATGGAAGAAAAATCGAAAATGGTTCTTGGTAAAAAGAACTATGTTTTTATTATAATTGGATGTTTAGTTGTTATTCTAGGTTTTATATTAATGTCTGGAGGAGGATCAGAAAACCCTAATATTTTCCAGGAAGAAGAACTATTTTCCTTTAGAAGAATTACCCTTGCTCCCTTTATGGTGATGCTAGGATATGGAGTGGTTCTTTATGGAATAATGAAAAAGCAACAATAGTTTGTTTTGGATTATTTTCTTGCCTTTTTCTTAGGAATTATTCAAGGTTTAACTGAATTTTTACCTGTTAGTAGTAGTGGGCATTTAGAAATTGTAAAAGCGATTTTTAATTCTGACTATGAAGCCAAAGAGAGCTTACTCATGACCGTAATACTGCATTTTGCAACATCCATGAGCACCCTTTTTATTTTTAAAAAAGAAGTTTTTTCTATAGTTAATAGCATTTTTTCCAAAAAGAAATCAAATGAAAAAGAGTTTGCTATAAAAATTATTATCTCTATGATCCCTGCGGCAATAGTAGGTATTTTTTTTGAAGACATTATTGAAACTTTATTTAATGGCCGTCTAATATTAGTTGGAATCATGTTAATTCTAACAGGGTTTTTATTGTTTTTAGCAGATAAGACAAAAGAGAATAAAAATGATATTAGCTATTTAAATAGTCTTTTAATTGGGATAGCTCAAGCTATTGCTATTCTTCCAGGAATCTCCAGATCTGGAGCAACCATAGCAACCTCCGTAATTTTAGGGATTGATAAAACATCATCAGCTCAATTTTCTTTTTTAATGGTAGTCCCACTTATTTTTGGAAAGGTTCTAAAAGATATAATCTCTGGAGAAGTATTAACTGATTCTATTACTTTTGGACCTTTACTAATTGGTTTTATTGCCGCATTTTTTACCGGGTTATTAGCTTGTAAATGGATGATTAAATTAGTTAGAGCTAGTAAATTAAAGTACTTTTCATATTATTGCTTCATTGTAGCTCTAATAACAATTATCTGGGAAATAATATGAATAAAATTCCATTTCTAGAAGGTGCTACACTCATTATTGATAAACCATTAAACTGGACCTCTTTTGACGTAGTTAAGAAAATTAGATCTGAAATAATACACCATTTTAAGTTAAAAAAAATTAAAGTTGGGCATGCAGGAACTTTAGATCCACTTGCAACTGGATTAATGGTCGTCTGCACAGGACAAAAAACAAAAACTTTAAATGACTATTTAATAGATTCCAAAGTTTACAAAGGGGAACTTAAACTTGGAGCAACAACTCCATCTTTCGACTTAGAAACAGCTATTGATAAAAAATATGAAATTCCTAGTTTAGATTTGGAAATAATACATAAAGTTAAAAGTAAATTTATTGGTGAGCAAGAACAAATACCTCCTATTTTTTCAGCTAAAAGAATCAAAGGAAAAAGAGCTTATGAATTTGCGAGAAAAAATGAACATTTAACTTTAAAACCAAGTTTAATTAATATTTACAGTATCGAATTTGAAATAAAAAATAAAGATATATTAGGGTTTATTTGCCATTGTTCAAAAGGTACTTATATTAGATCTTTAGCTAGAGATATTGGTCTTTTTCTTAATTCCGGGGCGCATTTAATCGCATTAAGAAGAATAAAATCAGGAAAATTCACCATAGATATGGCTAAATCGATAGAGGATTGGATAGATATAATAAAAGCGTCATAATTTTTATTAATTTCGTGCCTCGTTTATAATAAATAATATGAAGTTATCAGAATTTGAATTTGAGTTACCAGTAAATTTGATTGCAGAATTTCCAGCAGATCAAAGAGATGAATCCAGGTTAATGGTTGTACACAGAGATACAGGAAAGATAGAACACAAAACTTTTAAAGATGTTATCGACTATTTTGATGATGGGGATGTAATGGTTATGAACAATACTAAAGTATTTCCTGCAAGAATGTACGGAAACAAGGAAAAAACTGGAGCTAAAATTGAAGTGTTTTTATTAAGAGAACTCAATAGAGAGAGTTTACTATGGGATGTTTTAGTAGACCCTGCAAGAAAAATTAGAATTGGTAATAAACTATATTTTGGAGAAGAAGACGAATTGGTTGCAGAAGTAATTGATAATACTACCTCTAGAGGGAGAACACTTAGATTTTTATTTGACGGGCCCTACGAAGATTTTAAAGCTACTATTACCAAACTTGGCCAGACTCCTCTACCAAAATATATTAAAAGAGATCCTGTCCCAGAAGATCAAGAAAGATACCAAACAATTTTTGCTAAAAATGAAGGAGCAGTTGCAGCACCTACCGCTGGTCTTCACTTTAGTAAGCAATTGATGAAAAGATTGGAAATTAAAGGCATAGAATTTACTCCTATTACTTTACACGTCGGATTAGGGACATTTAGGCCCGTAGAAGTTGAAGATTTAACCAAGCACAAAATGGATTCGGAAGAACTTTATGTAGGTGAAGATACTGTAAAATTGGTTAATGAAGCTAAATTAAATAAAAGAAAAGTTTGTGCAATAGGAACTACCGTGACAAGAGCTTTGGAATCGTCTGTAACTGTAAATAAAGAACTTAAACCATTTGCAGGCTGGACTAACAAATTTATTTTTCCCCCTTACATTTGTAACATTCCAGACGCAATGATTACCAATTTCCATACACCTAAATCTACCTTATTAATGATGATTTCTGCCTATTGTGGTCATGATTTAGTAATGAAAGCCTATAAGGAAGCAGTTAAAGAAAAATATCGCTTTTATTCTTACGGTGATGCCATGTTAATACTATAAAACTTAAAAGCCTCGTAATCGAGGTTTTTTTTTGATGGAAACAAAACTTGATATACGACAACTTTCTCTAGAACAACTCATAACCCAAATTGCAGATTTAGGTGAAAAAAAATTTAGAGCTAAGCAAATTTATGAGTGGCTATGGAAAAAAAGAGCTACAGATTTTAATCAAATGACGAACTTATCTAAGTCGTTAAGAGAAACTTTAAAAGAGCATTTTATTATTAATGAAATTTTATTAAAAGAAGCTCAAAAAAGTAAAGATAAAACTATAAAAAATGCCTTTTTATTAGCTGACAATTCTGTAATAGAAGGAGTTTTAATACCTACCAAAAAAAGGATGACTGCTTGTGTCTCTGTACAAGTTGGGTGTAGTTTAGACTGCGCTTTTTGTGCTACAGGTAAACTAAAGAAAGTTAGGAACTTAAATGCAGATGAAATATTCGATCAAGTTGTGATGATTAATGAACAATCTAATAAAGAATTTAATATACCGTTATCCAACATAGTTTTTATGGGAATGGGAGAGCCTTTATTAAATTATAAAAATGTTATTTCTTCTGTTGAAAAAATTTCTTCTTCTTCCGGCCTTGGAATGTCTGCTAAAAGAATCACAGTAAGTACTGCAGGTATAGCAAAGATGATTAAGAAACTGGGAGATGATAACGTTAGATTTAACTTGGCATTATCTCTCCATGCAGCAAACGATGTGAAAAGGAATAAAATAATGCCTATAAACGAATCTAATAATTTAGATTCTCTTAAAGAGTCTATGATTTATTTTACTGAAAAAACTGGCCAAAGACCTACTCTAGAATATATAATATTTAAAGACTTTAATGATGAGATATCCGACGCAGAAGAACTTTTTCAATTTGGTAATGCTTTTCCTAGTAAGGTAAATATCATTGAATATAACTCCATTGATGATAAAAAATACCAACAGGCTGACCCAAAAAAAGTAGATGCTTTTGCTTCCTACTTAGAATCTAAAAAAGTAATAGTAAATATTAGGAGAAGTAGAGGAAAAGATATTGATGCTGCATGTGGCCAATTGGCTAATAAAAATGAACTAACTTTTTAATTCGGCAACACTTTTATTTAAAAAATAATAACATATTCCTGCTGATAAGACGTCAGAAATGGGGAAAGAATACCATATCCCATTTATTCCATAAAAATTAGGTAGTATCAAAACTAGTGGGATAAGGAATATTCCTTGTTTTAGTAATGTAAGCAATAATGCAGGAATTGGTTTGCCAATAGCTTGGTAATAGGATGGGGGAATTAAATGAAATACAATAATTGGTGTTGCAGAAAAAATCCAAAAAATAGCATTTGGTGCGTACTCAATAAGTTGAAGGTCCTTAGTAAAGAAATAAGGAATTATTTCAGAACATGTCATTAAAATTGTTCCAATAACAGCGGCAATTATAAATCCACTTGACAACGAGGTTTTAATGACACTATTAACCCTTGTATAGTTTTTTGCTCCATAATTGTAACCCGCAATTGGCATGAATCCTTGTGCAATTCCAATTAAAGGGAATAAAGCAAACATGGTCATCCTTGTTGCTAATCCATATACTGAAATAGCTATTTCTCCACCCATTCCACCAGCTAAATTACCATAGTAATATAGGGTGTTATTCAATACAATTGCTAAAAAACTTATAGTTCCTTGCCTTACTAGATTAACAGATCCAATACTGAAAATTTCAGTAACTATTTTACCATTAATTTTAAAAAGTAGTGGTTTTACTTTTAACTCTCCTTTCCCAGTTAAATAAAAGAATATTATATAAGCTGCGCATCCAATATATGAAATAGTAGTGGCCCACCCAGCTCCTTCCATTCCCCAATGAAATAAGTCTATAAAAATATAGTCTAAAAATATATTAAGGACAGATGGAATAAGTAAGGCAACCATTGCAATTTTCGCCTTTCCTTCGGCTCTTAAATTATTATTAGCCATCATAGATACTGCTAAAAACGGAATTCCATATAAAACAATTGTAAAATAGGAATCAGCAAGTGGCATAATTTCCCCTTTTGCACCAAACATATTTAAGATGGGTAATTTTAAAAACACTCCAACTATTATGGCTAAAATTGCTAGAAAAAATGTTAAAGAAATTTGATTATTAAAAGAAAGAAGCGCCTTTTTCATATCACCAGCTCCTAATGATCTGGATACAATACTCCCGCCTCCAATTCCAATAGACATACCAATTGATGAAAAAAGAAAAGATATGGGAAATACGACTGAAATAGCACCAATTGCTAATTCTCCTATAAACTGGCCTACAAAATAAGTATCTACAATCATATTCATAGACATCACCATAAAGCCAATGGCTGCAGGAAGTGCTTGTTTTAATAATAATTTAGGGATTGGTTCTAGACCTAAATAGCTAGACTTTTCATCCTGTTCTTTATCAATCATTTATAAATTACAACAGTTTATTTTGAAGAATATAATCAACAATTTGAACGGCATTAGTAGCGGCACCTTTTCTCAAATTATCAGCAACTATCCATAAATTAAGTCCGTTTTTAATCGTTTCATCAATCCTTATTCTTCCAACAAAAACATCGTTTTTATATTGTGATGTAATTGGCATTGGATAATCAAAATTTTTGGGATTATCTTGGACTATAACTCCAGCAGAATTATTTAAAACATCAATAACTGCATTTAAGTTAAATGATTTAAGTGTCTCAATGTTAACAGATTCACAATGTCCTCCAATTACAGGTATTCTTACTACAGTTGCAGTTATTCTAATAGTTGGATCATTAAAAATTTTTTGTGTCTCATTAACCAATTTTATTTCTTCAGTAGTGTATCCGTTTTCCAAAAAATCACCACCATGAGGAAAACAATTTTGATCAATCTGATGAGGATATATCTTCTTAGTAGCCTTTCCATCTCTTTCGTCTTCCATTTGTTGAACTGCAGCTGCACCGGTTCCAGTAACAGACTGATAAGTTGAAATAACTAATCTTTTGATACCATAATTTAAATAGATATTATTTAATGCTACTACCATTTGAATAGTAGAACAATTTGGATTTGCAATAATTTTGGTTGATTTTAAAATACTTTTACCGTTTACTTCAGGAACAACAAGTGGGATCTCTTCATTCATTCTCCAATAAGAAGAATTATCAATAACTTTGGTTCCATTATAAGCAAATTTTTCAGCCCAATTTTTAGAAACTAATCCTCCTGCAGAAAAAATAGCTATATCTAAGTCTTTGTTAAGTGCCTCATCTATAGAAACTACCGTAATTTCTTTATTTCTAAAGAATATTTTTTTTCCAACACTTTTAGGAGAAGCGACTAAAGTTAATTCTGAAATTTGAATTGAAAACTCATCTAATAATTTAAGAACCACATTTCCAACAAGCCCAGTACATCCTACAATAGCTAATTTCATATTCTGACTTTATTCAAAAGTAGTATATTTATTTCTACAAAATTAAAGCATGCGTATTCTAGGCTTCATTATTGTTTTTTTAACTTTATCCTACTCTAGCTATGGCCAATTATTTGAAGATTTTTCAGACGGAGATTTTACTAATAACCCAAGTTGGGAAGGTGACACAGCTGAATTTATTGTCAATAGTAATTTAGTTCTTCAGTTAAATGCCCCTTCTGTAACTGACACTTCCTTTTTAAGCGTTGAAACAGGAACGCTTGATTTTTCTTCTAATATTTCTTGGGATTTTTATGTGAAAATGGATTTTTCACCATCCAATAATAATAATTTCAGGTACTACCTAACATCCAATAATAATAATTTAAAAGGGTATTTAAATGGTTATTTTATTAGAGTAGGTGAAAATGGTTCTTTAGATAAATTAAAACTATATAGACAAGATGGATTAGCAACCGTATTATTAGCTTCTTCATTACATGAATCTTTTGGTGTAACCCCTGAGTTTAGAGTAAGAGTAAACAGAGACGTAAATGGAAATTGGGAAATATTATGTGACTCTAGTGGAGGAAATAATTTTATTTATGAATTAGGTGCAACGGATGTTACTCATACCTTCTCAAATTTTACTGGATTATGGAGCAAACATACTACCTCCAATAATGACAATATTTTCTTTGATGACATAATTATTAATGGAAATATTCTAGTTGATACTTTGCCACCATATATTGAAAATGCGGTTGTTAAATCTTCCAACTCCCTAGACATTCAATTTTCAGAGCCTCTAAATAGCTCGGTCTTAGATATAAATAATTACTCAATAATTACTAATCAAATATCTTCACCAGATAATATTATAACATCTGTTAATGGATATGAACTAATATTTCAAGAATCATTTTTGGGAAACCAAAGTCTTCAACTTGCAATTCAAAATGTTTATGACCTTTCTGGAAATTTTATGATTGATACTGTAGACATTATAGTCCCGGATACAGCTCAAAAGAGAGAGCTACTAATTAATGAGATTTTATTCGATCCTTTTTATGGAGGGTCTGACTACGTAGAAATTATTAATAATAGTAATAGCGCATTCGACATTTTTAACTATTACATTGCAGACTATGACAATGGGCCTTCTAATCTAAAAAAAATAGAACAGCACTTTATTATAAATCCTGATGAATTAGTGTTATTTACAGAAGATTCTAGTAGTACTTTAAAGGATTATCCAAGTAATAATCCATCTAGGTTTATTCAAATGGATTTGCCTAGCTTTGCAAACGATTCTGGAACAGTTTTCATTTTAAATTATGATTCAATAGTTTTGGATAAATTTAGTTATTTGGAAGACTTTCACTTTGATTTAATTAATGATCCAGAAGGTGTTTCGCTAGAAAGAATCTTACTTGACAGTAACGTAACCCCCTCATTAGCTTGGCACAGTGCCGCTGAAAATATTGGATGGGGTACACCAGGAATAGAAAACTCTCAATATTTTACATCATCTCCTTCAAATTCTTCATTTAAGGCTGTAAACGAAGTTTTCTCACCTGACAATGATGGTTTTCAAGATATAGCTGTTTTTTCTTACAATATTTCAGATATCGGAATGGTTGGAAATGCTTCAATTTTTGACAGTAGAGGAAGGTTAATCAAAAAAGTTTTAAGTAATGAACTTTTGCCAAAGCAAGGACAATTTACTTGGGACGGAATTAACCAATATGGACAAAAGGCATCAGTAGGGATATATTTGGTCTATTTTGAATGCTTCTCAACCGATGGTAAAATTCTTAATTTCAAAGCTACTACCACTTTAAAAACAAGGTTTTAATAATTCAATTATAAATAAGGTTATTCAAAATGAGGTTGGAATATTAATTTTTGGATATTTGTTTTATAAGTGATGACTGTTGATGAAATAAAAAAACCTGTAAAGGTGGAAATGGCTCTTTTTGAAAAAAAATTCAAAGCGGCTATGAAAAGTGATGTCGCACTTCTTGATAAAATTACCCATTATATCATTAAAAGAAAAGGAAAACAGCTAAGACCGTTATTTGTTTTCTTATCTGCCAAAATGTTAGGTCCAGTCAATGAAGGAACCTATATTGCTGCTTCTTTAATTGAGCTTCTTCATACTGCGACATTGGTTCATGACGATGTAGTAGATGATGCTTCTGAAAGAAGAGGATTTTTATCCATTAATGCGTTATGGAAAAATAAAATTGCAGTTCTAGTAGGTGATTTTTTATTGTCTCAAGGGCTCCTTTTGACCACCTCAAAAAATAGAATAGATTTATTACATATTGTAAGTAAAGCTGTCAAATCAATGTCTGAAGGAGAGCTTCTTCAAATGGAGAAATCCAGAAAAATGGATATTACAGAATCGGTTTATTATAAAATAATTGAACAAAAAACAGCCTCTTTAGTAGCCGCATGTTGTGGTACTGGGGCTTGTTCAGTTACCAAAGACCAAAAGACTATTGANACNATGGAAAGAGTGGGNATTTATGTAGGAATGGCTTTTCAAATTAAAGACGATATTTTTGACTATGGTTTTTCANATAATATAGGNAAACCTACAGGCATTGATATTAAAGAAAGAAAGCTAACATTGCCTNTGATTTATGTAATNAACAAGGCTAATAAAAAAGAAAAAAGACTAGTTATTAATACTATTAAAAAAGAAAAACAGGATTCTAAAAAAATTAAGGAAATTATTTCAATGGTAATTGATCAAGGAGGTATTCATTATGCAGAAAAAAAAATGCATTATTATAAGGACTTAGCTTTAAAAGAATTAGATTCTCTTCCTGAGTCTCCTTCAAAAGATGCTTTTATAGGTCTAATTAATTATTCTATATATAGAAAAAAATAGGTTTGCATATTATTGTAGTGAATGTCAACAACTAACTTAGAATTAAAACAAAAAATTAAACTTTTGGAAAACGTTCCTGGGGTTTATCAGTTTTATGATTCTAATGAGAAATTGCTTTATGTTGGAAAGGCAAAGAAACTTAAGAATAGGGTTACTTCCTACTTTACTAAAATAAAATTTGAGAATAGAAAAACTCAAAAAATGGTTCAAAAAGTGGAGGACATTAAAACCATTCAACTCAATTCGGAAATTGATGCATTATTATTAGAAAATTCACTTATTAAAAAATATCAGCCTAGATATAATATACAATTAAAGGATGATAAAACTTACCCATGGATATGTATTAAGAATGAATACTTTCCTAGAATATTTTACACAAGAAAAAAAATAAAAGATGGATCTCTTTACTTTGGCCCATATCCATCTGTTAAAGTGGTTAAAACAGTTCTAGAACTCGTTAGAGAGAACTTTGAAATTAGAAAATGTGATCACCTACTTAATAAAGAAAAAATAAATACTCCTTATTTTAAGACTTCTGTAGATTTCTATATTGGAAACTGTAAAGGCTGCTGCCAGGGTGAAGTAAGTGAAGAAGAATATGAAAGTAGAATTAATAATGTAAAACAAGTTTTAAATGGATATACTGTTAAAGTATTAAAGACTATGAAACTTCAAATGCAACAATACGCTGGTTTATATAAGTTTGAAGAAGCAGAAAAAATTAGAGTTAAAATAAATAATATTAAAAAATTTCAATCAAAATCTGTAGTGGTAGACTCCAATCTCACCAATTTGGGGGTGTTAAATATAGTAAGTCACGAAAAATTTGCCTTTGTAAATGCTATTCAAGTAATGAGTGGAGCTATTACTAAGTCTAAAACTACTGTAGTTCAAAAAAAATTAGATGAGTCCGATCCAGAAATATTATCCTATTTGTTAGCAGAAAATATACATCACTTTTTTAAAGATGTAAAAGAAATAATTTTACCATTTGACTTGTCTTTTGACTATCCTATAAATTTCTTTGCTCCCAAAAGAGGAGATAAAAAATCCTTGTTACTTATTTCTAAAAAAAATGCTATGGCAAAGAAAATGGAGTTTTTAAAAACTGAAACCATTAAAAATCCTGTTACTGCCACACATAAGTTATTAGAAATTATTCAAAAAGATTTAAGACTAAATGAATTACCTGTCATAATGGAATGTTTTGACAATTCAAAT
Source organism: Crocinitomicaceae bacterium (assembly GCA_002691605.1). GTDB lineage: Bacteria > Bacteroidota > Bacteroidia > Flavobacteriales_D > Parvicellaceae > MED-G20. The sequence goes on from NZID01000038.1 coordinate 24,596, forward strand.
ATTCAAGGAAATTTTCCTGTTGCTGCTTGTTTAGTATTTAAAAATGGGAAACCGCTGAAGAAAGAATACAGACATTTTAACATTAAAACCGTTGAAGGACCCGACGATTTTGCATCTATGGAAGAAGTTATTTTAAGAAGATATCGCAGATTACTAAAAGAAAAAAAAGAATTGCCAAAGCTCATTGTAATTGATGGTGGGAAAGGACAACTTTCAAGCGCTTTAAAAAGTCTACAAAAGTTAAATCTTGACAATCAAATTGCTATTGTAGGGATTGCAAAGAAGCTCGAAGAAATTTTTTTTCCTGGAGATCAGTATCCTCTTTACTTGGACAAAAAAACACCTACTTTAAAAGTAATTCAAAATATGCGTAATGAAGCTCATAGATTTGGCATTACACATCACAGAAATAGAAGATTAAAAGGTCTTATTAAAACTGAATTAAGTACAATACATGGAATAGGTGATAAAACAGCAATGGAATTATTGAAAAAATACAAATCCGTTGATATTATTAAATCCATATCCCTACATGAATTAGAGAATTTAATTGGAAAAGATAAAGCAAATAAGGTCTATCACGCTTTACATAATTAGATTTTATATAAAAATATAAAATGAGGAGTTTTAATCAATATTTCTTATTTTTGATAATAAGAGATGAATAATATCGATCCAATTATTAAAGAATTATTAAAGTTGCACGATTGTGTGATTTTTCCAGGGTTAGGAGGGTTTGTAGCACAGTACGCTTCGTCTTCTATTAGCGATGATAATTTGACATTTAAACCGCCGTTTAAACAAATTTTATTTAATAAGAACCTAACTAATAATGATGGACTGTTAGCAAATTCCATTTCTAAAGAATGGGGTATTTCTTATGAAGAATCTGTCGAAAAAATAAGTTCATTACTTTTCAAAATTAATAATGAAATAAAAACTAATAAGCAATTTTCATTTGAAGGAATTGGTGTTTTATATGAAGTAAACGGCATTTTAAATTTTAAACAGCAATCCGAAAATTTATTACTGGAATCTTTTGGTTTAAGATCTATTAATATGAATGACTTCCTAATTCAAAGTTCTGAAGCTAAAATAATTCCTATAAAATCAAAAAGTGATGCTAAACAAATTATTAAAAATTGGTCAGTTGCTGCAGCTGTAATTGTATTACTATTTTATTCTGCATGGATTCCTTTAAAAACAAATTTATTTAATCGAGATAGTGATTTCAGTTATTCAGACTTAAATCCATTTACTTTTAGTAAAAGGGGGACTTCTCAAGAAATTAAATCTAATTTAGTTCATAAAGTCCCTTTGAGTTCCGATAACACAGTTTCAAAGAGTCTAATAAAAACTAAAAAAGAAATAAAGAAAGAAATAAAAAAGCCAATTAATATTTCATCACATAATAAAACAAAATCTTTAAGTTATGAAGTTATTATTGGATCTTTTGGAGAAGAAAAAAATGCTAAAAATCTAATTAAAAAATTAAGGAAAAAATCATTTAAGGCAAGGCAACTGCCATTTTTTAAACAATTATTTAGAGTTTCGGCTGGAAAGTTTTCTAACAAGAAAAATGCGGTAGAATACCAAAAACAAATTAAGAAAAAACTACACATTTCTTCATGGATTTTGATTAAATAATGTCATCTGAAGAATATAAAAAAGCATTTTTATTTTTATCTAATAAATGTTCTAAAAAAGAAATTTCATCTAGAGAAGCATTAGTGCTGAGTGCTAAGTTTCATTTAAAAATGGTGGAAAAAAACAATTTAATAAACGAACTTAAAAAAAAAGAATTTATCAATCATTTACGATATGCTAAGGCATTTGTCCATGATAAATTTATTTTTTATAAATGGGGGAAAGTGAAAATTATTCACCATTTAAGACAAAAAGGAATTGAGGAAGAATTAATTAATGAAGCTATTGAAGAAATTAATCAAAAACAATATTTGATAGTTTTAAAAGAGGAAGCTCAAAAGAAACACCTATCTATGAATACTCCAAATGACTTTAAATCAAAACAAAAGATTTTAAAATTTCTTTCTCAAAAAGGATTTGAGACGGAGTTAGTAATAACTGAAGTGTCAAAAATATTTGATTAAAATTTAATGGAGTATTGCCAAAGAAGTGTTCTTGGAGGCATTACATTTCCTGGTCTATTGGTATACTCTCTGTTTAATAAGTTATTTATTAATAAAGAAAACTTAGATTGATTATTTATATTATAGGAAACCCTAGTGTCAAAGACAACGTCTCCATTCATTCTTGCATTTCTATAATCTCCATATCCGGGTAAAATTTCATTACCTAAAATAGGAGTTATAAAAACTTCATCTACATTTTCCATTAAGCTTGTATATCTTGTACTAAGTCCAAATGCAATATTTTTATAATCTATTTGAAAATCTATTTTTACCATATGTTTGTTTCTGTATTTCAAAATTGTTGAATTGGGAAGATCAAAATTGGGATTGCTAAAAGTTAATAAATAAGAAGAATCTGGATTGATTGGGGTAGGATTTATATAAGTGTAGCCAGCAAGTGTTGTAAAAGATAAATAATCAGTTAACTGCCCTTGACCTACCACACTAAACTCAAACCCTGGAATATTTGCATTTTGAATATTGGTACTTCTAGCACCAATATAATTAGGTATTTTTGTTAAATCTCCTTGAATTTCAGAAACTATTTGTTCTATAGTTATATCATTCCCATTTGAATTGTAAAATCCAAATACAAACTCCATCATATCCGTATATTGAGTTAAAAATACTGAAAAATCAAAATAACCTTTAAAATTATTTATTGCAAATCCCTGTTTAATTCCTATTTCACTACTCCATCCATATTCAGGTTCAATACTGGTATTAGGAAATATATTAAGTCCCCCAACAAAAGTAGAAATGAATTTTTCTGCTATTGATGGGAATCTATAACCCTGACCATAAGATGCTCTTATAAAAGTATAATCAAATGGGTTGTATGTTCCAGCAAATCTGAAAACTGGTTGAAATGGAATATTTAAATTCTTTTTAAATAACTTTCCGCTAGACTGAATACTATCTATTTTAAAATATTCCAATCTCATTCCTGCAGAAAATGTTACTTTATCCCACTTTTTATCTCCTTGTACGTAGGAAGCTAAATTATTGGAACAGTGATCCCCATATAATTGAGATTTAACATTCGTATAAGAACCTGTAATTCCAGATGTAAAAGTAATTTTATTATTGAATTTTTGTTGAAATTGATACTCTCCAAAAATATAATTTGATAAAGATCCTTGATTGGTGTTATTGACATTGTTAGTTTGAAAGAATCTAGATTTTAAATGGTGTTCTTTATTATTTTCAGAAACGTAAGAAATATATGGATCTATCATAATTCTTGAAGTCCTAGCACTACTTAGCGTAGTAGTAGCCGTATCCACTCCACCAAGTGCATGCAAAACACTATCAGCTCCTGCCCATAAAAAAAACATAGTACTTTGATTGAAATTAGAATTTACATTCAATCCATAATTAAGTCCTTGGTGTTTTTTTGAATACTGTTTCCATCCTGCATTTATTCTAGCTCTTTGGTCATCTGAACCATATCGATATCCTTGATCTTTCATAAATGAGCCTCCCAGTACCAATTCATTGTTTTCATTAATTTTATTTAAATAAGTGAAATTACCTTGAATATATCCTTGTGGTTTTTCCCACCAGGTCTGGTTATCTCTTTTGTTTAGAACCGAATCCCCACTAATTAAAGAAGTTCCGTTTCTATTCCCATATCCCGGCAGATAAAAACCGTTAGAAATATTTATTTTGGTAATGGGTTGGTCTTTGGGGTACTGAGTTCTAATATTGATGACTCCATTCAATGCAGATGATCCATATAAAACAGATGAAGCTCCCTTTAAAATTTCGATCTGAGAAATATTTTCTAATGGTATAGCAGTCCATTTTATATCATTGGCGTCTCCTCCCAACATAGGCATGCCGTCTACCATTACAAGAACTCTACTCCCAGCACCATAACTCCAGCCACTTCCTCCCCTAATGCTAGCTTGATTTTCATTGATTTGAACCCCTGGTACCTGCTCAATTATAGATTCTGCATCTCGTGTAGCTTTGTTCTCTATTAATGAGGGTTTTATAATAGCCATAGAAACAGGAACATTACCTAACTTTTCTTCATATTTATTAGCTGAAATAACCATTTCATCTAATTGATTATTGCTACTATTTAAAGAAATATTAATTACACTTGATTCATTATTTTTAAGAGTGATTTCTTTAACCGTTTTTTGATATCCGATAAATTGAAATGTAACTTTATGTTTTCCAGCGGGCAAATTAATTTTATACTCCCCATTCATATTTGTAATTGCTCCAATGTTATTTTCGCTGAAAATATTTACGCCTATCAGAGGTTCTAAATCCTCATTATCTATTACTTTTCCAGTTAAAGTAGCTTCTTGACCTAAAACTGTATAAGAAGTTAGCAAAATTAAAATGGCGAAATATGTTTTTCTTTTAAAATATTCTAACATATTAAGAACTTACAATTTAGTTATTTTTTACGATTTGGGGAAGCGTAATTATAATAAACTTTATTGATTTCATCTTTAATTTTGACCCCATTTTTATAGACTAAATGAGAAATTAATTTCCCTCTTTTGCTATACATTTTCACTGCTCCATGTTTCTTATTATCCCTATAACTAGTTTCACTTATCAAGTTGCCTTTTCTACTGAAGCTCTGGTAAATTCCATTCAATTTCCCATTTTTATAGTTGATTATTCTATTTGCAATTTCGCCTCCAGGATAATAAAAAGTAGAAACGCCATGTAATTCCCCATCTTGATAGTTTTCAAAACTCTTTATGCTTTGATCATACTCACTATATTTTATCCATTTTCCATCTGGAACAGACTTTTTAATGAGTCTATCTTCATTGGAAATCAAAATACTTTTTAAAGTGAGCACCTTATAATTTTTGGTTTCAATTATTTTCCCTTTATCTGACCAATAAGTCCAAGTATTGACCTTATAATCATTATTGTATTCACCAGAATATTTTAGTTGCCCACTTTTATAATACCCTTTCCAATTAGTATTCATCTTGCCAGAATTGAAATATCCAATATCTTTCAATTGTCCATTTTCATACCAAGATTTCCAGAGTCCATTTTCTTTATCCTTTGCGTAATTACCCGCTATCGCAGAATCTCCATTTTCATATCTAGTTATCCAATAACCGTCTTTTAAATCATCCTTGAAATTTCCTTTTTTCCAAAGGCTTGAATTATTGTAAAAAAACTGCCATTCACCCTCTTTCTTGCCATTAATAAAATTCCCTTTGTAATATTCTACTCCTTTAGGGTAATAAAAAATCCAAAAACCATGCTGTTTATCAGCTAAAAATGTTCCCTTCATATCTAAAGAACCGTTTACAAAACTATAGGTCCAATCTCCATGCTTTAAATCATTTTGATAGTTTCCTTCCATACTTATTTTTCCATTAGGAAAATATTCTTTAAAAGGTCCCTCTTTAACCCCATTAGTAAATTCAACTAGTTGATAAGTACTATCATTAGTTAAAAATGATTCCATCCATTTACCAGATTTTTCTCCGTTAATGTATTCTCCCTTTTTTCTCACTTTACCATTGGGTTTAAAAAGTTTATATAATCCATTCTCAAGACCATTTTTGTATTCTACTAAAGACTTAATTTTTTGTGAGGGATAATACGACTTTCTAATCCCTTCTCCATCTTTAATAATTGTATCGCCAGCTATATCAATAAATAGATCAATATATTCTATCGAATCCTTTTCTAAGAAATAGGTTTTCTCCATAAGGGTCCCCTTTTCATAATAATATTCCCAAATACCGGTTTTGTTAGAACTAAGAAGTTCATTTTTATGAATCCAATAATCAAGTGTTAAGGTGTCTTTAGAAAAAATATTTGGACGAATGGTGTATTCCCCTTTTTCTGCTAAATTTCCATTTAAGTAATATGCTTCAAAAGTAGAATCAACTTTTCCAAGAGTGTAAAAAGTTTTAATTTTCAAATTACCGTTTATATAATACGATTTATATATCCCATTTAGTGCTCCTTTATAATAATTACTAATCTCTTGAATAGTGCCATTTTTAAAATAATGAATCCAATTCCCACTTTTTGCACCAATTTTAGAGTATCCATTAGTATGATACGTTCCAATACTTCTAATTTGCTGCTTTTCTTTATTCCAGTAGGTGGTTATTTTTTCTGGCTTTAATAATCCACTGTTTTGTCCCAAAAAAGAATTGATTAAAAAGAATTGAAAAACTGACCACCTAAATACTTTTATCATTTATTAAGAATTATTGTGAAATATAGGCAAACTCTATCCATCCAATTTGTTTTTGAGAAGAGGAAAAATTTTGATCAAATTTCCAATTGTTAGCATAACTTATTGCATTTTTAATCAAACATTCATTATTAGTATTTGTTTTTGAAAAATCTACTTTACAATCCGTTACTAGCCCTTTTGAACTTACTTTTATATTCAATCTTACTAGCCCAGTAGCATCACATAAATATGATGGAATTTTTTGGAGAATCATCTTCCTTCCTTTACAAAAGTATTTTGCAGTAGCGCTTGATGATTTAGCAATTGACTTATTAATAATTATATTCTCTGCTTTTTCTTTAGATGGGGCTACGTGCTGCTTTTGCAGTATAGGATTATCTTGACTAACATCTTTAAACTGAGATTGCTCGAAATTTTTAACTTCATTTATTATATCCTGCTCAAGTTGCTTCTTTTCTGATGGAGAAATATCTTTATTTTGATCATAATTAGAAGCTGAATTGGTTAAATTAACTTTATCTATATTATTATTACCTATTTCTTGATTTTCAATAATCTCTGTCTTAGGCTGGGTGAAATCAAAGGTAGCAACTATTTTTTCTTTAGGTTGAATCACATAAAATGATATGTTTTGGATGTTCAACCATACAAAGATGAGTACATGAATAATTAAGGCTCCTATTATGGCATTTTGATTTTTTTCTATAGCAGCTAATAATTTCATAGTATTGCAAAAATTACAATATATATATTACGAAAAAAAAAGATAAACGTTTCTTATTTCAAAGTATCGTACTTTTGATTAAGTAATTCGATAATTTCAAGGGTAATATCGAATTCAGAGTTCGCATAGAGCATAGCCCCGCCAACTCTGTAGCTCATTACGTAATCAAATCCTAGGTTCTTCCCTATCTCTTGCATAAATTCATTAGTCTTCAAAATATATTTTTCAGTTAAACGAAGCTCTTCAGAAGATAATTGTTGAGAAAGTTGCTGTTCTACTTTCATTATTTCTTGTTCTAACATTCTGATTTTTTGAGCTTTTTCCATTTTTTCTCTATCGCCCATAATTGGAGACGCTTTTTCAAATTCACGTACTAAAACTTCATATGAACTGTACTTATTTTTAATCTGCCCTTCTGCCTCATCTCTTTTGGTAGAAAGCGATTTTTGTAATTTTTTAGCATAGTTATAGTACTTTGAAACAGTATCACTATTAACATAAGCAATATTTAATCTTAATGGTGATTCTTTAGCTATTTCCTTTTTTTCGAACGTATTTTTTGTTACAGTAGATCGTGAATCAACTTTATTTGGAACGAATTGCTTTATCAACAAAATGGAAATGCAAGTAAATAATATTGCATATAATACCAAGTGGGTAGATTTTTTCATAAGATTTATTTAATTAAAATTAAGAATCTATAAGTTTGAAACAAAGTTTTCTACCGTCTCAATAAATTCAAAAGGGATAGAAACCATTTCGTTGTAATCTTTCCCAAGTTCGTAATTCCCGTCTTCACCATTTTTATAAACCCATCTTATATTGACTTTGAAGTTTTGTTTATGCAAAGCTTCTAATTGGTAAATTATATTTAGTAGAAACTTAGAGGAAGATATATTGATTCCTCTTAAGTTAATTGTTAAAGTGGTGGTTTCATTTGGTTGATTTGAATAATTACTTATCCAAGTACTTAATTCATTGAAGAAATTTTCAGGAGTTTCAGAAATGCAATTTCCGTCAATTAATAATACCCCTTTTTCAGAGTTAAAAGATACTAGAGGCGTTTCATTAGTAGGGTCTTTAAAATACAAACTAACTCAAATATAAATTCTTTGCTAATATCTAAAGAATTTTTATTTAACAATATACTTTTACTCATTTTTTTGGCCCTGTTTTAAAATCTTTTAGATAAAAAGGATTAAAGTAGGAAACATCTTCAAATTCTTTTGTCTTAAACTTCCGATAAGTTTCCATAACCATTCCTATAGATGAGTTCAATAAAGAGTCATCAATAAACAGTTTTTTAATATTGAATTTATTTTTAAATTTTGAAGCTCCCCCTCCAACAAAATAAATTTTATTATAATTATCATATTTTCTTAAAAATTGTTCATTTATTACTGGGCAGTCAATTTCTGTAAGTGGTTTTTTATTTGCATCAAAGCCCATTGTATAGACTTCTTCTCTCCTAGCATCAATCATTGGAAAATAAATAGTCTTTGAATTATCTGGNTTTAATAAATATTGTTGAATCATTGTATCAATGGCTCCCATACTAATAAGTGGGATTTCTAATGCAAAAGCAATACCCTTTGCTGCAGAAACACCGATTCTTAGTCCTGTGAATGATCCAGGACCTGAACTTACTGCAACTGCATCTAAATTACTCATAGGAATTTTAGCAGATTCAAATAACTTATTTATAAGTAAATGTAATTTTTCCCCGTGAATATAGTTTTCACTTGTAATTTCTCTTATTTCTAAAACTAATCCCTTTCTCGCAAGATTGACAGAGCAAGTTTTAGTGGCTGTTTCAATATTCAGAATTAAAGCCATTCTAAAAATCTATTGTTTTCTTCTTTAATTCAAAGTTTTGGCCCAAATAGACTTTTCTTACTTGCTCATCTTTAGACAAATCTTCTGCAGAACCATCTTTCAATATTCTTCCCTCAAACAGCAAATAAGCTCTATCCACAATCGATAATGTCTCTTGAACATTATGATCTGTAATAAGTATTCCAATATTTTTTCGTTTTAGTTTTAATACTATTCTTTGTATATCCTCAACAGCAATTGGATCAACACCTGCAAAAGGTTCGTCTAAAAGAATAAAATCAGGATTATTTGCTAGACATCTGGCAATTTCTGTTCTTCTTTTTTCNCCCCCAGAAAGATTTCTCCCTAAATTTTTTTTCACATGATTTAGACCAAATTCATTCATCAAATCTTCTAATTTTAATTGCTGTTCTTTTTTAGACAATTTAGACATTTCGAGGATGGCCTTTATATTGTCTTCTACTGAAAGTTTTCTAAAAACGGAAACTTCTTGAGGTAAATATCCAATACCCATCTGAGATCGTTTATACATGGGTAAATTGGTAATTTTGTTATTATTATGGTATNCCTCTCCAGTTTCTGGACTAATCAACCCCACTATCATNTCAAAAGTAGTTGTTTTCCCAGCTCCATTTGGTCCCAGGAGTCCTACAATCTCCCCTTTTTTAAGTTTCACTGAAACTCCTTTAACTACTTTAATCCCCTTATAAGATTTACAAATATTTTCAGTCTTAATTTCCATTTATTATTGGTCTAATTTTTATCTTAATTTAATTCATTTAATCTTTTTTTCTCTACTCTTTTTACTATAATAATTCCAAATTCATACAGTGCATAAATTGGAAATGATACTAATAATTGACTTACTACATCCGGAGGAGTAATTAATGCAGACAAAATAAGAATCGCAACTAAAGAATGCTTTCTATATTTTTTTAAGATATCTGCTCCTAAAATTCCAATTTTAGCTAAAATGTACATGATAATTGGTAATTCAAAGAATAATCCCGAAAGAAAAGTGGATGTTGTAATCATAGACATGTAAGAGCTAATGGTGAAATTATTTTGTATTTGCTCCGTTAATTTATATCCTCCAAAAAACTGAACGCAAAGTGGGCTTATCAAAAAATATCCAAATAATATTCCAAAGAAAAAAAGTAAGCTAGCATTAAAAACAATCCATTTTGTAGCCTTTAATTCTCCTGGTTTTAGTCCTGGTTTTATGAACGACCAAATTTGAAAAAATGTAAACGGAAAGGAAATTATTAACCCACCAATAAGAGCAAAATACATATTTGTTGAGAACTGTTTTGTCATTTCTATAGATTGAATTTGAATAGGAATATCATTGGCGCAAAGAGCGTCTGAAATATGTAGCTTTTCAGAAAGTATACAAAAGAACTGATACGTTGGGAATGAAGTAGAAGACATATTTATATAGAACTTCTGGACAATAGGGTCGGTGAAATAAAATAANATTACTGCTGCTATTAGAATTACAATACTAGATCTTACTAACCTCCATCTTAATTCTTCTAAATGCCCTAAAAAAGAAAGATCTTTTTCTTCATTTTCATTTTTCATACTTGCAAATTTAATAGATATTGTCTTTATTATTAATTAAAGTTGTAGAACTAAACTCTTAAGTTTGTGTATGCTTCAAAAAGTTGGTTTTTATTTAAATTTCTTATTAAAAGGAGTTTCTAAATACAATATTCACTCCCCATTAATTCATGATTTAGTAGAAAATGTTCTTGATAAAGAAAAAAAATTCTATTCTTTTATAGGAATAGAACATTTAAGAGCATTACTGCTTAAAGATGCTTCTTCTGTTTTTCTTCACGATCTTGGAAAGGGTTCTACAACCATTAGAGGATCTAAAACTTTAGTTAAAACTCTTACTAAAAAAGTACAATCGAGACCAGAAAAAGCACAAATTCTATTTAAACTAATTAATTTTTACAATAGTAAAAACATTTTAGAAATTGGAACTTCTCTAGGCCTAACCACCGCATATTTATCAAATGCCAATAAAAATTCTTCTGTCACCACTGTAGAAGGAGACCCTAGTATCTATTTGATAGCAAAGAAAAATTTTCAAAAATTAGGTTTAAAGAATGTAACTCTTCATCATGGTGATTTCGANAATTTACTTCCTAAAATATTCACACAAAAATTTGATTTTATTTTTTTTGACGGAAATCATTCTAAAAAAGCTACATTAAAATATTTTAATTGGGCGTTAGAAAATTTTATGGAAGANGCTATTTATGTTTTTGATGATATCTACTGGTCAAAGGGAATGAAAGAAGCGTGGACAGAAATAAGTAATCACCCTAAAGTAATGATGAGCTTANATATTTTTTCTTTAGGAATCGTNTTTTTTAAAAAAAACAGAGAAAAAGAGCATATCAATTTGATCCATTCATGTAATTTTTATTGATTTATAAAACACATTAAAGTGTTTATAATTTATGTAGTATTCGTATCCATAAAAACTCAGTTAAGCTATTATTGTATATTATATGNTTATAGTCGTTAANAAAATAGAAAGTTATTTCTGCTGTATTCTCTTTTTTATANTTATTTCAAGCTGCAAAAATCTAAAAGAAAATCCTTTAAAAACTGTAATTGNCTCAGTTGAAAAAATAAAGACTCCTCATTTTAATAAAATTCAAGGATTTAGCTTAGAAGATTTTAGAATTGACAGTAATCGTGTTAAAGCCGGGGGGAATTTGAGCCAAATTTTACAAGAATTAAATGTGTCTTATGACAAAATATATTCTTTNGGAAATAATTTTAAAAGTGTTTTTGATATAAGAAAAATATATCCAGGCGATAAGTATTATATTCTTAAAACTAAAGACAGTTCTAAATTATCAAAATTAATATATCAGCGTTCAATAACTGAAAATATTATAATGAGTTTCTTAGATACCTTAAATGTAGAATTAGTTAAAAAACCAGTAGAAATTAGAACACTAACTGCTGTTGGGACAATTCAGTCTAGTCTTTGGAATAGTTTTATTAAAAATAATCTAACCCCTGCTCTAGTATCAAAAGTAGCAACTCTTTATTCTTGGACAATAGATTTCTTTGACATTCAAAAGAATGATAATTACAAGATTATTTACGAAGCAAAATATGTAGACAACCAGTTTATTGGAGTAGGAAAAATTAAAGCTATTTTATTCAACCACAAAGGAAAAGATTTTTATGCTTTTAGTTATTTAAGACATGGGGGAAAANTAAAAAACTACTTCAATGAAAATGGAGAAAGTTTACAAAAAGCTTTGTTGTCTGCTCCCTTAGAATATGTAAGAATTTCCTCCAAATTTTCTCATAAAAGATTACACCCTATTAAAAAAGTTTACCGACCNCATTATGGAGTTGATTATGCTGCGCCTTTGGGAACAGATGTTGTAGCTACTGGAGATGGTAAAATTATTTATGCAAAAAGAGCCCCAGGNGCCGGAAACATGATTAAAATCAAGCATGCATTTGGNAACGTAGTTACTAAATATTTGCATTTACATAAGTTTGAAAAAGGGATTAGAGTAGGAAAATATGTTGAGCAAGGGCAAAAAATTGGGGAGGTAGGTAGTACAGGTCTTAGCACGGGACCGCATTTAGATTACCGAGTTTATATTAATAACCAACCTCAAAATCCACTACGACTTAATGTGCCTAGCAAAGATCCTATACCAGAAAAATTAAGAGCAAAATATTTATCCGATATAGAAAAAACTAAAAGTGAACTAGATAATCTCCCCTTATTTAAAGAAACTTAAAATAGTTATTTGTAAATGTTTCGATTTTTTAAATCCTTATTCTTAGTATTTATAACAATTGCTCTGTTATTTTTTAGCTTATTATTCTTGATAGCTAAATACTACAATAATGAAATAAAAAATATGGCATTAGAACAAATAAATCAACAACTAAGGCAACCTTTAGAGGCAAAAAATATCAAATTAAATGCCTTTAGTCAATTTCCCTCTATTTCTTTAGAATTCAACAATTTTATAATCAAAGATCCCTTAACCCAATTAGATACACTNATATATTCTGAAAAAGGTTACTTAAATTTTGACCTATATGATANTATTAATGAAAAATATAACGTAAAAAAGCTCATACTTTATAATGGTACTTCAAAAATTTCGGTAAATAGCCAGGGAAAGGAAAATTACCTGATTTTAAAAAAAAATAAGGATAGATTAAACCAGAATTTCAACTTTAAATTAAATCAAGTTGTATTTAAAAAATTCAAAATTCTTTATCGTAATGCTATTCTAAAACAAGATGTTCATCTTTATCTTAAAAGTTCCAAATTACAAGGTGCTTTCTCAGAAAAAGAGTATGAACTTTGGGTATTTTCTAAAATGTTGATTAATCAGTTTTTAATAGAGGGTGTTAATTACATTAAACAAAAAGAAGCACAATTAGAAACAAAGTTAAAGATTACAAACCATCCCTTTTCGCTTGCGATCAATGTGGGGAAACTCAAACTTGAAAAAACAAATTTTACTGTCTCAGGATTCTATTCAAAAGGGGAAAAAGATCTTTTAGATTTGGCTTTAAAAGGTAATAAAATAGAAATATCTGAAGTTTTCAGCGCCTTACCTAACTTTAAATCAGATCTTTACAAAAATTATTCTTCAAAGGGAATTTTAAACTTTAATGGAAATCTAAAAGGAGTTCTTAATAATAATAACAAGTTAGATTTTTCGGTAAATTTTAATACAAAAAATGCTTTTTTAGAAATTCAAAAAAACCATTTTCAATTTGAAAAAATAAATCTTCAAGGAAACTTTAAGAGTAAATCGCAAACTCTAAATATTAGCCAGTTTTCTACTGTAATCGATAGTCAGATAGTTAGTGGAGATGTGAAAATTTCAAACTTTAAAGATCCTCAATATCAAATTAATTTAAATGGGAAAGTTGATTTAAAAAAGATTCCAGAGCTATTTAAAATCGAAAACCTTAATCTTAAAGGAATTTCTAAATTTGACCTTCATTCTAATATTGATACCAAAGAGGACAGTTTAATTTTTAAAAAATTAATTGGCAGTTTGAATTGTCAAAATCTTTTTATTGAAAACCCTAGTAATAAGATTCAATTACAAAATATTTTAATTGCTTTACCACAAGAACAAATGAGAGTTGAGTTGGAAAGGGGTGTTTTTAATGGAGATACTTTTTCTATTCGAGCAAATTGGGAAAATTGGAAGCAAGCTTTATTTTCAGATAATAAAAATATATCTATTAATTATTCTGCAAAAGTTAAGCAATTTCATTTAGATCATTTCTTAAATGCAATAAGTAGCAAAGACTCCTCAAACTATAAATATTCATTAAAGGGATCCATTAATGCTGAAAAGGTATTGTATAAAAATTTAAACTTTGATAATCTTCAAATAAAGAAACTACTCTTTAATGAAGATATTATTATAGAGGGTTTATCAGCATCCAGTTTTGAAGGAGATTTAGCCTGTGACCAGGTAAATATACATTTTGATAATAGAAATAGTACTTTGAAAATAAAGGGTAAAGTAGTTAATTTAAGTATTCCTAAAACAATGTTGGCTTTTAATGATTTTAAGCAAGATTTAATATTAAATGAGCATATTAAAGGAACTATTACAAGTGAATTTAATTTAAACTTGATTATGGACGAAAAAGGTAATTTAGATTTTGTTAATTCTTCAATTTACAGTCAAAATAAATTCAAAAACATTTCCTTATTAAATTACCCATTTTTAAAAGACATATTGTCCTACTTCCAAAGTAGTATTATTACTAGGAATATTGTAGATATTAGTTATTATGATAGTAAAATTCATACTGTTAATTTCAATGATTTTTCTTCTTCAGTTAGTATGTATAATAGCCGTATTAATTTCCCCAAAACGAACTTAAAAAACAACTTACTAAATTTTACTTTTTTTGGGAACTATCGATTAGATAATGTAGTAGATTATCACTTGAATTTTAATTGGTCTGATTTAAAGAAAAAAAACCAAAATTCATCCAAAATTGTAGTAGAAAATCAAACAAGAGGTAAACAATTATTTTTTAAAATTTCTGGCCCTATTGATCAATTAAAATACGAGTTTGATAAAGAAGAAATTAAAAATGAAAGAAAGAAAAAAATAAATTCTGAAAAACAAATTATAAAGGAAATAATTAAAGGAGAAGCTGTCATAGAAGAAAAGGAAAAAGAAAAAACTTTCGAAATAGAATGGCAAGAAGATACTAGTGTTCAACAAGTAAATGAGATTGGAAATGAAAAAAATAAAAGAAAGATTAAGAAAAAAGACTCCTCCAAGCTAAATAAGTTTTTAAAAAAATTAGGTGTTGAAGAAGAAGAAAAAGAAAAACCGAAATTTGAAATTGATCAGTAAATAATAGTTCCATTATTTCGAAAAATAATATTATCCTTTTTTTGGTTTTTACACCATTTTTTAAAGAGTTTAACTTTAGAACTTCTATTTTCAACTCCATTCCACCCGATATTGGGACAATGAACTTTACCATTGTCAATAATTAACTGGCTATTTTTTTCTAAAATAATAACTCCATCATTTGGGATAATTAGTTGTTTTTGAATAGTAAGAGATTGGTTTTTTTTAATCAATATTTTCTGTTTTGCCAAAATATTTTTATTCCAAACAGTAGGTTTCTTAATAACGGTTTTTTCATTATTATCGGAATGAGCTATTGTTCTATATAGATCTTTGTTATTAGAATATTTATAATGTATAGATGCAATTTGGAGGGGTGATAAATAGTTTCTACAAGTGTTATAACCCATAATATTATTACTTACCGAAGTGGTATTACATTTAAGCCACCCAAATTTATCAGATGAAGGTAGATCACTGAATTGGGGCCTATTGGTATGTCTTAGTCCAAGACAATGCCCTATTTCATGAGCAGTCAATTGTGCAGATGCATATCCGCCTCCGTTAATTATACCAGAAATATTTAAATAATACGGTGACGGTCCACATCCAAAAGTTGGAACTGATGCTGAAGAACCAGTATAAAAAACATGTATATAATCTTTATTCTCGCTGGTAAATTTCGTCCAATTATCCTTATGACAATTTTTATCAATTTTCTTGTAATAACTTACATATCCTGAAGTATCAGATGAAATGGAATACCCGCTTTTAATAAATAAAAGGGTGTTTGGACCTTTTCTTACTAATTTCTTGATTTTATATACCCCATTATTTGACAAACTATTTACTATTAATATACTGTCTTTAATCATACTAAATTGATCTCTAATACCGGCAATTTCTAAACTATTAGAATCTTTATTTATTGATAAAATTTTCATCCATCTATTAGGATTATCTTCAGGAATTCTTTTAATTCTGTCCCATCCGATTGAGTCTGCATGAAAAGTAATTGTATCTATCAGAAATCTAATTCTAGAATCTTTTACATAATATATTTCATTACTATTCTTTAAAGTAGGTGGTTTCAAATTAGAGTACATACTATTAATCCAATAATATTGTTGATTTAGGTATTTAGAAGAATCAATAGTGAGATTTTTAGGCACTTTAGCAGATTTTTGAATTATATGAATCCATAATTTAATATTAATAATAGGATGAGAGTCAAAATCACAACTATCATAAGGAATGTATGGCTTTAAATAATCATCCTGTGCATTGGCAAAAATTGAATAACAAAAAAGGAGAGTAATCCTTGAAATTTTCCAAAATTTAAGTACTATATATTTAGTTTTGGTAGTCTTCACAAAACATCTTTTTTTAGACCATTACTCGTTTAAAAATTAATTGCCCTTTATTATTTACTCTGTAAATTACATATTTATTAGTGCATATTTGCACAATAATTTATAAAAATATATTTTCGCACTCCAAAAAAAATTCTAAAAATATTATGGAATCAAATTTAATTTATCTTTTACCTGCCTTCGGAGTAGTAGGATTATTATATATGTTGTTTTTATCATCTTGGGTAAATAAACAGCCTTCTGGAAACGAAAAAATGACTAGACTTTCTGGTTACATTGCTAGTGGGGCATTAGCATTCTTAAAAGCAGAATATAGAATGTTGGCAGTCTTTGTATTAATTTCTGGAACAGCTCTTGGAACACTATCAGCATTTAATTTAATTCCTGCAGGAATGTTTATCGTTGTTTCATTTATTATTGGTGCTGTTTTCTCAGCACTTGCTGGTAATATTGGAATGAGAATAGCTACCAAAGCCAATGTAAGAACAGCAGAAGCCGCTAAAACAAGTTTACCAAATGCTATGAACGTGGCTTTTAGAGGGGGTACTGTAATGGGGCTTGGCGTTGCTGGATTGGCAGTTTTTGGATTATCTTCCATATTTATTTTCTTATTTTTAAATGCCAGCGATTCTCCAAATATGGAAGTCATTCTAGAAACATTAGCTGGGTTTTCTTTAGGTGCTGAGTGCATTGCACTATTTGCAAGAGTTGGTGGAGGCATTTATACCAAAGCTGCAGATGTAGGTGCTGATTTAGTAGGGAAAGTAGAAGCAGGAATTCCAGAAGACGATCCGAGAAATCCAGCAACAATTGCAGATAATGTAGGTGATAATGTAGGCGATGTTGCAGGAATGGGGGCAGACTTATTTGGTTCTTATGTAGCAACCATGCTAGCAGCAATGGTCTTAGGAAACTATTTGATTCTTGAAGATCCCTCATCATTTGTAAAGTTTAATGGTTTGGGGCCTATTTTAATGCCCGTAGTTATTGCTGGAGTGGGATTAATTTTTTCAATTATGGGCACTTGGGTAATTAAAATTAAAGACAATGATGCTAAAGAAAAAGAAGTTCAAGGAGCTTTTAATTTAGGTAATTGGGGGTCTCTTTTATTAACTGCAGTTGCCTCTTTTTTCATAATTCAATGGATGTTACCTGCTAAAATGAATATGAACTTTTTTGGTGAAGGGGTAAGAGAAATTGGATATAACCGTGTTTTTTATGCCGTTTTAATTGGACTGGCTGTAGGAGGTTTGATTTCCATGCTTACAGAATACTACACCGCTATGGGGAAAAAACCTGTCAATAGCATTATTCAAAACTCTTCCACTGGTGCAGCTACTAATATTATTTCTGGGCTTTCACTTGGTATGATGTCTACTGCCGCTCCAATAATTCTATTTGCTGGAGCAATATGGGGGGCCTACGCTTGTGCTGGGTTTTATGGAGTCGCTATTGGAGCATCTGCCATGATGGCCACAACTGCTCTTCAACTCGCTATCGATGCATTTGGACCTATTGCAGATAATGCTGGTGGAATTGCGGAAATGTCTGAATTAGATCCAGAAGTTCGTGAAAGAACCGATATTTTAGATGCTGTCGGAAATACAACTGCTGCAGTTGGAAAAGGATTTGCTATTGCTTCTGCCGCTTTAACTGCATTGGCATTATTTGCTGCTTATGTAACTTTTACTGGTATCGATGGAATAAACATTTTTAAAGCTAAAGTTTTAGCAGCACTATTTATTGGTGGAATGATACCAGTTGTATTTTCAGCAATGGCTATGAGTTCAGTTGGGAAAGCAGCAATGGCTATGGTTAAAGAAGTTCGTAGACAATTTAAAGAAATTCCAGGTATTATGAAAGGCGAGTCTGAACCTGAGTATGAAAAATGTGTAGATATTTCTACCAAAGCAGCTCTTAAAGAAATGATGTTGCCTGGACTAGTTACAATTATTTCTCCTATAATTATAGGGTTTGCTATGGGAGCTGAAGCTCTTGGTTCTTATATGGCAGGAGTGACAGTGTCAGGGGTTCTTTGGGCAATATTCCAAAACAATGCTGGTGGAGCTTGGGACAATGCCAAAAAATCTTTTGAGGCTGGTGTAGAAATTGATGGAGAAATGACCTACAAAGGCTCTGATGCTCACAAAGCCGCAGTTACCGGAGATACTGTTGGAGATCCTTTTAAAGATACTTCTGGTCCTTCTATGAACATTTTGATTAAGCTAACGTGTTTAGTAGGTCTTGTTATTGCTCCTATTTTAGCTGGAAGTAATCATCATGATGAATCAACTGATAAAACAGCTATTGAAATAAACCAAAAAAAAAAATTGTAAATCGAAATGCTGTTCTAAAGAAGAGAAGAAAGAAATAACAGTATTTGTTGATGTAAATAAACTAGAAACTGACTCTAGTACTGTTAGTATTTTAAAAATTATTTCTATCTCTGGAAAAGATACTGTTGCTAATAGTGAAATTTCATTTGAAGGAGAAAATCTTAACATTGATTCTATAGTTGCATCTCAAAAAGAGAAGGCAATGGGTATGAGTAACAAACTTTCTGAATCTAAAGAAGATTGTAAAAAACCTTGTTGTAAAGGATGTAAAGCTACAGATACACTCGGTTTAGCTATTGCTTGTCTTGCTGATCATTCTTGCTGCAACCCTAATTTTAAATAAAGGAAATTATAAATTTTGATAATATAATTACAGATTTCACTTATTTTTAATCCGGTTTTTACCGGATTTTTCATTTATGAATATAGCTATTGACATAGGAAATACGAGGACAAAAATGGCCATTTTTAATAACAACCAAATTGAAGATATTGTTGTTGGTGATTTTGAAATTGTTTTTAGTTCTCTAAAAAAAATACCATTTTCTTCTGGAATAATTTCTAATGTCGGAAATTCAATTTATACTAAAAAATTGTTGTCTTTTTCTTCCAAGCTTCTTCCGATAAGTCATGATCTTAAATATCCAATTGTAGTAAAGTATCGTTTTTTTAAAAGTTTAGGCCTTGATAGAATTGCCAATGTAGTAGGAAGCTATTCTTTATTCCCCAATAAAGAGAATTTAGTAATTGATATGGGTACTTGTATTACATATGATTTTATTAATCACCAAAATCAATATTTAGGGGGAAGTATTTCTCCTGGAATTTCTCTAAGATTCAAAGCTCTTCATAATTACACTGAGAGCCTGCCAGAAATTAAGTTTGATTCTAACGAAAAAAAACTAATTGGAGATAGCACGCGTTCTGGTATTGAAAGTGGGGTAGTTAACGGAGTGGTAGAAGAAATAAGAGGGATAATTGATAATTATCAAAATTTATATCCTAAAACTAACGTTATTCTGACTGGTGGTGATACTGCTTTTATAAAATCAATTGTATCAATTAAAAAAAATAGCATCTTTGCACAGGAAAATTTAACATTAATTGGACTAAATAGTATACTAAATTACAATGCTTAAAGTAATTAATTACAAAATCATTTTTCTTTTATTGCTTGTTGATTCATTGCAAGCTCAAGTCCTAAACACCTCTCCTTTCTCTAGATATGGAATTGGAGAAATGAACAATATACAATCTTCTCATTATTTTGCCTGGGGAAATATCACTTCAGCAATGTCTGAACCGCAGTATATAAATATTAATAATCCTGCCTCCTACGCTGCGTTTTTAAAACACAACCCCATTTATAATGTTTCCTTAGCAGGAAAATCTGCATTGTATGAGTCAAATTATGATGGGAATCAAACCAATTCTTCAGGAATACATTTTGGATTAAACAATCTTCTTTTAGGATTACCAATTACTAAAAATTGGGGGTTAGTTTTAGGAATTACTCCCATATCATCTTTAGGTTATGATGTAAGTAGTACTGTTCCATTAGATACTTCTACTGTTTCCTATGTTTATAAAGGGGATGGATCCATAAATAGATTAATGATCGGAAATGGCTTTAATATACTCAATAAAGGAGATACTACTAGAATTTCTTTAGGGATAAATAGTTCCTATTTGTTTGGAAATCTAGAAAGAACGTCTTCTGTTATTTATAATAATACCAATGTCTACAACTCTAGGTTACAGTACCGTTCCTCTTTAAGTGGATGGAGTTTTGATGGGGGTCTTCAATTTTACAAAAAAATTAGTACCAAATCTTCTAACAAATATTTTATCAATCTTGGTGCTAATTATACTCTTAACTCTGAAATGTCAACAGAAAATGATTTTTTTGCATATACTTTCAGATACAATTACAGTATTCAAGAAATAGCTAAAGACACCTTAGAGTTAAATAATAATTCATCTAATTTAAAACTTCCACAAAAAATAGAAATTGGATTGGTAATTGGGAAAGCCCATAAAAATAAAAGAAGATGGGATTTAGGAGTTCAATATTCTATGATGGATTGGAGAGAATACGTAGATAATTCTGGTTTTTTGTCTTCCTCTAGTTCCCCATTAGGAGCGTCATCTAGATTAGCTATCGGATATAGAATTACTCCTAATTTAGATTGGTCTAATACTAGTAAATCTGTTTTAAGTAAATCTTCATTTTCATTTGGTTATCATCAAACAGAATCTAAAATAATAATCGATGACAATGTATTATTCAATACTGGCATAAATTTTGGTATATCTATCCCGATGATAAGTTCTAGGTCATTATCTAGATTTAACTTAGGTTTTGAATTGGGAAAACTTGGAAACTTAGAAAATAATAATATTGAAGAAAATTATTTTAAATTTTCCATTGGTTTTTCTCTAGCCCCTGATACTAGATACGACCGTTGGTTTAGAAAAAGAAAATACGATTAACCTATATAAAAATGAATAAAATATTTATCACAATTTATTTTTTCTTCTCTTTATTGGCTATTAATTCACAAAATTGTTTTGAAGCTAGTAAAGCTAATTGGGGAAATGACAGTTTAGAATGCAGAAAAAATGTATCTCTGTATTCAGAATTTATGAAACAAAAAGTCTTTGTTGATGCGGCAAAGTTTTGGAATAAAACACAGAAGTTTTGCCCTCAATACAAACCAAATCTGTACAAAAATGGTATTTATATTTATAAACAAATTGCAAAGGAAAAGAAAAAGGCAAAAGACCCTCAACTGAAACTTTATGTTGATACCATCTATTCTATTTATAATGACTGGGTCATCAATTTTGGAAATTGCGACCAAATTAAAGCAGATCTAGCGGCAGATATTATGGCATTAGATGCTTCAAAAGGATTTGCAAAAGCTTACGATTTATATAAAAAGGTTTTTCAAGATTCCCCTAAATTCACATCTTATAATGATATTAAATATTTCGTGTATGCAAATAAATATATGCTCAAAACTAAAAAAATTGAATGTGATCAATTTTTAGAAAATTATGAATTACTTTCTGAAATCTGTGATCAAAACATTTCTAAGGAAATAAATGTAGATAAATACCAGAAAGTGCAAGCTTTTTTGGACCAAGAAATTAGCCCTTGTGCAAGTTGTGATAAGTTAGAAGAAATTTATACTTCAAAATACAATGCTTCAAAAGACGACATGAAACTTATTAAAAAAATCTTTGAAAGACTGAGTAATAATAAGTGTACAGAATCTAGTTTGTATATTGAGCTTTTAGATAAGGTTTTAAACGATCCTAACAATCCTCCAACAGCTAAAGACTTATATAATGCCGCAGTAGCAGATTATAAAAGAAAACAATTTACAAAAGCAGAAGAAAGATTTAACAGAGCTGTAAAAATAGCAGGTGATGAAAATTTAAAGCAAAAGATTTATGAAATTTTATACGATATATCATTTAATAAAAATCAATATAAAAAAGCGCTCTCTATTGCAGGAAAGTTTACTGATGCATGTACTGCTAATGATAAAAAAGCAAGAATTGTAGCGTCAAGTTCTACAAAATACGGCACTTCCGCTTTTAACAAAAGCTTAATTTACTGTTTGGCTTTACAATATGCTTCAAAATCTTGCGGGAAGACTAGTACCAATGCCATTACGAGCTGGAAAGGTCAACTACTTCCTAAAAGTGAATTAATTATGCTTGATATCAAAAGTGGTTCTTCTCAGCAAGTACCATTTTGGGGGCAAAATGTTGAATTAAAGACCAGAGATTGATTAATCGATCTAAAATTCTCTTACTTTATTTCTTTGGATTTTTCCTTTTTACTTCATGTCTTGAAAATCCTGAATTAAGTTCACTAGATTTAATTTCTAATACTAAGTCACTAGAAAAAGCATCAGGAGTTACACTTAATTTTTCAGATTTTGGAAAATCTAAACTTCTTTTAAAGGCTCCTCAGTTAATTAAATTTTTATCTGATGATCAACAACTGATAATGGAATGCCCTTCTGGACTGGAACTAATTTTTTATGACTCTTTAAATAATGTGGAGTCTACACTTATTGCAGATTATGGAAAACTTTATACAGAAAAAGAGTTTTTAAATGTCAAAAATAATGTGCGTTTTGACAACTATAATCTTGATACTCTTTTTGCTCAGGAATTAGATATAGATTTTGCAAAAGATAGCATATATTCTGAAAAAATGGTTATCTTTTCGAATAACGAGGGAAGAATTTCAGGAACGAATTTGATAGCTAATAGTAACTTTACTTTTTTTCAATTATCTGATATTTCTGAAGGGTATGTGAATTATGAATTAGAATAAATGGAAGGATTAAAAAAGTGGAATAATAGACTCGAAAAGATTTGGCTTGTTATTGCAATTATCTCTACTATTATTGCTTTGTATTTTGCTATAATTGATCATTTTAATGGAGACTTTATATACTTCCTTTTAGCTGTAATGGCTTGGGGTATTTATTTAGTAAGAAGAGGGCTAGGTAAAAGACTAAATAAGAATTTATAAATGTCTACTATCTTTTTATTTTTATTTGCTTTATTGGGACTTATATTTTCTGCATTCTTTTCTGGAATGGAAATCGCATTTATTTCTTCAAGTAAATTAAAAATCGAATTAGATAACAAAAAGGGGCAATTTAGTGCTAAAATTCTATCCTTTTTTAGTAGTAAACCAGCTTGGTTTATTGCGGCTATGTTAATTGGTAATAATATTGCCTTAGTAATTTATACTTTATATGTGGCGGAACTTATTGAACCTTATTTGACAAGTTTAGCTTTAAATAGTTCCATTATATTAATAATTCAAACTCTTTTTTCCACATTTTTTATTTTGTTGTTTGCAGAATTTCTTCCCAAATCTATTTTTAGGTTGAACCCCAATTATACTCTAAGAATTTTTAGTCTTATTTTATTTGTATTTTATATTATCCTGTGGCCTATAACAGCCTTTGTGGTAAATTTAAGTAACTCCATTTTAAAATTATTTGGTAACGAAGAATCCATTAATAAAGTCAGCTTTAAGAAAACTGACTTGGACTTATATATTAACGAGCTAAAAAAGGATTTAGAAATTGGTGAAGAAATGGAGCATGATGTCAAAATTTTTCATAATGCATTAAGTTTCTCAGAAGTTATTGCTAGAGACTGTATGGTTCCAAGAAATGAAATAGTTGCTCTAGAAATAAACGATAAAATCGAAGCCTTAAAAAAACTTTTTTTAGAATCTGGCCACTCTAGAATCATGATTTATAAAGAGAATATTGATAATATTATTGGGTATGTTCATAGTATTGAATTATTTAAAACTCCTGTAAGTATTAAATCAATGCTAATTCCTATTTCTATAGTTCCTGAGTCAATTTCAGGAATTAAACTTTTAAAAGATTTTATTGACAAAAAAATAAGTGTTTCCGTAGTAGTCGATGAATATGGGGGAACTTCTGGAATTTTAACAATGGAAGACATCATCGAAGAAATTTTTGGAGAGATAGATGATGAGCATGACCAAGAAGAATTAATTCATCGTGAACTAACTGAAAATAAATTTCTTTTTTCAGCACGTTTAGAAATAGATTTTATAAATGAAAAATATAGACTTAAATTACCAGTTAAAGAAGATTACGAAACCTTATCTGGATTGATCATATATTTTGCAGAAACTATTCCAGAAAATGGATCAACTTTTAAAATTGAGAACTTTGAATTCAAAATTCTAGAAGTACATGAAACGAAAATTAGTAAAGTGCAATTACTTGTTCTCAATCAAGACTAGCTATTTAGTAACTTGTGAATTAATAATTTTCCTGGCAAAAATGAAGCAATCAAACCTGTTGTAAATAATATGAAGACTAACATTATTATATCGTCTAATTTAATTAATACAGGCCAGTAATTTATAGATGCGTTTTCTAATTTTAATACATGAAATTTTATTTGTACAACACATACTAAAATTCCTATTATAAGTCCTCCAATACTGCCTAAGAAACTAATCATTAAACCCTCTTTAAAAAAAATATCTTTAATCATTTTCTTATTAGCCCCTAAGGCTACCAAACTATTTATATCTTTTTTCTTGTCTATAATTAACATTGTTATGGAAGCTACTACAGTAAAAGAGGACAAAATGAGAACAAATATTAAAACAGCAAGAACCATCCATTTTTCTGCATCATTAGCTGCATAAATAAGCTGGTTATTTTCTTCGTGAGTTTTAAAAGTGAATTGAGGATTAGACTGGCTAAGTTGTTTCTTTAATTTCGAAAGCGATTTTTCAGAATTCGTATATATTTCTAAATAATTAGCCCCATTATCTAAGTCAAAAATTTCACTAGCAACTTGGTAGCTTATCATAGCTGTATTTTGGTCTAATTCAGGATTAATTGTATAGACTCCTCCAAAAACTAAATTATACTGATTAAGAGATTCTTTATTTTGAATAGAAAGTTTTACTTTTTTTGAAATACTGTAAATTTTAATTTCGTTAGTTAAGTTTTCATTATAAGGTATTTGCAATTCGTTTTGAATACCATAACCTAAAAGAATAGTTGGAGAACCGTTTTTAAAAAATTCTGCTCGTCCATCTAAAAGGTTACTTCCCCATTTATTTTTGCCGTAGCAATTTTCATCAATCCCTTTAACTAATGTGGTTGCCCATCTATTTTGAAATTTTAATAGGGCTGTTTCTTCAATTACTTTACTGTAGGTTTTAATTAATTTATTGGTTTCTAATGATCGATATAAAGAATCTGATTTCTTAATTATATTTCCATTTTTAGGAAATGCATACAAATCTGCTGCAAACTTACCATAAACATCCTCTACATATTCCTGAATACCATTAAACCCGCTTAAAATAATAACCAAAGATGCTGAACTAACAAGAAGACCAAGAAAAGAAATGAATGATATTAAATTAATTATATTCCTTGACTTTTTAGCGAATAAGTATCTTTTAGCAATAAAATTAGAAACGTTCATCTTTGCTAAACTAATAAATCCCTAAAACCATTATTATTTAATTGATAAAAATTACCAAATTTTGATTTTATAAGTTGTTTTATTTCCAAGTTTGTCAGTAGTACAGTTAAAGCAGCTGTCTGAATTTGCAACTGCAGTTGAATTTCATTGAAGGAAATTTTATTTTCTTTTGATATTAAATTTAAGATCCTTTTTTCATCGTTATTAAGAGTTGTATTCTTTAACTTTTTATAATCCAATTGACGAATTTCACTTCCAGATGATGGTTTTTTGAAAAGATCTAAAAATTCAACAATTTGTTGTGGTTGATTCAAAATAGTTGCATGGTGCTTTTCAATTAACCAATTAGTCCCAGAAGATTGCTTTTGATAATTATTTCCAGGAACCGCAAAAACTTCTCTGTTGTAGTCGTTTGCCAACTTTGCTGTAATTATAGCACCTCCTTTTTTAGCAGATTCTATAACTACTGTACATTTAGACATTCCTGCTATAATTCTATTTCTTTTGGGGAAATGATAACTTTTGGGTCCGGTGAAAGGGGTGAATTCTGAAATAATCATACCATTACTTGCCGTGATTTGACTTTCATCATAATGATTTTTTGGATATATATTCATAACACCACTTCCTAAAACTGCGTAATTTGTAATATTAAACTTATTGGCTAGTTGGTGAGTGTAAATGTCAATCCCATAAGCCAAACCACTTACTAACTCTACATTATAGTTACTTAGAAAAGATACAATTTCTTTACATTGATCCATTCCGTATTCGCTACAATTTCTAGTTCCTACTATAGAAACTAATGTGGCTTCTTTTGGGAAAATTCTCCCTTTAGTATACAAAATTATAGGCGCATCTTCGCAATGGATTAAATCTTTAGGATAATTTATATCCGTGTAGAAAATTATATGGATACCGTTTTGATTACAATCATCTAATATTTTTTGGGCTTGTTGATGTAAATAGTTAGAGTTAATTTGATTTAAGACTTTTTTACTGCTATTTGTATTTAAATTTTTAAGACTTATTTCAAGGTTAATTAATGCTTCTTGAACATTATTTGAGTTCTCTAAAAATTGTTTTTTTACCCTTAGAGGAACCCATTTCATTAAAGAAAAAACTATTTGATCCAACATTATGAAACAAAGAAATATTATCAGTACATAGTTTTTTTACGTTTTATTTGTTAGACTTCTTAAAATACTCTACTTTTGTATTGTTAATAAGAAGATATAAATTTTAAGAGGGGACGAAAGTCCCCTCTTTTTTTTACTAAATATGATTTCCAAAAAAAAAATAATTAAGTTGGCAGAAGAAAGAATAAATGAATTAAATAATGGAAATTATTTAGTAGCAGTTGACATATCTTCAAAAAATGCCATAAAAGTAAAAATGGACAATATTAATCAAGGCGTCAGTGTTAAGGACTGTGTAAGTGTAAGTAGAAATATTGAACATAATTTGGACAGAGAAAAAGAAGATTTCGAATTACAAGTTACTTCTCCAGGGTTAGATCAACCATTTGTTGTTATCAATCAATATTTGAAAAATTTAGGAAATAAAGTAACTGTAACTACAACAAGCAATGCAGTTTTAATCGGAGAATTATTAGAAGCAAACAAAAAAGAAATCACTCTTAAAGAAATTAAAATCAAAAAGAATACAGCCACCAAAAAAAAAGAAACAATAGAAGATATTCATCAAATTATGATGAGTGAAATAAAAGAAACTAAATTGATAATATCATTTTAATTAAACACTATGAATGCAATAGAACTAATAGACTCTTTCTCAGAATTTAAAGAAATAAAAAATATTGACAGAGTTACCATGATGAGAATAGTAGAAGATGTTTTTCGATCTACCCTAAAAAGAAAATACGGATCTGATGATAACGTTGATGTTATAATTAACCCAGATAAAGGAGATTTAGAGATTTGGTTAAACAGAGAAATTGTTCCTGACAAAGATTTTGAAGATGAAGGAACTCAAATTAAATATAGCGAAGCTTTGAAAATAGAGCCAGACTTTGAAATTGGAGAAGAAGTTTCACAAGAAGTAAAAGTGGAAGATTTTGGAAGAAGAAATATTCTTTCATTAAGGCAGAATTTGGCATCTAAGGTTCTTGAATTAGAAAAGGACAGCATTTATCAGAAATATAAAGAAAGAGTGGGAGATATTGTTAATGGAGAAGTTTATCAGATTTGGAAAAGAGAGATACTAATTTTAGATGATGATGGCAATGAATTAATATTACCTAAAGCTGAACAAATTCCCTCCGATTACTTTAGAAAAGGAGATACTACTAGAGCAGTTGTTTCAAAAGTGGATTTAAGAAATAATAATCCTGTTATTATTCTTTCGAGAACTGCACCTGAGTTTTTAGCAAGATTATTTGAACAAGAGGTTCCAGAAGTTTTTGACGGCCTTATTACTATTAAAAAAATTGTTAGAAATCCAGGTGAAAGAGCGAAAGTAGCAGTTGAATCTTACGACGATAGAATTGATCCAGTAGGAGCTTGTGTTGGAATGAATGGATCTAGAATTCATGGAATTGTTCGGGAACTAAGAAATGAAAACATAGATGTAATCCCTTGGACAACAAATATGCAACTTTTGATACAAAGAGCATTAAATCCTGCAAAAATCAGCAATATGGAAATCAACGAAGAGGAATCTAGAGTAGAGGTTTTTTTGAAGCCAGACGAGGTATCCAAAGCTATTGGAAAAGGAGGTCATAACATAAAATTAGCTTCTAAACTTACAGGCCTCGAAATTGATGTTTATCGAGAAGGTGCTGAAGATATTGATGATGTGGATTTAGATGAATTTACGGATGAAATTGATGACTGGATTATCGATGAATTAAAAGCTATAGGTTGTGATTCTGCTAAGAGTGTTTTAGAAATCGGAAAAGAAGATTTAGTAAAGAGAACAGATTTAGAAATAGAAACAATAGACGAAATTCTAAAGATTTTAAGCTCAGAATTTGAAAAATAATCTAAATTGAATAAGAGATAACATTATGGCAGTAGTAAAAAGGCTTAGTAAGGTTGCAAGAGAACTTAATGTTGGTATATCGACCATTGTTGAATTTTTAGGTTCTCAAGGGAAGGAAGTAAGTTCCAACCCTAATACGAAAATTGGAGAAGATCTTTATATGATATTGTTGGAAGAATATCAAAAAGAAAAGTTTGAAAAGGAAAAAGCTGATAATGTTGTAATAGATCAAACTGAGAGGAAAGTAATTTCCATAAAAAAGGAAGAGCCTAAAAAAGAAATTGAAAAAATTGTTGCAAAAGCAGATGCCCTCTCAAGACCTTCAGTTCTTGGAAAAATAGACTTAACTCCAAAGCAAAAAGAAGAAGAAGCAGAACCTAAAAATAAAATTAAGGAAGACGAAGTTGAGCAAAAAGCTGAAAATGTTAAAGAAGAAATACAACATGAACCTGCTGATGAAACGAAAACTATTAAGGCAGAAGCACAAAAATTAAGCGGTCCTAAAGTATTGGGTAAAATAGAATTGCCTAAGGTTCAACAAAAAACGGAAGACCAAGATGATGGCGATGCTTCTAAAAGAAAAAGGAAAAGAATAAAAAAAGTAAACGTAGAAAAAGCAGGCAAAAAAGTTTTTAAAGAAAAAAGAAAACCTACAAAATCACCTGTAAAGACCGAAGCCACACCTGAAGAAATTCAAAAAGAAATTAAAGAAACACTAGCAAGACTAAGTAATAAAGGGAAGTCTAAATCAGTAAAATTAAGAAGGGAAAAGAGACAAGCTATTTCCGATAAAATGGAAATAGAAGAATTGATTACTGAGCAAGAGAAAAGTACTATTAAACTTACTGAATTTGTTTCAGTTTCAGAATTAGCATCTATGATGTCTAAGTCACCTAATGACGTTATAGGTACGCTAATGTCTATTGGCATTTTTGCTTCTATCAATCAAAGATTAGATGCAGAAACCTTAACTATGGTCGCTGAAGAATTTGGTTTTACTGTTGAATTTGTGAGTGCCGATGTTACTGCGTCAGTAGTGGAAGATTCTCAGAATCCAGATAATATGTTAGACAGACCTCCTATTGTAACTGTTATGGGGCATGTTGATCATGGCAAAACTTCCTTGCTAGATTATATTAGAAACGCTGATGTTACTTCCGGTGAAGCTGGTGGAATCACGCAACATATTGGCGCCTATTCTGTAAAACATAATGAAAAACAAATAACATTTCTGGATACTCCAGGTCATGAGGCTTTTACTGCAATG
This sequence comes from Crocinitomicaceae bacterium, assembly GCA_002691605.1. Classification (GTDB taxonomy): domain Bacteria; phylum Bacteroidota; class Bacteroidia; order Flavobacteriales_D; family Parvicellaceae; genus MED-G20. The sequence goes on from NZID01000038.1 coordinate 54,934, forward strand.
AGAGCAAGAGGAGCTCAAGTAACTGATGTATCTATTATTATTATAGCAGCTGATGATCGGGTAATGCCTCAAACTAAAGAAGCCATCAATCATTCACAAGCTGCAGGGGTTCCTATGGTATTTGCTTTAAATAAATGTGATCTTCCTACTGCAAACCCAGATAAAATCAAAGAAGAATTATCTGCTATGAATATTTTAGTAGAAGACTGGGGAGGGAAATATCAATGTCAAGAGATTTCCGCTAAAGATGGAAAAGGGGTGAACGAGCTTCTAGAAAAAGTACTACTAGAATCTGAATTATTAGAGCTTAAAGCCGATCCGGATACTAATGCAAAAGGAACCGTTATTGAAGCTTCTTTAGATAAAGGAAGAGGCTATGTTACCACATTACTTGTTCAATATGGAACGATGAAAGTTGGTGATACTTTAATTGCTGGAACTGAATTTGGAAAAATAAAAGCGATGCACGATGAAAGTGGAGTTAATGTTGAATCTGCTGGTCCTTCAAAGCCCGTCTCTGTACTAGGTATGAATGGAGCTTCAAGTGCTGGAGATATTTTCAATGTCTTAGACGATGAAAAAGAAATGAAGCAAATTGCTTCTAAAAGACAACAACTTCAAAGAGAACAAGGTCTTAGAACAACTAAGCATATTACATTAGATGAAATTGGAAGAAGGATTGCACTAGGTGATTTCCAAGAACTTAATATAATTGTTAAAGGAGATGTTGATGGTTCTATAGAAGCATTATCAGACTCCTTATTAAAACTTTCTCAAGAATCTATTCAAATAAATATAATTCATAAAGCTGTTGGGCAAATTACTGAATCCGATATATTGTTAGCTTCTGCTTCTGACGCTATTGTAATCGGGTTTCAAGTTAGACCATCTGCAGGAGCGAAAAAAATAGCTGAAAAAGAAGAAATTGATATTCGATTATATTCTGTAATTTATAAAGCAATTGAAGAAGTTAAAGAAGCAATGGAGGGAATGCTTTCTCCAGAGTTTAAAGAAGAAATTGTAGGTACTGCTGAAATCAGAGAAACATTTAAAATAACCAAGTTTGGTACAATTGCTGGATGTTATGTAACTGAAGGAAAAATAAATAGAAACCATAATGTCAGAATAATAAGAGAAGGAATAGTAATTTATTCTGGAGAATTAGGATCTTTAAAAAGATTTAAGGACGATGTGAAAGAAGTTAAAAATGGTTATGAGTGTGGATTAAATATTGCTAAGTATAATGATATTAAAGTGGGCGATATTGTCGAAGCCTATGAAGATGTACAAGTCAGTAGAAAACTATAATTACTAAGGTGTTTTCTCTAAATTTTTAGGTAAATAATATTTAAATTGAATTCCAAAATAATTACCTCTCAAAAATAGGTTTTCGTATCTATCAGGATTATTTCCTCCATAATTATACTTTAGTTTAGTTACAGCAATTGCAGAAATAGGAATGTTCACTTCTGCACCAAAATAAAAAGTGCCTAATTGATCACTTCTTTTTTCAAATCCTAAACTACCTGTAATAGACCCATTAATCCATCTTGCTCTTTCTGAAAGGTGATCAATTCCGAAATAAATTCCTTTACTTGCAACAGACGAAGCATAAAAATCTATGTTAAAACCAATAGAATTTCTCAAAAAAAGCTTGTTCCCAAGTTGAATATATACAATTCCTTGTGTTGGAATTCCATAACTTATGTAACTGAAAAAACTTGTATCTCTGAGCACTCCTAAAAGGTTAGAACTGCTTCCAGTTAATCTGAAATTTCTCTGATAAAATACAATTCCACTTTCTAAACTAAAACTTTTAGTAAATATTGATTTAAATACCATACCAAAATTATATCCTATTTTATTATTAAGGGTAATATTTGAATTATTTTCTGACAGTTCTATAGAGCTAACTCCAAAATTATTAATTGGAATCATAGTACCCACCAAAAAACCAATATGTTGTTCTTTTTCTTGATTATTTTGAGCCGATAAAGAAATTGAAAAAAATAAAAAGCAGATTAAGTAAAATATTTTCAATGCTATTGGTTTTTGAAATATGAAAATACTGAAAAAATGATAATGATTATCCCTAATAAAATTACCGTGTATTGAGCCCACTTTTGTCGAATAAAAGGATCTCTAAACTTCCCCAATGTTGTGTAATTTATTTCTAAAACTTGGGCATTATCTGATTTACGAATACCAAATAAAAAGACTTTTCTCTGATTATTTTCATCTATACCAAATTCATAAAAAATACTATTTTTTTCTAACATTTCTTTAAAATATACAGATTGCTCTTCCTTATAAAAGAAAAAAACCTTATACGCTTTATTTGTTGGGTGATCTTTGTGATTGGTTAATTTAAGTAACCCTTCGTCCATATTGTCCATAAGCTATCTATTCATTCCAATCGGTAACATACTCAATCGGTTTTCTCTGTCCATTAGGCCATTCTATACTTGGATAACCAATATATAGAATTCCTAGGCATTTGTCTTGAGGGCTTAATTTTAAGAAATGATTCATTTCTTTAGTATAAATAATTTTTGGACTCGACCAAAAAGAACCCAAACCATAGGCAGTTGCAGTTAAGCAAATATTATGTGTAGCACAAGCTACTGCTTCTACTTCTTCAATTTCTGGAATTTTCTCATTACTCCCTCTTTTCATACAAATAACAATGGCAACAGATGAAAGAAAAGGTCTTGAAATTATTTTTTCAAATTTTTTTTCTATATAAGATTCTTTAGGTGTCAATTTTTTGTATAACTCACCTAAATTTTTACTTAACTCTGCTCTGCTTTCTCCCATATAAACTTTAAATCTCCATGGTTTCGTATTTCCATGCGTTGGAGCCCAGGTAGCATTATTTAATAAGTGTTCTACTATTTCTTTATGGACTTTTCTTGAAGAAAAAAATTGAGGGTATATTGTTCTTCTATTTTTTATAAGCTCCGTTATTTCACTAAGGTTATATTTCATAATTTTTTCTTATTAAATCTAAGTATATCTTGTGATTAGCTTGTGCCATATGTACGTGTAAATTTGATAATGCAAGCTGGTAAGCAGTTTCTGTTACACTACTATTTTCTTGTTCTAAAACCAATAAAAGGCGCTGACTTAATTCTTCAGAATTACCAATTTCACAAGTATAGCCTGTTTCCTTGTCTTTAACTAATTCAGGAATTCCTCCAGCATTTGTTGAAACAACAGGAATTTTAAAGGCAAATGCTAAATACAATATGGATCCTAATCCCTCCATTTTAGATGGCATAAAGAAAATGTCAAGGTTTTTCATAATTTCAGGAACATCCTCTCTAAATCCAAGCAGATGAATGTTTTCTTCTAAATTTAGAGAACTTATTAGACTTTCAATTTGTTCTTTTAGCTCCCCAGCACCTGTTATAATAAAATGAATGTTTAAATCTTTTTTTATTATGAGAGCTGCAGTTTTAACAAAAGTTTGATAATCTTTATGGTCAGTTAATGCAGCTATATTTCCTATAAGCTTTGTTGAATTTGGCAGTTTCAATTCTTCTCTGAGGTTAATTAATTTAGATTCATCAATTAATGATTTTCTCCAACTTGAATAAATCACATCTACAGGAGCTTTTACATTTGGCTTTATGATTTTTTTAATCGCTTTTGAGACTGTAATTATTCTTTTTATCCCTGAATAATTATACTTATAATTTGAAAAAAAAGATTTTCCTACAGAAAAGTCTACTCTTCTATGTAGAACAATGGGAATTTTTGAAAATATAAATAGATGTACTAAAACACAAGCTGTGTGTGCATGACTATCGTGAACATGAATAATGTCTGGCTGATAGCTTTTAATAACCTTTGATAAAGCTGAAAGATAAAACAAATCAATTGCAGATTTTTTTTTGGCTGATTCAAAATTAATTTTGTGGGAGATTGAATATTTCTCTATGGCACTTTCTCGAGCACAAAAAATCGTCTGGTCTATATTCTCATTTATTAAAGTTAGCCCATCTATTAAATTAACTATTTGTTGTTCTCCGCCCCGCCAGGACAATGCGCTAGAAACATGTAACACTTTAAACTTTTTCATTGTATAAGTCCTTGCATTTTTTGTTTCTTAAATAAATAGAATAGGCAGAAGCTTTACAGATTCTCCATCCATTTATTCCATCTAAAATCCCTAGTTTATAAAAATACAATTTCAGAAATTTCACTATTGCCTTAATAACCCCAATATAAATAAACCCTTGCTTACCTTTTTCGTACATCATTTGAGCATATAATGTAGAATAATGATCAATTGTTCTGTAATGATGCGCTTTATTTTTAATACTATAATGTAGAATATCTCCTTTCAAAAATCCAGTTTTAGCTCCCTGTATTAAAACTACTTTTTCATGTACATAGTTATCATTCCAACTCGCCTTATTTTTATCGAATAATCTAATTTTTTTATCTGGATACCATCCACAATGGTTAATCCATTGACCTAGGTAATTGTTTTTTCTATTCATTTCATAAGCATCTGAACGGTAGTTCTTTTTAACATCTTTTATAGATTCTTGTAGATTTTTGGATAAACACTCGTCTGCATCCAATGATAAGATGTAGTTTGAAGAACATTTATAAATCCCAAATTTTTTTTGATTGGAATAACCCTTAAATTTGTTTTGAAAAACAATCGCTCCATTAGACTTTGCAATTTCGACTGTTTTATCAGAACTAAAAGAATCAACTACAATAATTTCATCAGCAACATCTTTTAGAGAACTGATACATCTTTCAATATTTTCTGCTTCATTGTAGGTTATAATTACTGCTGATAACTTAACTTTCATTAGAGAAGTTTCTACCAAATAGCATCTGGGTATAATAATGGAAGATGTTGCATTTCAGCTAAAATATAACCTAAATATTCAGTATGAAATCCATTTTTACCATATTTTAAAGAATATAGGTGATTTTCAGGAACAACTATAGATGCGTTTTTAAAAATTGGAAGAACTAATTCTTTCCAGCCTTCTTTAAGACTACTACTCAAGGGCCCTATTTTTGATTGATTAATTATAATATCTGTTTCGTTATCTACAAATAATTCATCTGTATACATCCAAAGTTGGTCAATTGCGTTCTGAAGTTTCGTATGGCTTTCTTCTGTTCCTAAGCCAAGCCTTAGAATCCAGTCAGAACTTCTTTTTAAATGATAATTTACTTCTTTAATTGCTTTTTTAGAAATACCAGAAATTCTGTCATCTTTACTATAAATTAGACTATCAAATAGTAATTTATGATAACAATCGAGCATGAACTGACGAGTTAGTATAAATGCAAAATCTGTATTTGGAGTCTGAGCTAAATGAAGGCACCTAAAATTCTTTTCTTTTCTCTTGAAAGTTAATAAGTCCGCTGTAGTATCTCCTTTTAACTCTGCAGCATAAGTTAGAAAATTTTCTGCTTGTCCTAATAGATCTAATCCTACATTTGTTATTGCAAGGTCTTCTTCTAATAAAGGGGCTTTACTACAATATTCCCCAATTCTATGACTCAAAATTAGAGAAGTATCTCCAATTCTTAAACAAAAATCTATTAGTTTATCGTTCATTAAATATGTTTTATACCATCGGGAATTTTGTAAAAAGTAGGATGTCTATAAATTTTATCGTTAGAAGGATCAAAAAATGCTTCTTTGTCATTTGATTCAGAGGATATTATATCCTCAGNTTTGACTATCCAAATCCCATTNCCTTCATTTCTTCTGGTAAATAAATCCCGTGCTGATTGCATCGCCATCTCTTTGTCATAAGCATGTAANCTACCAACATGNTTAAATGGTCTNCCTGCTTTTACTCTTATAAAAACCTCCCACAATATTCCCTGATCATCNATATCCATTTTATGCAGATNTTTGAGTAGTANTNCTTTTTTGAGCATATACTTTCGCCGCCTCTCTTACCCACTTACCTTCCTGATGAGCTTTTATATGATGTTGGAGCCTTTGCCTATTACCAGGACCATTCCCCTTAACTACATTCCAAAATTCATCCCAATTTATCGGAGAATAATCATAATGATTAGTTAGTTTATTAAACACTAAATTAGGATCGGGGAAAGTCAATCCNAAATGGTGTCCTTGCTCAATAGTTTTGTCTATAAACCTTTGTCTTAATGAATCGTTAGATTCTCTTTTAATTTTCCATTTTAAGGACTGGTTGGAGTGGGCACTTTCAGAATCGTGAGGTCCAAACATCATTATAGATGGCCACCACCATCTATTAACTGCATCCTGNGCCATTTCTTTTTGTTCTACCGTTCCATTNGCTAACTGAGCCATAATCTCAAATCCTTGTCTTTGATGAAAACTTTCTTCCATGCAAATTTTTACCATAGCCCTAGAATAAGGGCCATATGATGTNCCTTGTAGAGAAACCTGATTAACAATTGCAGCTCCGTCAACTAGCCATCCAATTGCACCCATGTCTGCCCAACTGAGAGTTGGATAATTAAAAACACTTGAATATTTTGCTTTTCCTTCGTGTAACCATTTTAAAAATTGTTCTCGTTTCACTCCTAACGTTTCTGCTGCACAATACAAGTAAAGTCCGTGTCCGGCTTCGTCTTGTATTTTAGCCATTAATATTTTTTTACTTCTTAAACTAGGTGCTCTAGTTAACCAATTTTTTTCAGGCTGCATACCAATTATNTCAGANTGGGCATGCTGCGAAATTTGACGGATTAAAGTTTGCCTGTATTTTTCAGGCATCCAATCTTTGGGCTCAATTTTGATATCGGAATCAATTTTTTCTTGAAACTGAAGTAACAAATCTTGATTTTCCATAGCTTAAATATTTAATTCGTTAAAATTACTAAGAATTTCATGCTCTTCTAAATTTTGTTCACCCCAATTATCTAATTCATTTTTAGACCACAGTTTAGGAAAGAAGGTTCTTCTCTGATATTTAGGATGCATATATTTTTTCCAATCACTTCCTCCAGTAGCTTTTTCAACTTTATTAGCACCATCTAAATAAAGAGAAGCTGTATGGAAATGCTGCATTACCCATTTAACATTTACAGTATGATCGTAGTGTCTCATTGAATTAATCAATTCTAAATTATTTTTTTCTTGATCAGAAAGATTATTAAAAAGAGACCAAATATTTTTGTTGTTATATTGTTTCATAAACAAAATAAATTCGTCCAAATANTGATCTTCAAAAAGTTTTATCATAATGCTTTTCTCCCCAGTTTCATGATTCTTTCCNGCAGCTTGCCAATACAAATGTTCAAATGCGTATTTAAATGGAGTATTTCTATTAATTGTTTTTCTAAATCTGAAATCAATTAAATTAATTAATTCAGTACTTGCAAATTCTATTTTTCTGTACTGAGCACTTTGAAAACCACTCGCNGGTGCTAAAGTTTTTCTGAATTTCATATACTGTTCCAATTCCATTCCATCTTTCATGATCTTGAAAGAGCTACAAAGCATATCAAAATAACTACTTATTCTTTCCAATCTTTCAGTTAAAAAAAATGCTTTTAAATTTTCTTTACTAGCTAATTGTTCCATTTCCCATAGAATCATTTTAAANAATAATTCATTGATCTGATGGTAAATTATAAAAACCATTTCGTCAGGTAAATCTGTTCTTTGTGTCTGAAGATTTAGNAGAGATTCTGTTTGAATATAATCCCAATAAGTAAGGGGTTTAAAACTGGCTAATCCTTCTAAAAAAGATTCTGTATTTAAGCCCTTATCCGATAAAGCTTTTAAAATNTTTTTATCTATTTCTTGACTCATTTTACAGCGTTCCCCGGTTAGCTTGCTCTCTTTCAATAGATTCAAATAATGCCTTAAAGTTACCCGCTCCAAATCCCCTAGCACCCATTCTTTGGATAATCTCNAAAAATAAAGTGGGTCTATCTTCCACAGGTTTAGTAAAAATTTGAAGTAAATAGCCTTCTTCGTCAGCATCTACTAAAATGGCTAATTCTTGAAGTTCCCTAATATCTTCTTTCATGACTTTCATGTGATCCCCCAACCTTTTAGGAATATCTTTATAGTATTCATTTGGAGGAGCAGATAAAAATTCAATTCCTCTTTTTTTAAGTTCTTGAACCGTTTGAATAATATTATCCGTAGCTATAGCTATGTGCTGAACACCAGGTCCTTCGTAAAAGTCTAAATATTCTTCGATTTGAGATTTCTTTTTTGCTTTNGCGGGCTCATTAATAGGAAATTTGATTCTTCCATTNCCATTACTCATTACTTTACTCATTAAGGCAGAATATTCTGTATGTATTTGTTTGTCATCGAAAGATAAAAAGTTGACAAATCCCATCACATCTTCATACCAATTTACCCAAGTATTCATTTCNCCCCANCCAACATTACCAACCATGTGATCAATATATTTAAGTCCTGTTTGAGAGGGGTTATAGTTAGATTCCCATTTTTTATATCCTGGAAGAAATTCTCCTGAGTAATTTTTTCTTTCTATAAAGAGGTGAACCGTTTCTCCATAGGTATAAATTCCTGATTTTACTACTTCCCCAAACTCATCCTNTTCTCTTACTGGTTTTAAATATGATTTTGCTCCTCTCTTTATAGTCTCTTCATAGGATTTTTTGGAATCTTCTACCCAAAGTGCAATTACTTTTACACCATCACCGTGTTTTTTAACATGATTCCCTATTCCTGATTTACTATTTAAGGCAGTAGTAAGAACCAACCTAATTTTATCTTGTTTTAAAACGTAGGAAACCTTGTCTTTCCATCCCGTTTCTAACCCTGCATAGGCCAAAGATTGAAACCCAAAAGCAGTTTTATAAAAATGTGCTGCTTGTTTGGCATTACCCACATAAAATTCTATATAATCTGTCCCTAACAATGGTAAAAAATCTTGAGCTCCTTCAAAAACTTTTTCTATGTTTTCTTCTATATTAGTAACATCTTTTCTCATTAAAAATTTATTAATGAATCCAGGATTTGTAGTAGTCTTGTAATTCTATTTCTAATGCTTGAACTGTTAATTTGAGCGTTCTAAAAGTATCTACCATTACAGCTAATTCTTCA